>JBCNPS010000276.1:0-9494 GCA_039593235.1 Chitinophaga sp. | reverse complement strand
TCGCAGGCGGTAGTGATCAACGAAGCAGCTGCGCGGCTGATGGGACTTAAAGATCCCCTTAACCAGAAAATATACGAGTTCCGCGACGGGATGCAAAGCAAGGAAATGGATGCCTATAATATTATTGGCGTGGTAAAGGATTTTAACTTCAACTCCCTCCGCGAACAGGTGACGCCGCTGGCGCTTTTCCTCGGGGAAAACAGGGGCAGTATGGCTTTCCGCATCCGGGGTAATAATATCCCGCAACTGGTAGCGCAGATGGAAGAAAAATGGAAGGCCACAGTGCCTAACCAGCCCTTTAGTTATTCCTTCATGGACGATGATTTTAACGCTTTGTATAAGTCGGAGAACAGGATGGGCAAAATTTCCCTGTCGTTCTCCGTGCTGGCCATTTTCATTGCCTGCCTGGGACTCTTCGGACTGGCTGCTTATGCCGCAGAACAGCGTACCCGCGAAATAGGCATCCGCAAAGTGTTGGGGGCTACCGCTACCAATATCGTGCACCTCTTATCCAGGGATTTCCTGAAACTGGTAATGATTGCCATCCTGTTTGCTTTCCCCGCAGGCTGGTGGGTAATGCATCGCTGGCTGCAGGATTTTGCTTACCGGATCACTATCGGGTGGCAGGTGTTTGGCGTTGCCGCCTTGCTGGCCGTTGTTATCGCTTTGCTTACTGTGAGCTTCCAGGCTATCCGGGCTGCGCTCACGGATCCGGTTAAAAGTTTGCGCTCATAGCAACGGCAGCGGTGGATGATCATTCTTAATTCCCCGTTTCATCCGGATCCGCGGTTTCTTCAAGGTTATCTTTTTCGCTGCCTTTCCGTAATTGCACTTTGGGATTGCTTTGTGTACCTGTAACGTTAAAGGGTATACCAAATATGCCAAGCGGCGGTAACCCCAGGCGGCCTTTCAGGTTCAGTTTTCCATCAAGACTTACCTGGCCTTCAAAGCGGGGCCGGAAGCCTGCTACCCGCATTTTTGTTCGGGCAATGGTGATGATATTATTTTTGATGGTGGACTTTATATCTATCTTAGAAAGATCAGGATCTTTCACGCCGTCTTTACCGGTGGAACTGCTCACTGCATTGAACAGTTTAAAGCCTTTCATTTTTATTTTCTTTACAGACAATACGCCTTCTCCTTTCAGCGAAGGATATACAGGATGCATGTTTTCATCCAGTTTGCCGCTCAGCTGGTAGTCGAGCCCCACAATGCCGCTGGCGCTGGCTGCGGAAGACGCAATGTCGTGGAAGATCTTTATTTCGTTGTAAGCGCGTTTTATATCAAATTCTTTTGCGCTGATGTGATAATCGAACGTTGCCTTCCGGGGATCAATACTGGCGTACGTGGCTTCCATAGCCACCGGTGCGCCGATGATGGAAAAGCCGGTCTGACTCAGGCGTACTTTGCTGCTGTCGATATTCAACTGCCCGTGGAAGCTGTCGATGGCAATACCCTGGAAACTTATTTTATTTACGGCTGCATTCAATACCAGCGACAGGTTACCGGGCACCATTACAACGCCGGAAGGTGTAGCGCCGGGTTTCGCAGTGCTGGTTTTTACATTGCCGTTCACCATCAGTTCATCCACCAGGATGTAGTTGCTTTTCAGGTCAAAGGCGCCATGCAGTGGTTGATCTTTCAACGTGGCATAACCGATCACGTTGCTGAGAAAACCATTAAGTACAATAATGGATTTACCATAACTGGCATTGAACTGGTCGAACCACATTTTATCCTGGTCGAAACGGAATACGCCGTTTTTAATATAGAACGGCAGCGGGAATTGTTCCGCCGTTAAAACGATGTTCCTTACTACCAGGGAGCCTTTGTTGTTGAGCTTATTGTACCTGCCGGCGGTGGCATCGCTCTGGGTGCCGCGCAGCGACAGGTTGGTTTTAATAAAGCCCTCAAGATTATACCCCTGTAAAGCGAATACTTTATATATTTTACCAAGGTCGATGATACCATTGGAGGTAATATTGTAGCGGAGATCATCAAAGTTGTTAAGATCCGCTTTCAGCGTGAAGGGCTGGCCTTCAAACTCAAAAGCTACGGGCTTCAGATCTACCTGCAGTGAGCGCATGGTACCGGTTGTATTGGTAACAACGGCGTCCACATTTATTTTCTGAATGGGTTGCGGGTAATATTTCGTTTGTACGGTACCGTTATCCATTTTCAGTTTGGCGGTGGTAACGGGAAACAGTCGCTTGGCCGGTACATAGCTGCCTTTGGTAGTGATGTCTATATTCAGATCGCCGGTTACATCCAGGCTGTCCATTTTATAGAACTGCCTGATATCTCCAAGACGGAACACAGAGGCAAGCTGCGCATCCACCAGCGGCTCTTTGGCGTTCTGCAGCCGGAAGAAACCCCTGATATAGTTACCCAGCATATCTGCATTAATGTCTGCTATATTCAACTGCGTATGTGCGTAGTCGTTATCCGGGCAACCGGCGTCTATATTAAAACGGATGTTGTGAAGTGCCTGGGGCATGGAGGCAAATTTAAAGTAGCCATCCCGCAGGGCCGCTGTCAGTTTAAATACAGGGATGCTGCTGATCACGGTATCCGCCTGTTTCCGCAGGCCGCGGTAAACAACGCCTTTGGCGTATTTGCCATCTGCCTGCAAATGGGCCTGTAGCCTGCCTTTCATATCGAAGGCTTCCCCGCCGGTGGCCTTGTTCCATTTCTCCAGGTCGATGTCGGTATTCAGCTTTACATGAATGTCTGGCGTGGTAAGTCCCTGTACCCGGATCACGGAGCTGAAATAATCTTTATCAATATTAAAGAAGATAGAATCCACATTGATATAAAGGCTATCCAGGTTCAGTTGTGGCAGCCTCGATTGGAAATTGAGAAAGAGATTTTTAACAGGAGCGGGGGCTTTGGCATTGGTAATGATGCCGTCCCTCACTTTCATATTAAAGGTTACATCGGGCATGGTATTGGTTTCCGCGATGTATTCCCCGATCAGGCTGGCATTTACATCTGCAGTGCCCTGTATATCCGTTTTATCCAGCCAGCCCACATATTCCGCAGGCAGCGCGCTGAAAATGGCATGCAGGCTGGATTCCATCGAGCTTAAGCGGAAATCCATCCGGTAGCCGTTTTTCAGGAACCCGAAGGCGCCGTTCAATCGTACGGGAAGCTCGTTCAGCTTCAGGTCATTCTTCTCAAAAATAAAATCCAGCGAGTTGGTATTGATCTTCGTGATCAGTTCCCCGTTCAGTGGTTTCGATACAATATAGGAAGTGCCGCCATAGCTAAGGTCAAATGCCTGGATGCCTATCCGCGAGTGCAGGTCGAACTGGGCTTTGCTCAGATCGCCTTTGCCGGTATAGTTTACATTTTTTGCCCGGATGTACATAGGCAGCGACTGGTCGTCGTAAATAAGGTTACAGTTTTCCAGTTGTATGCGGGATATTTTCAGAGAGGCGCTGCTACTGTCCGCAGGGTTGGAAGCAGCAGCCGGGGCGGATTTATACACATTGTAATTAGGATGGCCCGCTGTGTCTACCAGCACATGTATATCTCCCCGGGTCAGGTAAATTTCATCAATGTTGATGGTGCTGGAAAAAATGCTCGCCAGGTTCACGCCAAGGGCCACTTCCCTGGCCGCTATCAATGTATCCTGCTGGAAAGGCGCTGCGCCTTTCAGGCTGAAATCGTAAAGGGTTAGCGTCAGCGAAGGGAAATGGTTAAAGAACGACAACCGCGCACGGGAGAAGTTCAGATCACCGGTAATACTGTTATTGGTCCACGACTTTATTTTGTTGGATATGGTGGTCGGGAAAAGGATGGGAAGTAAAAACAGCAAAAGCAAGATAGCAGCTATTGATATTGAAATAATCTTCAATGTTTTCAAAGCTGTTCTTTTAACGATAGCATTACGCATAGCATTCCGGGGATGGGGAGGTTGTTGCCGGCATATGCTATTTCCCTGCTGTCCTGCGCCAGGAATAAAATAGCTGCCCAACAACCTCTTATGGTTACGGGCTAAAGATAGGTCTTTTTTATGAGCCCGCTTAAAAAGGCAGCGCCGGGCAGAAAGAAACCGCCCGGCGCTGCCTTCTATTATAACTGGAATGGATCAGCCTTTAAGGATCTTTGCTTTTTCTTCTTCAAATTCAGCTGCCGAAAGGATGCCTGCGTCCAGCAGCTCTTTCAGGTCAAGCAGGGCCTGTTTCTTATCCGCCATACTTTTCCCGGCGGGCGCTTCAGCGGGTGCAGTATTGGATGTTGCTTTTGCCTGCGGTGAATTATAACTGAGCAGCAGGGCGGCAATTTCGTTATACCCTTTGATGGAGGCATAGTCGATGGCCTTTTGCTCTTTGGTATTCACGATAGATACATCCGCTTTTTGTTCCAGCAGGTATTTTACAATATCTTTTTTACCATTGGAGGCGGCATAATGCAGCGCAGTATTCCCTGATTCATCCTGGATATTTACATTGGCGCCACGTTCCAGCAGTAGCTTCACCATGCTGAGATGCCCGTTTTTAGCGGCTACATGCAGCATGCTTTCCCCGCCGTAGCTGTAGGTGTGGTTGAGGTTAAAGGCACTGTCCATAGAAAGACTGGCAGCGCTTTCCACCCAATCCAGGTAGCTGTTCATACTGGCGGTATCTGCGGAAAGTGGCTGGCTGAAATTAACGTCAATGCCCTTATCCAGGAAGAGGCTCACGATCTCTTTCTGGTTATTGGCGCAGGCATACCATATGGGAGACAACCCGTTCCTGGACGTGATCAGTACATCGGCCCCATGTTGCACCAGCAGGTTGGTGAGTGCGCGGTTGGTATCATAACAGGCAATCAGCAAAGCCGATTCCCCCGCGTGATTGGTATGATTTACATTGGCATTGTTTTCAAGCAGGCAGGTGACCATGGTAGGGTTTTTGGCCCGCACAGCGAAAATGAGCGGGCTGTCGCCGGCTTTGTTGGTGGTATTTACATCTGCGCCATGATCAATAAGTGTTTGCACCACTTCTTTATTACGCCACGCGGAGGCAATGAGCAATGGGGTTTCGGCCTGGTTGTTTTCCAGGTCTACGGTTACGCCTTTTTCCAGCAGTTTATCTACCAGTTCCTTTTGCCCGGTTTTAGCGGTGAGGTGCAGCAGGCTGTTACCTTGCAGGTCGTTGATATCTATGCGCGCGCCTTTTTCCAGCAGGAACAGGGCGGTTTGTTTTTGTTTTTGCAGGCAGGAAAAATAAAAGGGCGTTTCGCCGTTGTGATCTTCATAATCCAGGTCGGCGCCGGCATCCAGCAGCAGCTTCACCAGGTCCTGGTAGCCGTGGTGTGCAGCGTAATGCAGGGCCGTTCTTCCTTTCTCGTCGGTATAGGCTACATCAACTTCGTTATTGGCCAGTAAAATTTCTGCTATTTTACGTTTGCCGCTTTCACAGGCAATAATAAAAGACATGGACATGGTACTATGCTTTATGTTTTAAAAGTAACTCTACAGTTTTTGATTTGAGGTTATCTGTGCTGGCAAGGTCTATGGGTTGCTGATCAAGATCGTTGGTGATATTTACATCCGCACCGTGTTCTATCAGCAGTTTAACTTTGCGGTAAAGTTGCCGCGCCGCTTCCTGGTCGTAGTTAACGTTATAGGCGCATACTTTATGCAGCAGGGTATTGCCTTCATCATCGCGGCGGTCTATCTCTATCACACCGGTTTCCAGCACTCCCTGTAACATATCTGCGGGTTGCTCGGCTAACCAGTCGATGGCGGCCTTGCCTTTCGCGTAATAGGGAGAGGTCTGGTAAATATCGGCGCCGTCGCGGATCAACGCCTTTATCAGCGCTACATCTGCTGTGGAGTTGCTGCGGCGCATACGCATAGCTCCGCAGAAAACAGTTTCCCCGTTCTTGTTGGCAATGTCGAAGTCCACAGGGGTATGGGCCGCCAGCTTTTCATACAGTTCCACATTGCATACCTGGTGCACAATGGCGGCGTAAAAAGGCGTTTCACCATCTTTCCCCGGTTGGTTCAGGTCAGCCCCGTTTTGCAGCAGCAGGTCGATGTATTTCTGTTTATTGGAGCCAATGGCAAGATGCAGCGGCGTTTCTTTCACAATGTTGCCTGCATTGGGATCTAATCCTTCCCCGATGAGGTATTCCAGGTAAACAACGCCGGTATCTTCTTTGATCGCATATTCCTGCACGATCTTATACAGGTAATTTTCCTCGTAATTGGTTTTGTAATTTACATGGCAGCCTGCATCTACCAGTATCTTAATATGCTCAATGGGAGCGGAGTTGTTAAAGGCAATGCTTAGCAATGTTTTATCCTGAACGGCATCATTGATGTTATCCAGTTTCGCGGCAAAAGCGGCCAGGAACTCCAGGTCGGCCGGCTCTGCGCCCAGGTACCTGAACAGGCCGGGGAAAATGGAATCGTCGAATTTCTCGTATTCGTAGATATCCGTTTCTATAAAGCCGTCTTTTACCAGGGCGTTTAGCAGCTCAAATGCTTTGGCCCTGATCAGGGTATCAAAGATTTGTTTTTTGTCATAAGTCTGAAGATCTTTTGGCAGTTTTTCACCTTGATCCATTAGTTCTTTCGCTGCCGGCAGGTTGCCTCTTTTCAGCGCGTCGGTTAGTGGGTTTGCTCCGTACATAAGCCTGGTTTAAATTTTTTTGGGTCCGTTGGGTCAATTTTCCTGCCAAATATACGATAGGATGGCTAACAGCAAAAGGATCTGCCTATCTTCTTTTCAATTAAAATTTTCCCGTAGGAAATCATCATGATAAGCCCACGCCCGTGGCGGTGGTAGTTGATACCAACGGTAACGGATATACTTTTTTCATTTTATCTCCCAAAGGATCTGTCGGTGTTTTCTTATTATCTGTCATTTAATTATCATAGATGATCGGTGAAAAACGCCTGTAACAAGGGCCGGACGACAATCGGGCACGGGGATATTTAAAACATAGAAAATTGTTAATATTTAAGTTATGCTTGCTTATGTTTTCATCCTGTCTTAGATTGAGATGGAAATGAGCAAATTTTTACAAAAGATATTCATATTGATAGTATTGATCTCGCTACGCCTGGTATCCACGGGGCAGGTGCGGGTACATGGCACGGTATACGAACGTACGGCCCGTTTCGGCATGGCGGGGGTGAGCGTGAAGAGCAATTCCGGCGCCGGCGCTGTGACCGATTCCGCCGGCAAATACAGCATTGTATTGCCTGTTTCCGATTCTATCAGTTTTTCCTACCAGGGTAAAGCCACCCAGAAATTTGCCGTAAAGGAGATCAATGTGAACCGCACTTTCGATATGAGCCTGCATGTGGACATCCATTCTTTAAAACAGGTGGAAGTAACCGCTACACTTCCCCGCAGTTATTCCGAGGATTCCGCAGCATTCCGCAACGAGTACCGCAAAGTGTTCGATTATTCACCGGATTATCTTACCAGCGGTGGCAATGGCATGGGCGCCGGCGTGAACCTGGACGCGCTTTTCAGTCTCAGGAAGATCAAACGGATGGAGAATTTCCGCCGTTTCCTGGAACGGGAGGAGCAGGAGAAGTACATTGATCACCGCTTCAACAGGATGCTGGTACAAAAGATCACCGGGCTTCAGCCACCGGTACTGGACGCTTTTATGCGGGAATACCGGCCCAGCTACGGGCTGTTGCTGAGTTTTGAAACAGACTATCTTTATTATAAATATATCAAAGACTGCAGTAAATATTTTGCTGAGAAATGGGAATTGGAACATCCTGCTAAGAAGGGCCGCAAGGATGATATTCTTTTTCAATAGTTATATCAAAGAGGGAAGATAATCTTCTTTTTTCAGTAAAGTTTGCCGGGGCAGGTATCACTACTTGCCCCGGCTGATTTTTATATCCCGGTTGTATAAATCTTCTACTCATATCCATTTTTCAGCACCAGTACCGCTCCGGGAGTAGCGCTGAGGGAAAGGAATCCATCTCCCGTATTCTTTATTACAAATCCTTTGTTACTGGCGGCAAAAAAAGTTTTAAAGGGTAGCTTTAACCGGGTTTTTCCACCTTTTTCCGCTACTATTTTTACTTCATCCACCTGGTTGCCATCTTTCCTGGCGCTTACAAGGAAGGCGCCTTCTGTGCGCAGTTTTTCAAATGATACCTTATTCCAGGCGGCAGGTACGGCCGGCATGATCTCAATAAAACCTGCATAGCTTTGCAGCAGCATTTCCTGCAATCCCGCCGCAAAGGCAAAGTTGCCTTCCAGCGTAAAAGGCCGGTACTGGAATTTCGACAAGCCGGATTTGGTTTGATCGCCATTCAGGTGAAAGCTGTTCACAGAGCAGAATGCGCGGGCAAATATCTGCAGGTCTTTCGCAGCGCCGTCGCCGTTTTTCGCTCTTGCTTTCAGGTTGCCCATCCAGGCATAGGAATAACCGCACCAGTAATCCGGCCCTATACTGTCGGCCAGGTGTATGGTGTTGCTGATAATGGCCTGTGCATTGGCGCCGTCTTCCCATTTGATAAGTCCCAGCGGGTGAATGGCCATCATGTGCGAAAAGTGGCGGTGCGACTGGTTATACGCCATGCTTGGGGCAAACATCAATTCGTTGTGGGAGCTGAGTGCAAAGCCATCGAATTGTTCCAGTACCTGTTTCCAGTGCGCCGCTTCATTGGTTAAACCTAATTCAGCAGCCAGTTCCGCGGCTTTGCTGAAAGTGAATTTCATCAGGGCCAGGTCGTAGTTGGTGTTTTGAGGGAACCATGCTTCCAGGCTGTTGTCATTTATTTCAGGGCTGGAGCTGATGGGCAGTTTGCGGTGGCCGGTGGCATCTTTTACCGTAATGGTTTCCAGGAAGGCGGCAGCGCCTTTTATCCAGGGATAGGCTTTTTCCTTCAGGAATTTTTTGTCCATGCTGTAGCGCCATTGCAGGTAATAGTGCTGGGCCAGCCACGACGATACGGTAGGGGAGAGTGAATACTGGATCCATCCGCCCATTTCAGTACCGTCCAGCGTAGTAACCCCGGGTACGGCAATGCCACCGGCGCCAAAATACATTTTCGTATAGCGTTGATAGTTAGCTTTGTTGGCTTCGAGATGATTGATATAGCCCATCGCTTCATCAAGATGATTGGCGCTGTAGGAGGGCCAGTAACTGAGCTGGGTGTTAAGATCGTGATGATAGTCGCCTTTCCAGGGTGCAATACGGCCGTTATCTGCCGTCCATACCGCCTGCAGCGAAATGGGCGGTGCATTTTTCCTGGCGGCGGAGCCAAATTTATATTGCTCCAGGTACCATTGTTTTTCGAGCAGCGTATCCGGAACATGTATGGCCGACTGTCCCCAGAAGCGTTGCCACCAACTGCTATGCGTCGCCAGTTCCCGGGTAAAATCGCTCGCAGCGGCTTTGGCGGTAACCTTTGCTGCGGGCTCGTTCACGGGCTTTCCGGGATATTGGGAGGAAATACTCCATACGCCTTCTACCGTGGTTTTATTGATCCTCTTCCAGCGCACATTGATCTCGTAGGTAAA
>JBCNPS010000275.1:0-9498 GCA_039593235.1 Chitinophaga sp. | reverse complement strand
CTGATTTCCGGCGTGTTGTGAACGACATACGCCAACGGCTAAACGCCAATGCACTGCCGGTGCAATTGCCTATCGGTGCAGAAGATGATTTCAGCGGCGTAATAGACCTGGTTACCATGAAAGCGCTCGTATGGAATACCGGCGACGGTAAAACATATGAAACACAGGAAATACCGGCGGCCTTACTGAATGAAGCACAGGAAGCGCGTAATTATTTGCTGGAAGAATTATCGCTGCTGGATGAAGCGTTATTGGATAAATATGCCACTGATCCCGGAAGCATCCTTCCGCAGGATATTTACACCGCGCTGCGCCGTGCTACCATCCGTATGGAAGCCGTTCCCGTACTGGCCGGCGCTGCCTATAAGAACAAGGGCATTCAGCCCCTGCTCGATGCGGTAGGCATCTACCTGCCAGCTCCTTCGGATATTGGCGATGTAAAAGCCGTCAACGCTGAAACGGATGCGGATATAATGATCCCCGTCAGCGAAAACGCGCCGCTGGCTGCACTTGCCTTTAAGATCATCACCGACGACTACGTAGGCAGGTTAACGTTAGTACGCGTATACGCCGGCGTATTACACAACGGCGATACTATATGGAACAGCCGTACCGGCCGTAAAGTAAGGATCAGCCGCCTGATGAGGATCATGTCTGATAAGTATGAAACCGTGGAGGCAATAGGCGCCGGCGACATCGGCGCGGTAGCCGGTCTGAAAGACGTAAAAACAGGCGATTCTCTTTCTCATCCGGATCACCCGGTGCTGCTGGAACAAATCAGCTTCCCGGAACCGATGATCGGTTATGCGATTGAAGCTAAATCGGCGAAAGACAACGACAAACTGGGCGATGCCCTGAACAGGCTGCTGGAAGAAGATCCTACGCTCACCGTAACCGTGGATAACGCTACCGGGCAAACGATCCTCAAAGGCATGGGTGAACTCCACCTGGAAGTGGTGCTGGAAAAACTGGCTACACAATACCACCTGGACATCAACAAAGGCCAGCCGCAGATTGCGTACAAGGAAATATTTACGCAGGCGGTTACCCATCGGGAGGTGTATAAAAAACAAAATGGCGGCTCCGGCAACTTTGCCGACATTCAGTTTGAATTATCACCCGGCGATGAACAGGCAACAGGTTTGGAGTTTATCAACGAGATCAGGGGTGGCGCTATTCCAAAAGAGTTCATCCCCTCGATCAGCAAAGGCTTTGAATCAGCCATGCACAATGGTGCGCTGGCTGGTTACCCGGTGAAGTCCATGCGGGTACGACTGCTGGATGGCTCCGTACACAGCAACGACTCCCATGCGCTGGATTTTGAACACGCCGCCATCATTGGTTTCAAAAGCGTGGCCGCGAAAGCGGCTCCCCGCCTGTTGGAACCCTGGATGAAAGTAACGGTTACCATGCCGGAAGAATTTACCGGCACCTTAACCGGCGATCTGAACAGGCGGCGCGGGTTGATCAGGCATATAGAGATGGACGGACCCGTGCAAACCATCACCGCCCTGGTACCCTTATCCGAACTATTCGGGTATATAACGGTGCTGCGTACACTGTCTTCCGGAAGGGCGTCTGCTTCGCTGACATTTGACAGCTACCAGGCGGTTCCCGGTAACATTACCAGTAATGTACTGGCCAAATAAAATGAAAATGGTGAAGGAATATGCCCTTCACCATTTTTTTATTACCATAAATTCCTTTCTTATTTCAATGCTTCATTACTACTATGAACATCCTGGTAAAATTTCTTCACAAACCTGCTATCTGGCAATGAATTTAATACGGCGATCAGCCATTTTCCATCTTTCTTCACTACTTTCCCTTTGTAATAACCTACCGACATCAGCTGGATCTGCCCGTTGGTAAGGTCTGTCCACAGATTACTGGCATACATGCTTACCCGCACGGTATCATTTGCGCCCTGGGAAAACTGCATATTGGAAATGAGGTGTCTGGACAGGAAATGACTGTTACGGGTACTAAGTAAAAGCGAGTCTATTTTGGCGGTCCAGTTCTGCTTTCCTCTCAGTTTCACGCCGTCAATTTCCCCGCGGATATTATCATCCATAAATTCTACACATTTGGCCAGGTCGCCATTGTCGAAATGTTCACAAAAACCATATATTACTTTTTCAATCCTTTGCTGGTCGCGGTATCCCAGTTCATGAGGATCGGGGGCCGGCACCATAGTAGCGGAGCTGTCGGCCGCCGGCTTTTCTTCTGGAGATGTGTGGCAGGCAAGGAGGCCTGTGATGCTAAGAACCAGCGCAGTGGCTACCGGGAAAAATCTGGACATTTTATAAATTTTCTGATATAACAAAACAAACGCATAAATAGTTTTACTATATCATAAAATTCCAGCTTTATAACGGGCATTTCTGATGGTAATCGATCAGCTCAATCGGGGTATTGGCCAGCTCAATGCCTTTGTAGTAGGCTTCAATTTCATCCAGTACGGCTTCCACTTCTTCCACGGTTTTGAGGGTCACCAGCCGGGAACGGAACTGTTTGATATCAGGCAGGCCTTTCAGGTAATTGGCATAGCAACCGCGCATTTCGTTAATGCCTTGTACAGGCCCTTTCCACTCCACCGACAGGCGCAGGTGCTTCTTGCTTACAGCAATACGCTCTTCCAGGGTGGGCCCTGCCATGATTTCACCGGTATTCACATAATGTTTGATTTCCCGGAACAACCACGGATAACCGATCACTGCCCGGCCAATCATGATACCGTCTACACCATAGCGGTTCTTATACTCCAGGGCTTTCTGCGGGCTGTTGATATCACCGTTGCCAAAAATGGGAATATGTATACGGGGGTTATTTTTTACTTTGCCGATAAGGGTCCAGTCGGCTTCGCCCTTATACATCTGGCAGCGGGTTCGGCCGTGGATGGCAAGGGCTTTGATACCCACATCCTGCAGTCGTTCCGCCACTTCTTCAATATTTTTTGAATCGTCGTCCCAACCCAGCCTGGTTTTCACGGTAACAGGCAGTTTGGTAGCCTTTACACAGGCTGCTGTAAGCCGTACCATCAGGTCAAGGTCTTTCAGTACACCGGCGCCTGCGCCTCTTCCGGCCACCTTTTTCACGGGGCAGCCAAAATTGATATCCAACAGGTCGGGATTGGTAACATCTACGATCTTCGCCGCCATCGCCAGGCTGTCCTCATCGCCGCCAAAGATCTGTATCCCCACGGGGCGCTCGTATTCGAAAATATCGAGCTTTTTGCGGCACTTAATGGCATCACGGATCAACCCTTCGCTGGAAATAAATTCCGTATACATCAGGTCGGCGCCGGCATCCTTGCACACGGCTCTGAAAGGAGGATCGCTCACATCTTCCATAGGCGCCAGCAGCAAAGGAAAATCGGGAAGTGTTATGTTATCAATCTTTACCAAAATCTATAATTTTTCGCAGCAGCCGCAAAGATAAAGAATTATCGCCTTTGGCCGCGGATTTTGTCTGACGCGGATTTTGTCTGACTCAGGATTACGCTGATTATACTGATTTGTTTGATTTTATTTTTTGCATTTTATAATAATTAAGGGGGATATTTAATAAATCAGTGTGATCCCCCAAAGACAACATCCGCTGTAATAAAACGCAGGATAAAAACTCAGGGAAATCATTAAAATCAGCGTAATCAGTGAGTCAGACAAGATCCGCAAAGGCCGAAGGCCTTTATTTCGCGAAATTTCCTTACTTTCCATTGGTATAATCTTTGGCCCCCGCATCCTAAATCTTTCCGTATGCAGAAATTTGACGCTATCGTAATCGGATCAGGTCAGGGTGGAAACCCACTGGCAAAGAAAATGGAAGAAAAAGGCTGGAAAACCGCTGTCGTAGAACAACGATATCCCGGCGGCACCTGTATCAACGATGGCTGCACTCCCACCAAGGCAATGATCGCGTGCGCAAAAGTAGCACATACCGTTTTCCATAGTAAAGACTGGGGCATTCACAGCCATGGATTCATGGTGGACCTTCCCTTTATTGTAGCCCGGAAAAATAATATCGTCACAGAGTTTCGCGAAGGAACCGTAAAAGGGTTACAATCCAAAAATGTTACGCTCTTTATGGGCACAGCTGTGTTCACCGGCAATAAAACCATTACTGTTACCGGGCATAAAGGAGAAGAAACTATCTTAACTGCAGATCATATTTTCATCAATACCGGCACCAAACCGTTTATTCCGCCCATTCCCGGGCTGGCGGAAGTGCCTTACCTTACCTCCACCACCCTGCTTGATGAAGTAACTATCCCTAAAGAACTGATCGTTCTGGGAGGCAGCTACATCGCGCTGGAAATGGGACAACTCTATCAGCGTTTAGGCAGTCACGTTACCATCATAGAAACCGCTTCTCAACTGGTATCAAAGGAAGATCCCGATGTGGCAGCCGTCATAAAAAAAATGCTGGAATCAGAAAATATGCAGATCCATACCGGTACACAGGTAACGCATGTGTCTGTGAGCGGGAAGAAGATCAGTGTGGATATCACTACCGGCAACGACCACGATACTATAACAGGCACGCATATACTGGTAGCTACCGGCCGAACTCCGCAAACCGCGGCACTACAACTGCAGCAAACCAATGTGCTTACCGATGAAAAAGGATTCATCCGGGTAAACGACCGACTCGAAACCTCCGAACCGGGCATCTATGCCATCGGCGATGTAAAAGGCGGTCCCGCATTTACACACATCTCCTATAACGATCATCTTATTATTTATAAAAACCTTTTTGAAAATGCCAACGTTGGTATAAAAGACCGACAGGTTCCATATTGCATGTTCACCGATCCTCAACTTGGCCGCATAGGGATCACGGAAAAAGAAGCAAAGAAAGAAGGCATCCCGTTTAAAGTGGCCTGCCTGAGTATGGATAAAGTGGCCAGGGCTATAGAAACCGGGCAAACAAGAGGATTCATGAAAGCCCTCGTGCATGAACATACCAATAAGATCCTGGGAGCTGCGATCATTGGCACAGAAGGCGGCGAAATCATGTCTATGCTGCAAATGGCCATGCTGGGCAACATCACGGCCACGCAGCTACGTGAAATGGTGTTCGCTCACCCGCTCTATGCGGAATCATTAAACAATCTCTTTATGACATTGGAGAAACCCGCTCCATAATGAGCAATTTTTTCCACAATCTGATATACACAGGATGATTAAACTGGTACATGTTTCCAAATTTTTTGGCCCGGAAAAAAAAGCGGTAGATGATATTTCCTTTGAAGTAAAGGAAGGGGAAACACTTGTGCTGCTTGGCACCAGCGGCTGCGGGAAAACCACTACCCTGCGCATGATCAATCGCCTCCTGGAGGCCGACAGCGGCCAGATCTTCATCAACGGGAAAGAAATACAGGAATTGCCCGGAGAAATACTCCGTCGCAATATTGGCTATGTACTGCAAAACACCGGGTTGTTCCCGCATTATACGGTGAGTGATAACATTGGCCTGGTACCTTCATTGCTGCAATGGGATAAAAAACGTATCCACGACCGGGTGATCACGCTAATGGATAAACTCCATTTGCCGGCTACCTACGCCACTGCATATCCGCAACAACTCAGCGGCGGACAACAACAGCGGGTGGGCCTGGCCCGCGCACTGGCAGCAGATCCGCCGGTACTGCTGATGGACGAACCCTTCGGCGCACTGGATCCACTCACCCGCATCAGCGTCAGGAAAGAATTTAAATCGCTCGATGAAATCAGTCACAGAACTATCATCCTTGTAACGCATGATGTGGAAGAAGCCTTCGAACTGGGGCACCGTATCTGCCTCATGAACGAAGGACGCATTCAGCAATTAGGTACGCCGGCTGAACTGATCTTTCACCCGGTAAACGATTTTGTAAGGTCATTCCTTGATCCGCAACGGCTGCAGCTGGAACTGAAGTCACTGCACATAAAAGACCTTTGGAAATGGCTGCCAGCGGCCACCACAGCGGCAAACGGGCAGTTAACCGCTGCAAGCACCTGCTGGGATGCTTTGGAAGCCATCACAACTGAACCGGTTACGGTAGTATATGAACAGGAACAAAAAATGATTGACGGGAATGGACTGATGGAGGCAATAGCCGCCTATAAAAATTAATACAACGGCATGGAATCCACCGAAACCTTATTTGAATTTGTACAACAACAATCCGGTAAACTGCTGGAACAAACCCTCACGCACACCGGGCTTACCTTTATATCCGTGTTGCTGGCCGTGGCTATAGGCGTACCCGCCGGTATCCTTATCACCCGGAAAAAAAGACTGGCAGCGCCAGTACTCGGCTTTGCAGGCGTAATGCAAACCATTCCAAGTATTGCCTTACTGGGATTCATGATCCCGCTGCTGGGCATAGGCCCTAAACCTGCTATAGTGGCCTTGTTCCTGTATGCGCTGCTGCCTATTGTCCGTAATACCTATACCGGTATCAACGGGGTTGACAGCAACGTAACGGAAGCCGCCACCGGTATGGGAATGAGCCGACGGCAAATGCTGCTGAAAGTACAACTGCCACTGGCCATGCCTGTTATATTGGCAGGTATCCGCACGGCCACCGTGATCAATGTAGGCGTGGCCACGCTGGCCGCGTATATCGCCGCAGGCGGACTCGGGGAATTTATTTTCGGCGGCATTGCCCTGAACAATACCAATATGATGCTGGCAGGCGCTATCCCCGCGGCTTTGCTGGCACTGCTGTTCGACTGGCTCCTGTCGCTCCTCCAGCATATCAATATCCGCAAAGCCCGCAAAACATTATACGCACTGCCAGTTGCCTTCCTGCTCCTCTCTTCATTCTACCTGCTGCCAGATACTTACAACGGTAAAATGCTGGCAGGATTTACCCCCGAATTTATGGGCCGGAAAGATGGCGACCTGGGGTTAAAATCTATTTACGGCCTGCATATCCGCACACTCGTGATCAGCGATATGATCATGTATAAGGCAGCCTATGAAAAAAAGCTGGATGTGATCAGCGGCAGCAGCACAGATGGCAGGGTAAAAGCATTTGACCTGGTGGTACTGGAAGATGATAAACATATTTTTCCACCGTATTATGCAGCCCCCATTGTACGGGAAGAAACGCTGCAAAAATACCCCGAACTGGAGCCGGCGCTCAACCTGCTGGTTGGTACAATTAATGATAGCATTATGACGGAATTAAACTACCGCGTGGACTATCTCAAACAAAACCCGGAAAAAGTGGCAAAGGATTTCCTCGTCGCCCAAAACCTCTGGAAACCCGCCGGCAAAGGCGATAAAGGCAGTATCCGGATCGGCTCAAAAATTTTTGGCGATGGCTATATCCTTGCAGCCATGTATAAAATGCTGATAGAAGGACATACCGGTCTTGCTGCAGTTACCAAAACAGGATTAGGCGGTACAAAGATCGTATTCGACGCATTGGTAAATGACCAGATCGATATGTATCCTGAATATACCGGCACCGGGCTGCTGGTATTACTACAGGCGCCGCAACAGGTAACAGACAGCATTATCAGCAACAGCCGTAAAGTATACGATTATGTAAGTGCCGCATTTGCAAAGCAGTACCATATCAAATGGCTGCAGCCCATCGGTTTTAATAATACCTACGCATTAATGATGCGCAGAACAGCAGCACAGGAGCTGCATATCAAAAGCATCTCGGATTTTACCAAATATGTGAATCAACAGTAAGCACCTGTAATTATGTTACTGAAAGAACAATATGAAACAGTACGGCGGAGAAGCGAAAAAATATGCGCCCCGCTAAAAACGGAAGACTATGTAGTGCAACCTGTAGTGGATGTAAGTCCGCCTAAATGGCACCTCGGGCATACCACCTGGTTCTTTGAAACCTTCATCCTGCTCCCTAACGTCAAAGGTTATACGGTATTTGATCCGCAGTACAATTATGTATTCAACAGCTATTACGAGTCGGTGGGCGCAAGGGTGATCCGCACCAACCGGGGTAACCTGAGCCGGCCTGCTGTAGAGGATATTATGCGTTACCGGAAATATGTGGATGATGCCATGGTGGATTTTTTGGAAGATGAACTGTCGCCGGAGCTGCAAGAGCTGTTTATTCTCGGTCTGAACCATGAAGAGCAGCACCAGGAACTGCTGTATACCGACATCAAGTATATTCTCGGGCATAACCCGCTGTTCCCTGCATACGATATTCACCATAAAGATGTTCCCGTGGTGAACAATCCCGGGGATCCGTGGTTAAATATACGTGCCGGTGTATACGATATCGGTTTTGCAGGCGATGGATTTTGTTTTGATAATGAGCTGGGCAGGCATAGCGTATACCTGGCGGATTATAAGATCAGCACGGCGCTGGTAACGAATACGGAATACCTGGACTTCATCCAGGCCGGCGGCTACCGGGATTTCCGTTACTGGCATGCCGAAGGATGGGATTGGGTAAAGAATAACCAGGTAACCGCGCCCATGTACTGGTACAATATCGATGGGAAATGGATGCATTATACCTGGCAGGGGCTGCAGCCTTTAATGCCCGATGCGCCCGTTACGCATATCAGCTATTACGAAGCGGCAGCATATGCCGCCTGGAAGGGACAACGGCTGCCTACCGAGTTTGAATGGGAAGTGGCCGCACCACAACTATCATGGGGCTACCGCTGGGAATGGTGCGAAAGCGCCTACCTGCCCTACCCCGGTTTTGCGAAGGCGCCCGGCGCCATCGGAGAATATAACGGAAAATTCATGATCAGCCAGATGGTGCTGCGCGGTGGCTCTGAGGTAACTTCCCCCAACCACAGCCGCATTACTTACCGTAATTTTTTCCATCCTTCGCTGAGATGGCAGTTTACCGGGATAAGATTGGCAGGATGATTGAGACTCCGTTATGAAAATTGATCCGGATCTTCAAAGATCTACATTCAGTATATCAAAAAATAAGTATGACTGTAATTCCAAGTGTGCTTGTATCAGGCAGGCGCAAACCAGCCACTGGTATATTCTATCATGATGTAGTGCAGGGGCTCAGCGCACCACAGAAATACCTGGACCCGAAATATTTTTATGATGCAGCCGGAGACGCGCTCTTTCAGCAGATCATGCAATGCCATGAATACTACCTGACGGGCTGCGAAATGGAAATCCTCCGCGAACAATCCGCGCAAATAGTACAGGCGTTACAGTTATATGCCGGCGAATTTGATGTGGTGGAACTGGGTGCAGGCGATGCCACAAAATCTGTTCATCTGCTCCAACAGCTGATCAGTAACGGTATAGACTACACGTATTTCCCGATCGACATATCCGCCAATGTAATTGCCCAGCTGGAAAAGCACCTGCCCGCACAGGTGCCCGGCCTGCAAATGCATGGACTGAACGGAGAATACTTCCATATGCTGCAACAGGCCAATAAAGTAACTGCCAAAAAGAAAGTGCTGCTTTTTATGGGCGCCAATATCGGCAACTTCAGTGTGAGCGCCGCCCGCAGCTTCTGCCAGCAGCTACGGCAATACC
>JBCNPS010000274.1:0-9531 GCA_039593235.1 Chitinophaga sp. | reverse complement strand
AATTCATGCCCCAGGGCACTGCAATGGCAGGATAGGTGTTACCATTTGATAACTCATGACTGGAAGCCGTTCCTACCAGCGGGTTCACAAAGGAAACGGGGTCCTGTGCCTTTGATATACTGCATATCATCCATCCACACAAACATAAAAATAACTGCTTCATTCTTTGTACTTACGTTAAATGAATATTAGTGTGCCGGCACAAACAATACCGCATCGGCCACAATTACACCACCGGCTTCCCTGTTGGAAATGGTAACCCCTGCTTTTTTGCCTGCCGGCAGATCAAATTTCCCGAGATGCACCCATTCTCCGCTGGTTTGCCCGTTAACGATCACCTTCTCTTTAATAATACTTATCTCTTTAGACTGCCTGCCATCAAAAACGGTCACTTTGGTAGCCGGAGATATATTGTTGATTCCTGGCAGCACATAAGTATAGATGTCATAACTTCCACTCTTCTTCACTTCCGGTATAAATTTCACCGACTTTGGCTGGTCGTTTACAACAGAATAAAAAGCCGACGGACCATAGGTGCCTCCTTTTTTCAGTGCCCATTTACCGGTAATTTCCACATGGGTACTATCATCGTTATCAACCAGTATTTCCGGTGTACTGCCATTCAGCAAGGGGTTGGCAGCCAAAAGCGCCTGTATCTTCCTTACATCTACCTGCTGCACGGTGGTTCGTCCATCCACTGCGAATGCCGCTGCTATAGCGGCGGATTGTCCCAGTACCATGAACACTGGTTCCATCCTGATAGAGCCGTAACCTATATGACTGGCGGATAAACAAACAGGCACCAGTAAATTTTTACATTCGCTTTCTTTAGGCGTCAATGAGCGGTAAGCAATAGGATAGGGGCCAGCTCCTCCTTTCTCCACATCGCCTTCATTCTTCACCATTCCGTTTATTACAAGTCGCTGTGTATTGTGCGAATCCATACCATAAGCCGCCATGCCTATGCCATCCGTTACAATTTCCTTCCGCTCACAATTGGCTTGGGTCATTACATAAGCGCCACGCATCCTGCGGGCTTCCCTGATATACATTTGCGGACTCCAGTGGCCGTTATCCGCATATTCATCTTTCGGATATCCCCAGTTCAACATAAACAGGCGCACACTATCGGGGATACGCGGATCATGCCCTATAAAATACAGCAGGCCTTTGTTATACAGTTCATGCTCCTTCTGGATCCTTTCCCTGGTGGCGTAATCACCATCCGGGTATTCCCAGTTCCTGCCAATCATATCCGTGGAAAAACCACCACCGTTATTGATATCTGTTTTATGATTAGGCATCAGGTCAAATTTCAGGATCTCCCTGATATCATTTGGCGCGGTGAGCTTTGCGATATAACGGGGCAGTAATTCATAGCGACTGGAATCATAATCTTCCGGACGGGTAATGGGTATCCTGTTGGCAGGATCGTCTGTTAAACAAATGCGGAAATTATATGCCTGCACATGGTTATCACCACTGCCTATGGGCGGCAGCTTTGCATTGCTGATACCCCATAACAAACCGCTGGATGGATTGCCGGGTATCTTATACGGGTCTACGCCATCTGGCACCTGGTTGCCATGCTGCGGAGTAGCAGGTGGCTGCACCTGTACGCCATTGTACGATTCGTTGTAAACCGCGGAAGACTCCCTTCCTACCATATAAGACACGCCGGCCTTTGCCATCAGGTCGCCTTCATAAGAACAATCAATAAAAACCGTTGCACGGATAGTTTTTTTCTGTGCAGATGGAGCCTGCGTATCTTCCAGCGAGATCTCCTTTATAAATCCATTTTTCTTTACCGCTGATACAATCCTCGATTGGTAAAGCACCGGTACGCCGGCTTCCCTGATGTATTGCATAAATACATCTTCCGCCACATGCGGTTCAAATATCCAGGATTCAAACTGGCCGTAGTACTTGCCCACCCTGCGGTAAAAATCGATCCCCAGGCCGGTCACGGCGTATTTGTTACCGATATCAGTATAACCCAATCCGCCGGACGACATGCCGCCGAGGTGTTTTCCCGGTTCGATCAACAACACCGACTTCCCCATTTTTTTTGCTGCATATGCCGCCATTACACCGCCGGATGTGCCACCATACACGCATATATCATAAGTTTGCTGTGCTTTTGCAGTCATTGAAAAAATAAGCGCTGCAAAAAGAAAGTTTCTTTTCTTCATCATTTATATGTTTTGAAGAGATAATAATTTTATTCTGTGTAGTTGAGATCTTTGGAGAAAGTTTCTTCCATCTTCCATACTGCGAGCAGTGCAAGCAGGATTGTAACAATGCCTACCACGCCCGCAGCAACGGTAACGCCATGATGATTTTTCAACAGCAAGAAAGCAGGTGTAAAAATATTTACGCTTCCCCGCACAAAATTAGGAACCGTGGTAGCTACCGTGGCCCGCATATTAGTACCAAACTGTTCAGCCGCTATAGTTACAAACAAAGCCCAGTAACCAATGGCATATCCCAGCAGGCCGCATAAAGCATAAAAAACGGCTACGCTCTGCGATCGCTGGCTTAGGTAAACAGCTATCGCCAAACAGGTGAGCATCACGAAAATAAACACCGTTTTTCTCCTGCTTTTCAAATACTGGCTTAGCAAACCACTGCTCATATCGCCCAGTGAAAGCCCGATATAACAAAACATCACTGCTTTGCCTGCTTCCACGGGAACGGCGAGCCCTATTGCCTTTCCGAACTCCGGTGAAAAAGTGATCAGGATGCCGATAACGAACCAGATAGGTAAACCTATCATTATACATCTCAGGTATTTAAAAAATATTCTGGAAGAAGAAAATAAAGAGAAGAAATTACCACGCGATCTGTTTTCCTTCTTCACTTCTTTAAAAATACCAGATTCAAATACATTGAACCGGAGCACCAGTAATGCCAATCCCAATCCGCCGCCAATAAAATAAGCGATCTTCCAATCGAACATATCGGCAATAAAATAAGCCAGTACCGCCCCCAATACGCCTACAGAAGCCACAATAGCGGTACCATAACCCCGTATCTCCTTTGGAAGTATTTCTGCTACCAGTGTAATACCGGCGCCAAGTTCGCCTGCAAGACCTATCCCTGCTATAAAACGCAAAATGGCGTATTGATCTACGGTTGTTACAAAACCGTTGAGAATATTTGCCACCGAGTACAGCAGGATAGAACCAAACAATACCGACAGCCGTCCTTTCTTATCTCCTGTAATACCCCATAAAATCCCGCCCAGCAGCATTCCTGCCATTTGCATATTGATCAGGTAGATGCCCTGTTCCATCAGTTCACCATCTGCCACATGCAGGGCCTTTAAACTTGGAATACGCACAATGCTGAACAGCAACAGGTCGTAGATATCAACAAAATAACCCAATGCCGCTACAATCACCGGTATGGAAAGCAGCTGGCCTATCCTTGTATTTTTTTGCATAATGTTTTCGCTGATTATTGATGAATGCCGATTGCTTTAAGCGTTTCGGCAGCATTGTGCTGCATCCTGATCCGCCATAAAAGCTCTTCAATGGAAACTACCTTTGTTCCTTCATCAAGGAGGTCCTTTGTCCACTTCACCGGCATTACACCGCGTTCGCCCGCAGTATTTTTTTTATCTTTTGTAACAATGGAATGATGTGTGGCGCTATCGCTGAAATGTGACCAGGCATGTACAATGGTCCAGTTCAGTTGTTTGTTGGCGGAAGGAGATGGCGCGTTATCTTCATTTATCCAGTTGGCAACCTGTACAGGATCGCCTGAGCCTTTCCTGCTGAGATTGGCCCATAGCTGGTATTTACAGGTCACTACGGGAATGGCTGTTCCCTTTTTATTTTTTACCCAGAAAACTTTTCCGTCGCCACCGTTATAAGGCGAGTACTGTACAGCTATCATACCTGTAAGGTCTTCTATCTCTTCTGCATATATCCTGTATGCTTGCATGGCCTCTTCACCGGAAACATCTTTGCAGATAAATCCGAAAACCTTTGTGCCTGTTGCTTTCATTTGTGTATTGATCATGCCTGCATATTCGCGAAGCAACTTTTCCCTGTCGGGTCTTAACCTGGCAAAGAGATCAGGATAATAATAACCGCCTCCGTATTCCACTACCGAAGCATGCCTGGGCTGGGTTTTTACCAGGTAGCTGTATACATCGCTGCCAGCCTGCGAAAGGTTAAGTACACAGCTGGTGAACGACATGGGGATACGCTCATTGTATGGATTGTTCCAGTAATCTTTGCTGTTAAGAAAATTGCCAAACGTCCATTGCATGTTATCGCCATCGCTCATTACAAACGCATGGTAGTTGGCATGCTCCTGCCAGTTAATATCCTTTGGATCGAGTGTGCGGATCTGCGGCAATTTGTTTACAGGTGGTATGGACAGCAAAGGCAGGTTCATACACCAGTCCGAGGCTGTATTTATGAGCCCCCAGCTGGTACATGGTTCTATGTGTTTAAATTCCTCACCTGCATTCCAGCCTATTACGGGCGAAAGCGGTTTCACCCATTTGATAACAGATTGAAAGAGCGTGTCAATACCATAATACACCATACTTTTTTGTGCAATCGCATAGTCACGGTTATTGGAATAATTCGGGTTGCCTATCACCAGCAGGTGGGGATTCAGCTCCGGCAATAATTCCCGGAGAGCTGCAGCATCCAAAACCGCCTGCGTAGCATCGTATAGTTTTTTCAAGCCCCTGCTTCTGGCCGCAGCTTCCTGCGTTACATCTATTAAAATTCCTTTTCCCAGTGCGGCATACATGGTGGCCAGGTTCACAGAATTATCCTTCCTGTTGAAATCGTACAGCACATAACCTTTGATGATGCCCTTTGCCTGATACCTGTCAACCAGTTGCCAGGTAGTGAACGTGCCATGTGTTTTGGCTTTTAATCTTTTTACCAGCGAATTAAAATAAGTATGGTAGATAGCATTCGTTGTTTCAATCCATACGCCTTCATCACCGCTGCCATCATTCAATGCCTGTGCAGCCAGCCCGGCAACAGATTGCGCCAGGTTCATTTCAGGCATATCTGAAGCATGTTGTATACCAGCGATTACAATTGAGCGGGGAGCTTTCTGCTCCGGCCACCAGCCGGCATGGGCCGGCAGCCAGAACAATAATAAAAAAACAAATGATCGCATACTTAGTCTATTGATGCCGGCGCCGGCAGGTCGCTCAGCTCCTTTATTTTTGATTCCAGCTTCGCTCCTTGTTGCGCCAGTTTACTACCCAATACTTTTGTATCTACATCCTGCACCGCTTTATTTTCCTTAATAGCCAGTACCGCCGCTTCACCGGCTGCCTGCCCCATGATCATGTATTGCGGCTCCATACGGATAGTAGCATATACCACATGAGTGGCAGATATGCATACGGTTACCAGCAGGTTGGAAATTTCCTTTCTCTTTGGCAGCAACACGCGGTAAGGTATCTGGTATGGGATATGTTTCATGCGTTCAGGCTCGGTGCGTTGTAATCCGCCTTCATATTTGAGACGGCCTTTACTGTCGGCATAGCCCTGCACACGATGCACATCCAGCCCATAGGAGCC
Source organism: Chitinophaga sp. (assembly GCA_039593235.1). Classification (GTDB taxonomy): domain Bacteria; phylum Bacteroidota; class Bacteroidia; order Chitinophagales; family Chitinophagaceae; genus Chitinophaga. The sequence continues at coordinate 3,967 of JBCNPS010000274.1, read as the reverse complement.
CAGGCCCACGGGGTCGGGTTTCTGCATTTCTGAAATTACATCTTTCTGTATCATCACCCAATCGCCGGTCATGCGACGGGCCTCGCGCACATATAATTCATAAGGCCAGTTATTGTTATCTGCAAATTCATCTTTCGATAATCCCCACTGGTTAAATACATCCCGAAATTCAGCAGGCAGGCGGGGATCGTTCGCCAGGAAATAAACATACCCGGCTACATAATCAATGTGATCCTGCCAGATCTCCGCTCTGCGTTTATAGGAACCATCCGGGTAATCCCAGTTACCACCCACATAATCAGCGGTGTTAAGATCTACCTTGCTGTTGGGGATTTTTCCCATACCGGGAAATAATTTTGCAGCGGCTGTTGCGGCGCCCAGTTTATTGATGGCGTCCATAGTAGAATAATAAAGCTCGATATACCTGGCCGGATCATAGTTTGCCGGTTTGGGATAAGACACCAGGTTTGCCTTATTATTGGTAAGGGAAAGCCTGAAGTTATAAGCCTGCGTTTTTTTATCGCCTGCTCCAATGGGCCCTGGAGGTGTTGCCTGGATACCCGGTAACAGCTTACCGTTTTCAAAAGCGCTCCTGGCGCCGGAGCCTTCCCTGATCCCGGCGGAATATTCATCATACTCACTCTGCGCTTCCCTGCCCACAATATAAGACACACCGGAAAACGCCATCAGGTCGCCTTCGTAGCTGGCATCAATAAATACTTTAGCAGAAAAGGTGGCGCCGTTCTCCATGGTGATCTCCGTTATCTTACCCGCTTTCTTTTTCACACCATTCTTTTCTTTCAACCGGTGATCAATGAATACAGCAACGTTGGCTTCCTTCATCATATCATTTAATATTTTTTCTGCTACATGCGGTTCAGGAAACCAGGCAACGGTATCCTTCAGGCCATAATATTTACCGCAACGCTGGTACAATTCCTTTGCATATCCGCCGATCACATCTTTCCGCCCCAGATCGGTAGCAGAAAGGCCGCCGGACACCATGCCACCGAGATGCTTTTTAGGTTCAAGTATCGCTACTTTAAGTCCTTCGCGGGCCGCAGTAACAGCTGCCATCACGCCCGATGCCGTACCACCGTAAACTACTACATCGTATGCCTGCGGCGCCGTATTGCCGGCCATTACGAAACACGGGAAGATCATTCCAATGACCCATTTGATTAATACGCTTCTTACTTTCATCTTAATAATTCGGGTTTTGTTTAAAATTTTCTTTGTTGGTAGACAGATCTATTTCCGATTGCGGAATAGGGAACTGGTAATGTTTTGCCGGGTCAAAACTGGTAGCTGTATTTACAATTTTTGTATTTCCAGGATCCCGGTTCTTTTTAAGGAATACTTCAAACTTACCTGTGCGTGCCAGGTCGAACCAGCGCTGAAATTCAAAGCACAACTCGCGGGCGCGCTCCATCAATATTTCATCTGTGGTGATATCTGCTGCGGTATAATCGTTAAAGCCGGGTGTTTCCGCAGCAGTAACGGGAACGCCGCTGGCATTCAGTCCGCGTGCGCGTTGCCGTACCTTATTGATAGCTGCCAATCCTTCTGCTGAAATAGTTCCGTTCATTTTATAATCTGCTTCTGCAAACATCAGTAATACATCTGCAAAACGCAGTACAATCACGTTATTGGGACAATTGGAATACAGGTATTGGGAAGTGGTTTGCCAGTTGGCGCCCCAACGGTATTTGGTTACACCGCAACGGCCCAGGATACTTTGATTATAAGCATCCGGCGTATAGGGCGAAGTCCAGATATACGTTAATTTGGAAGGTGCATTATTAGCCACATTGATCATGGAATCTGAAAGATTCCATACCCTTCTTTTATCGTAGTCCACCTCTTTAGGGCCTTTCTTATAATAGGTATAAAACTTCGGTACATACACAAGGTTGTTTACGCCGGCCATGGAATTGGTGTAATAAACCGGGTTGCCATTTACCTGTCCGCCGGTATAAGCCATGCCATATTCTTTGGTCCATTGTGTGCCGTAAGGAACTACTGAGCTGAACTGCAGTTCAAACAATGATTCCTTGTTTACATTCTTATTTTCAATTTTGAACACATCTCCGTAAACCGGCAGCAGATCTGCTCCACTGTTATCTTTTACATCTTTCAGTGTTTCCCATGCCTTTGTATACAGGGCTTTCACTTCCATCGCAATATCTTTATACCCGTCTACCTTACCGGCTTGCTTGGTAAGGGCTGTTTCCTTTGCAGATGCCATTGTCAGGTACACCTTTCCCAGCAAGGTTTTGGCAGCCCACTGGTTGGCATGCCCGTCGTTTGTTTTTTGTTTTGTAAGCACATCTTCCTGCGCAGCAAAAGTGAGATCGCTGAGAATGAAATCGTATACCTCTTTTAATGGCCGCCGCGGAAGCCCATAATCAAATTTACCGGAGATAGGTTTATCGATGATGGGTATATCGCCAAAAGCCTGTACCAGCCTGAAGTATACAAAGGCGCGTATAAACCGGGCTTCTCCTGTGATCACTTTACGGTCGGCATCTGAAATAGTAGTGATCTTAGTGGCGGCATCTATAACAATATTAGCCCTTGCTGCAATTTCATAATGCCTGATCCAATACTCATAGATCGATCCTTCACTTACAGAGAATGTGTAACGGTCAAAATTGAAACGCACGCCTGAAGTACCTTTAAACATGGCTTCATCCGTGCCTATTTCCGTCATGAACAGCGGTGTATTGGTATACACGCCAAACAGATCTTTGGCGGAAGAATACATTCCTACAATCCCCGCATCCAGCGTAGTTTTATCTACAAAAAAATTATCCGTTGTATATTGTGTTTGCGGATTTTCTTCCAGGAATTTTTTGCAGGAAGAAAAGAATACAATTGCACATGCAAGTATAATAGCTGATCTCATAACCATTTAGAATTGAGCTTTTAAACCAAATGAGTATACCCTTGACCGGGGATAGGAAGCATAATCCAACGATGGCATCAGGTCGCCGAAACCGCCCTGGCGCGTATTTACCTCCGGATCATAACCTGAGTATTTTGTACTGACCCAGAGATTTTTTCCGCTTACAAAAAGCGTCACATTGGCTATCTGCCGGGCTTTGAAGTGGTAGGACAATGTTACATCGCTGAGGCGGATAAAGCTACCGTCTTCAATCCAGTCCGACAGCATCAGCAGTTCTTCCGGGCTGCCGGGCATACGGTAGCTGTTATTGGGATTCCCCTTCTCTACCAGCTCACCTGAAGTCATATCATAGAGTGAAGGACGCCACGCATTCACTGATCCTTTCGACATATTATTGGTGCTCCTTCCGGCTTCCAGCGCTACCCTGTTGGCATTATACAACTTGTTGCCATAGCTGTATTGCACCACTACATTCAGGTTAAACGACTTATAGCGGAAGGAGTTGGTAAGGCCGCCGGTGAAGGATGGTTGCCCCTGTCCAAGCACTACACGATCAGATGCGTTGATGATGCCATCGCCGTTCTGGTCAATAAACTTCCTGGTTCCCGGCCGTATTTTACTGATGGCCTGGCCATTGATCACCGTGAGTCCGGAGGCGTCTATTTCAGCCTGTGATTGAAAAATGCCATTAGTTTGGTATCCGAACCATTGGCCGATAGGCTGTCCATTCCGGATAATGGCGGTAGTACCTATTCCCGAAACCACCGAAGGATCAAGACCAAGATCAGGGCCTATTTCCAGGGCTTTTGAACGGTTAAAGCCGATATTGGCATCCAGGTTCCAGCCAAATTGTGCACGGGTAACCAGCGGGGAACTGATATTAAATTCCAGCCCGCTGTTCTGGATGGATCCGAGATTATTCCATGCGCTCCTGTAGCCACTGTACCCCGGAGTTATTTGTTCTATCAGCAAATCCTTTGTGCGCTTCAGGTACCAGTCGGCCGTAATATTTACTTTATCATTCCATAATCCGAGGTCCATACCTGCGTCTACCTGTGT
>JBCNPS010000273.1:0-9549 GCA_039593235.1 Chitinophaga sp. | reverse complement strand
TTTCAGGATGTCTTTCAGAGGTGTACTGTAAAACAGGAGGCGGCCATCTTTCCAGGCCGTATAGGTGGCTACGTTTACGGTGCTTACCTGCAGGCTTTCATTTTCCATGTTCACGGTAGCCATTTCCCCGGGTTGCAGCTGCCGGGAATGTTTCCCGAAGAGATGTTGTGAAGATAGCTGTGTACGTACGCTTCCGGAAGCCAGGACCAGGCTTTGCTGTTGATCGTCCGGGTAAGCGCTGACATTAAAAGAGGTGCCCAGCACTTCCGTTTCTATACGTGAAGCATATACGAAAAATGGGGATGCGGCATTGGGAGCCACTTCAAAAAAAGCTTCTCCTTCCAGGTATACTTCTCTTCTTTTATCGTGAAAAGCGGCGGGATACACCAGCCGGGAGCCTGCATTCAGCTGCACGATGGTGCCATCTTCCAGCTGCAGGCGGGCGCGGCGGCCATAAGGCACCACCAGGGTATTGTAAGGAGCGGCGGATGCCACGGTACTGTCGGCATTAATGGTAACCCCCTTACCTCCATAAACGAGGGAGGCGTTTTTTCCTTTCAACGTTACGGCAGATTGCTGCCCGAGGATCAGGCGGGTATCCGTAACACTGTCCAGGTGCTGCCCGCGGGCAAACTGTACCAGGGGATGTGCCGGGCGGGGCCAGAACAACCAGGTGGCCAGGGCGAGTAATACTACCGCGGCGGCAGCTATTTTCGGAAACAGGTACCGGTATACAAACGGTTTAGGTACCAACTCCGTGGCGATGTTTTCCCATAGGAGCGCTTTGTCGGCCGGATCCCAGGTTTCGGCGCCGGCGCTGGTGATCATATGTTGTACTGCCGCTGCCATTTCCTGCTGCAGGGGATCATCGCTCTGTGCAGGCGGTTCATGTTCGTTACCAAGCAGGTCTTCCAATTTCAGGTGTTTCTTATCAGGCATCTTTCGGCATCTTTGCTATATAGAGCAACAAACAAACAGGATATAGACTCCGGAACGAAACTTTTTTTTAGAATTTGTAGTGTTGCCTGGAAAGCCATGCCATTAAAAGGATCATTAACGGCAGCAGCGGCGCTTTTTCCATGTTGGCGCGCAATTGCCGGAACGCCCTGTAGGCAAGGGTACGGCAGGTGGGTACGCTGATTTTCATGATACCTGCCACCTCTTCGTACGACAGGCTGCAATTGAATTTCAGGAAAAGGACTTCTTTTTGCCGGGCGGGTAGTTCATTGAGTTCACGGGCCAGTAACCGTAGCATTTCCTGCTGTTGCTCTGCTGCAATTTGCAGTTGTTCTGCATCGGGTTCATAAACAATGGAAAAATATTCCTCCGGGCTGGCGGTATGGAGTACGGCGGCATTCTTTTTTACTACCTGGTGAATTTTCCTGCGGAATGAGCGGAGCAGGTAAAACCGGATGTTCACTTCCCGGGCCAGGTTATGCCTGTGGTGATAAAGACTGGTAAAAAGGTCCTGGATACAATCTTTTATAGTGCTGGTATCTTTTACATATCTCAGGCCGTACCGGAAAAGCATATCCGCATACATCTCATACAAGTCCCTGTAGGCTTGCTGATCCCCCAGGATGACATTGTTCCACAAAATACTATCCTCTGCAGTCAGACGGTCTTTCAAACAGTAAATATTTAGAAGTGGTTGATGCCCCTAATATAAAGGAAAAAGCAGAAAGGTTAAAGTTAACAAACAAAAAGAAGCTACCGGGCAAATATCCTGTTGGTTATTTTCCGGGAGATAGATATGCCCGGTTCATTACCTGCTCAGGTTATTGCGCCAATAGCTTCGGCTAAAAATATGTTTCCGTTGTTCTATGCTTCCTGGAAAGCGTGCCACAGGCTGGCTGCACCGATCAGGGCGGCTGCTTCGCCCAGGGTGGCCGTTACCACCGGGATGCTGATCTGTTGTTTTTCCAGTTCTTTTTTCAGTAACGGGAGAAACAGGTCGGCCGCATTGGCGATATTGCCGCCAATGACTACTATTTCCGGTTGTTCTTCTTTAATAAAGGTGGAGAGGAAAGTGCCGAGATTAGTGGCAAATTCATTGAACAGTTGCTGTATCCTATCGTCAACGCCTATACGTGCTACGAGGGCTTTTACATCGGCTACTGCTTCGCCGCTTACTTCCTGGTAGCGTTTTACAAACCAGCGGGTAGACAGGTAATCTTCCGCCATCCCGTCTTTAAACGGTGAGCACCAACGGTTGGCATCGTTGGCTACGCCATCGCGGTAAATGGCTGAACCCAGCCCTGTGCCCAGTGTAAGCCCTATTACACGTTGATGGTTCCTGCCGGCGCCGCTGAACACTTCGCCCTGCAGGAAGCAGCCGGCGTCGTTGATAAAGCGGATCTGCTGCGGGGAGATCCCCAGGCGTTCCGCCAGCAACTCCTTTACGTTCAGGTTATATAATGCGTCGTATTTATGCTGTCCTTTCATGAGACTGATACCATGTTCATAGTCGAACGGACCGGGCATCCCGATACCGATATACCGGGTATCTGCCGTGGTATGAGAGAACACCTCGCTGATAACCGCCGCCCAGCCATTGATAATATCCGCCACTTCGCCCTGCGAGTTGATCCGCGTGCGGTTCCATGTGCCTTCTATGATGGATCTTGTATTCAGATCTACCAGTGCTGCGGTAATGTGAGAGCCGCCGATATCTATTCCTAACGCCGTGGAATTTGTCATAAATTCAAAAGATAGAATGTCTGCTAAATCGTTTAAGCTAAACAAATATAAAACATTATTTGGTTGACTTGCTCAGAAAAATCGTTTTAGCTTCGTGAAAAATGGTTAAACAGCTCCCAATATAGGGCGTTTTTCTAAAAATCAAAAAAAATACGGGAATTTTAGAAGTTTTATCAAAGAAAGATACCCGGGATTATCTGAAACAATCTGCAAACAGCTCCAGGAGTATTTACGTGTAATTTACCTGTTATCCGTAGTTATCATCTCCCTGAAATTATTTTGACAGATAAAAAATAATAATCAATTTTACATCGTAATTCATTCTTCAATGGAATCTGATAATTGCTCCGGCAACAACATCCTGATATCATATATCACCACGAACTTCAACACTTCGCCCCCACTTTCCTGAAACATACCTGCATGCCCAAACCCTTAACTGACCTGTTTGTCAGCGGTACAGTCATGCTGCTAAATTCATCTTTACAAAAACACATACCTTAACAACCACCCAACAAATGGAAAACACATTTATCAGATGGGCTTTGCTCATCGGCGTCCCCCTGCTATGCCTTGTATTGTACAAAGTAATTCTTCGTATATGCTTCGGCGTTGTTATTGTACCGGAAGACCGTATAGGCCTGGTAACAAAAAAATTTGTGCTGCTCGGCAAACAGGAATTGCCGGAAGGCCGCATCCTTGCCACCAACGGGGAAGCCGGCTTCCAGGCGCAAACACTGGCTCCCGGCGTTTACTTCTGGAAATGGATCTGGCAGTACAGTGTTGCCTTCCAGCCGTTCACTATCATTCCCACCGGTAAAATAGGACTGGTACTGGCGAAAGATGGTTCAGAACTGGAAACAGGCGCCATCCTGGCCCGCAAGGTGGCATGCGACTCCTTCCAGGATGCCGTGTCCTTCCTGCAGAACGGCGGCCGCAAAGGCCGGCAAACCGCCATTATCACGCCCGGATCCTACCGCATCAATACCTTCCTGTTTGAAGTGGAAATCACCGACATGCTATCCATCCCCGATAATGCGGTGGGCATTGTTACCACGCTTGAAGGACAAGCCATTGAAACCGGTTCCATTGCAGGTAAAACCATCGAAAACCACAACAACTTCCAGGATGTAGACGCCTTCCTTGATCAAGGTGGCTATAAAGGGCTGCAGGAACAGGTGATCCTGGCCGGCTCCTACTTTATCAACCCCTGGTTTGCCAAACTGGAAATGGTGCGTATGACGGAAATCGCCATCGGTCACGTAGGCGTAGTGATCTCCTTTGTAGGTAATGATGGCGTGGATATCAGCGGCGCTGAATTTAAACACGGCAACATTGTGGCTAAAGGCACCAAAGGCGTTTGGGCCGAACCACTGGGCCCCGGTAAATATCCCATTAACCCCTATATCATGAAAGTGGAGTTGGTACCCACCACCAACCTGGTGCTGAACTGGGCCTCCGCCAGAAGCGAAGCCCACCAGCTGGATAAAAACCTCTCCACTATTACGGTGAGGAGCCGCGATGGTTTTACTTTTAATCTTGATGTGGCACAGATCATCCATATCCCTACCAACGAAGCGCCCAAAGTAATTGCCCGCTTCGGTAACATGAGCAACCTGGTTACACAGGTGCTGGAACCTACTATCGGTAACTATTTCCGTAACTCCGCCCAGGGATCGGATGTGATCAGCTTCCTTACCAGCCGTAAGGAACGCCAAACCTCCGCGAAGGAACATATCGGACAGGTGTTGGATCAATACAATGTGTTTGGCGTGGATACACTCATAGGCGACATTGTACCACCGGAAACACTGATGAAAACACTGACCGACCGTAAAATTGCGGAGGAACAGAAAATCACCTACGATACAGAAAGACTGGCACAGGAAACCCGTCAAACGCTGGAAAAAGAAACGGCTATCGCAGAAATGCAGAAGGAAATTGTAAAGGCCGACCAGGGCGTATGGATCGCTGAAAGACATGCAGACGCCTCTGTGAAAAAAGCCACCGGCGACGCCAACAGCGTGCGGTTACAGGCCAACGCGGAAAGCGACCGGATGAAATTACTGGCAAGCGGTGAAGCGGAAAAAGTAAGATTGCTGGCAAAAGCAGAAGCAGAACGCACCGAGTGGATCGCAAAAGCGGATGCAGAGAAAATTGCCCTCACCGGTAAAGCAGAAGCAGAAAAGATCCTGGCTATCGGGCAGTCGAGTGCCGAATCCTACAAACTGGCTGTGGAAGCCATGGGTGGCAATAACTTTACCCAACTGAAAGTAATGGAAGCCATCGGCGCCCAGCAGATCCGCATCATGCCGGATGTGCTCATCAACGGCGGCGACGGCGCCAACGGCCCTATCAGCGGACTGCTGGGACTAAAACTCCTGGAAGATGTAGCAAAGAAAAACGATGCGGGTAAACAGGCGGAATAGTTTACCATAAAAGGGAAGGCTTAAACACCTTCCCTTTTTGCTTTATGCTTTGCGGTTATCAATACTGTAAGGGCCCGGGCCAAAATAAGCCAGCAGCAAGGCGCCTCCCAGGATAGCCACATTTTTCATGAACATCGCCATCTGCATCTGCTGCTGCATAGGGTCTTTTACGGCGCTAAATAAGTTCCGGCAAAACAGGGTTACCCAAAGGATAGCAGTAACCTCTACGATAGCGGTGTATTATGTATCTTTAGACCGGAAAGAAAAAATGAATGTATGCGAAAAGAAAATTCCACCAATGCTATCAACGGAAAACAGCTGCGCGGCGACTGCGGCACGGCGTATACCCTGTCGTTGATCGGCGGCCGCTGGAAGCCCAGCATACTGTGGCGCTTACTGGATGGCAAGCTTCGCTATAGCGAACTGAAAAAGTCGATCACCGGGATTTCCGAAAGAGTGCTGGTGCTGCAATTGAGAGAGCTGGAAAACGACCAGCTTGTTAAACGGATCGTATACCCGGAGGTGCCTCCGCGGGTGGAATATGAGCTCACCCCGCTCGGCTGGAGCATGGAGCCTATGCTGCAGCATATTTCCGACTGGGGCAATATGCACCGGGAAGACGCCATAGCGCGCCAGAAATCCAAAGAAAGAACCGTGGCGGCTATGGCCGGTAAAGATTAATAAGAAAGTCCTGCATCCTCCAAAGCGCCGGAAGCCAGGGCCGTCCAGTCGGCATCATGTATATCCTTTGCCAGGATGGTTGCCAGCCGGTTCTGCACCAGGTTGGCCAGTGGCATCGGCGTATATGATTTCCGCGCCGTTTGCAATACAAGGTCCATATCTTTCAAACCCAATGCCGCACTGAAAGAAGGATTACCGGTAAATTTACGGTCCAGGATCATGGCGCCGTAATTACGGAAAATGGGGCCTGAAAATAATGTAGTGGTTAACATCTCGTAAGCCACCCTGGGATCTACCCCGTTTTTTTCTGCCAGCGCAAAAGCTTCCGCCATCAGTTCCATAGCCCCCGCAATCATAAAATTACCCATGAGCTTCAGCACATTGGCACTGCCTGCATCTTCCCCAAGATCAAATATATTGCGGGCAAACCCTGCCTGTAATAACGGGCGGATCTTTTCTTTGGCGGCAGCAGGACCGGAAATCACTGCATTCCCAACTTTTGCCGCCGCCGCATCCGGGCGTGCAAATACCGGCGCCGCAACAAACGTAACCCCACGCTGGTTATGGCGCACAGACAGCTCCCTGGAAATATCCGGCGAAACCGTGCTCATTGATACATGAATACCGCCGTTTCCCAGCGCCGCCAGTAACGCATCAGTAGTCACCGCCTCCAGCGCCTTGTCATCCGCCACCAGGCTCATTACGATGCCGCCTTTCACCGCCGTTTCTTCCGGGCTGCTTACCAGCACGGCGCCCAGTTGCTCCAACGGCAACGCCTTTTCGCGGGTGCGGTTATAAATTCTTAAGGTATACCCTGCCTTCAGCAGGTTTTCTGCAATGGGGTAGCCCAAATGGCCGGTACCGATAAATCCTATGGTTTCCATAATAGTTCAGTTAAGTACTTGTGGAGTCAAATCTATTATTTCGGGAATGATTGGTAAAATATTTTTCGGGATTGGTGAGGGTGGCAACTTCCTTAATCTCCTTTGTTTTTCTTAAATTTCAGTATATAATCCTTATATCTTGAAAAGATTTTCATTGTTCCTGTTATGCTTATGTAGCATTACGGCCGGCGCCCAGCAATACATCTCCCAAAGCAGAACCACGAGCGAAAGAAATAATATCTATAAAATAACAGATAAAGAAGCACTCGAAATATTTGAGCACAGCAAAATATCCAGGCCCTGGGCCAATGAAAAATACCTGCATACCGCGGCAGGTACCTATCCGTTCAACAGTTCCTTCCCTTCCGTCACTGAAGCGGGGAATTATGTAGTAGTAGCCGCTCTTCAAAACAACCTGTTCTACACCTATAAACCTGTACGGAATGTTATCCTTAAAGTAGTGGCTAATAACTATGATCTGGCTCTCCTGATACATGATAAAGATGGGAAGCCTGTTTCCAATGCGCAGGTACGTATCCGGCAACGAACTATTCCATGGGATGCACGCACGCAAACGTACCGCCTGCCCAAATATAGCAAAGGCGGTACTATACAGGTGCATCACAACGGTGTGCTGAATCTTTTTGAACTGATGCCGCCCAATCGTAAACGCAAGCCATCTGTTTTCAGGAAGTTGTTTTCCCACAGGAAAAGATATAACTATAACGAACCAACGTTTTCCAGCGGCACTCCATCTGAAAAAAAGTACAAAGGTTTTATGGCTTTCAGCAAAGGCAAGTACAAACCCGGCGATACCCTCCGGATGAAAGCATTTATCATTAATAAATATACAAATCCGGTTAATGAACCACTACTGTTAAGGCTTTACAATGAAAACGCGGACATCGACACCATCCTTGCCATCATCCGCCCTTACCGGCCGGGAGGCTATGATTATGAAATGGTGTTGAATGACAGCCTGGATCTTGACCTCGATGATAACTATCTCCTCACGCTCGAAACGCCTGACAGCAGAAAATATACTGCTGATAATAATACAACCGACCTGGATGATGATGAATATTTTGCCAGGCGAAAAGTTTTAATGCGCGGTACTTTTACATATGAGGAATACGAGCTGAAGTCCATCCGCTTTGCCGCCCGCACCAGCCAGGAAACACACACACGCGGTACGCCTGTATCCCTGTTCCTGAAAGCAACTGACGAAAATGACCTGCCGGTAATGGATGGACGTGTAACCATTACCGTTACCCCTTCTTATGTAATCAGTTATCATGCACCGGTTGTATTCGTACCCAACGAGCTATGGAAGCATGAAATAACACTTGATGTGACAGGAGAAACAAAGGTAACGTTGCCAGACAATATTTTTCCCGCTGCCTCTCTATCTTATGAAATTGACGCTCATTTCCTGAACAGTAATAACGAAAGCCAGCGCATCAATCTTTTCCAGCAATACTACTACGATACAGACGAAATCAGCTTCACTCCCCGGAATGATAGCCTGGCTATTGATCTTAAACGGTCGGGTAATACCATACCTGCACAAGCCAGCCTCCTATTATTAAATGCACAGAAAGACACCGTAGCGCTTTCCTCTATATCGCTACCTGCTATATTGCCAGTACATCCGTATGTAAATACTTACAAGGTAACAACGGCGGGGATCAGCAACAGTTATACGCCGGCCGGGGAAAACAGGATGATCCAATGCAATGCCAGTCGCACCCGCGACTCCGTATTTGCTGCTATTGTGAACCCGAAAAATCTTTACTTCTGGTATAGTATCTTTGCCGGGAACAAGCTGGTAGCACAGCGATACGACAGGCAGCTATCATGGAAAACCGATTCCGTTACACAGGGATATTATTTTGTTTCCCTTCAATATATCTGGAATGATAAAGTGAGAGATGATCAATTTATTATTCCCTACCGGGAAAAACAATTACAGGTAAGCATTAATAATCCAGTAGCCATTTTTCCGGGACAAACAGTACGTATAGGCATTACAGTTACCGATGCTGAAGGCGTCCCTGTAAAGGATGCCGACGTTACCGCTTACGCCATGACTGCTAAGTTCAACTATAGCATGCCTTATTTGCCTGCTCTTGATAAAAGGTATTCCATGCGGAAGGCATATAGCCGTCAGCAACTGGGGGACAGAAAAACGGTACAGGGCTCGCAGGTGATGAACTGGGACCGGTGGAAAAATGAGATGACGCTGGACAGCAACACCTATTATCGTTTCCTGCACCCTGATGGCATACGGTATAGTACAGAACCTGCAAGGCATAGCGTTACACAGCTTTCGCCATTTATTACGGATAACGGCATTTTACAATTTATAAGCTATGTAAAGATAGATGAGCAGCCAGTGTTCTTCGCCAATACAAACCTTCAGCCGGTGTATAGTTTTGCTGTAAGCCCCGGCAAACATAAACTTGAAATCCGGACTTACGATAAAAAAATTATTATCGATAGTGTATATGCTGCCCCGGGACTTAAAACCTATGTGAGCATCGCCACCGGTAAAGCTGATACGCAAATACATATTACCCCAATGCCTCCACGGCTAACACCCCCGGAGATAAATCTGCATAAGCGTTACCTGGTACCATTCCTGGTAGATAACAGGAATGAGCATACGTACATAAACCAGGGAGGAAACATTCAATGGTTTAATACCGGTAATGGCTATATCTACGGAAAAAGTATCCGCCTGGCAGGGCCACTGAAAAACAATCATGCCGACTACATTGTGAAAGGTGCATTTATACAACCCTTTATATCCGAGCCAGGGTATACATTTGATATAGAAAAAGGCCTGGTAAAAG
>JBCNPS010000272.1:0-9560 GCA_039593235.1 Chitinophaga sp. | reverse complement strand
TGGGCAGCAACAAAACAGTACGCCAGATCGGGATGAATTTCCTGCAGGATGCACGTCACTATATATTCAATCCCACACAGGTAACAGTGGAAACGTCCGTAGATGGGAAAACTTATATATCTGCCGGCGTAAAAGAGATCCCCACACCCGAAGAAGACTATACGGTACATAGTAGCCACTATTCATTCCCGGTTACCGGTAGCTCTGTACGCTATATCCGGGTTACAGCCAAATGTCCCGCTGCTTTACCGGAATGGCGCCTGGTGGAGGGTAAAAGGCCTTCGCTTTGCTGCGATGAAATAACGGTGGAATAAAACCCTGCCGCCGCAGGGCCATCCTACCCCGCAGGCTCGAAAACAATATCCGCTACAGTGGCGAATATTCCGACTTCCATTTTCCCATTCAAAAATAAATTTGGAAAATAAACACTGTTCAGTATATTTGCACTGTAAACAATTCAACGTGGGCATAACAGAAAGAAAAGAGCGGGAAAAGGCAGAAATGCGCAGGCGTATTGTAGACGTAGCAATAAAGATGTTTGTGGAAGAAGGATATGAAAAAGTATCTATCCGCAATATTGCCGACAAAATAGAATATAGTCCTGCAACTATTTACCTGTATTACAAAGACAAAGACCAGCTGCTGTACGATGTACAGACAGAGGCCTTCGCTACACTGGCAAGTGAATTTGCGCAAAAGATCACACATAAGGAGCCATTTAAGCGATTGGAGCAACTGGCCAGGGCATATATAGAATTTTCAAGGGATCATCCCGAATTGTATGACCTGATGTTTATTATAAAGGCGCCGATGAACGCCACACATGAGGAAGAGTGGAAGAACGGGGATCCTTCGTATGATGGGTTATTTCACCTGATGGAAGAATGTATAGCAAAGAAGCTGGTGAAGTTTAAGGACCCTACCGTTGCTACGTTGTCTGTTTGGGCCTTTGCACACGGTTTTATCAGTCTTTACCTGAGAGGACGATGTAAAGTATCTTCCGTTTCACAGGAAGATATGCCTAAAGTGATGGACGAAGCGGTGGCCGAATACCTGCGGATGGTTAAAGCATAAATGCAGGAGGTTAGCTGTTCCGTGAAAGCCTTTTTTTGAGAAGTGCGTTCTCCATGTAAACCTAAAAGCCATAATGGCTTTTTTTTAAGACCGGATTTAAACACTGTTCAGTATATCAACATCGATTAACAAAGGCCTGCCGGCTTTATTTTTTTCGACATCAATAAACACCGTTCATTATGTACACGTCAATCACAAAAGGAGCATTGTTAATAGTCTTGCTCACAGGGGGTTTCACCTCCTTTGCACAAAGCTCCGTACTGGATCAATACATACAATCCGCCTTTGATAATAATAAAGGACTAAAGGATCAAAGCTTCCAGCTTAGCAAAGCGATGCTGGCTTTACAGGAAGCAAAAAGCCTGTTCGGGCCCAATGTTTCTGTACTCGGCAGCTACACCAAATCGGCCGGCGGCCGCACCATCGACTTCCCCATCGGCGATATCATGAACCCGGTGTATAATAGTCTGAACCAGCTTACCAACAGTCACGATTTTAAAAACATCGACAACGTATCCGTACAGCTGAACCCCGATAATTTTTATGATGCAAAAGTGAGGGCCAGCCTGCCGCTGATCAATGCAGAGATCTATTACAACCAGAAGATCCGCAAAGAGCAGATCACACAACAACAGGCCGCGCTGAATGTATACAAACGGGAACTGGTACGCGATATAAAAACGGCTTATTACCAGTATTACCAGGCAGCGCAGGCGGTAGCTATTTATAACAATGCGTTGTTGCTCATCAATGAAAACATCCGGATCAACGAAAGCATGGTGCGCAATGGCGTTCGCAATAATACCGCCCTGTACCGCGCCCAAACGGAAAAACAAAAAACGGATGCCGATATCAACAAAGCCATTAACGCCCGGAAAAATTCAAAAGCCTATTTTAATTTCCTGCTGAACCGCGGTCTGGATGAGAATATTACACTGGATAGTACCCTCCTTCAAATGCCGGCACAACTGCCGGGCAAGGATATCAACGACCGGGAAGAACTGGCGCAATATAAAAGCGCTACTAACGTATACCGCTTAAACGAACAACTACAGCGTTCCTACCTGGTACCCAAACTCAGCACCTTTATTGACCTCGGCTCCCAGGGCATGGGCGCACGTTTCGACAAAGACACCCGCTATTATCTTTTTGGCGTAAACCTGGAATGGAACCTGTTTGCCTCCCATAAATACAAATACAAAATTAAACAGGCTGCCAATGAAGTAGCCACCATCACCAATGCTGCCGACCAAACAACGCAGCAGTTGCAGTTACAGTTATACGAAGCAGTAAACAACTACCAGACATCCGTACTGAACTTTAAAACCGCACAAAGCCAGTTGTCCTTTGCAGAAAGGTATTACCGCGACCAGATGAAAGTGTACAAAGAAGGACAACTACTTTATATAGAATTACTGGATGCGCAGAACCAGCTCACACAGGCCCAGCTGCAAACGGCGGTAGCGCAAGCGGCCGTACAAACAGCTTATGCTTCGGTAGAACGCGCGCAGGCATCTTACAATATCACAAACAATCACAACAACCAATAAACACATACTCATGAAAAATACATTGCTCCTGCTGCCTCTTTCCCTACTGCTGTTTTCCTGCGGCAGCAAGCCGGCGGCTACCACTACTGTTTCCGATACCATCCCGGTAAAGATCATGCCGCTGGAAAAACAGGGAACCTCAGTTACCATCAATGCCTCCGGGCAATTTACCACCGATGATGAAGTATATCTTTCTTTCAAAACCAATGGTATCATCAGCAGTATCCTCGTAAAAGAAGGTGATAAAGTACATAAAGGACAATTACTGGCAACACTCAATCTCACTGAAATAAATGCACAGGTGCAGAAAGACCAGCTGGCATTCGAGAAAGCCCAGCGCGACTACCAGCGCATTGTACGGCTGCATAACGACAGCGTAGCCACACAGGAACAGCTGGAAAACAGTAAAACCACGATGGACCAGGCAAGGCAGCAACTGAGCACCACCCAGTTTAACCGCAGCTTCTCCGCCATTCATGCCACACAGGATGGTTATGTATTGCATAAGCTGGTAAGCAGCGGGCAAATGGTGAATGCCGGCACGCCGGTGCTGCAAACCAACGGCGCCAGCAGCTCCCACTGGTTGCTCCGTATAGGCGTAAGCGATAGAGAATGGGCGCAGGTGAAGAATGGCGATAAAGCCAGCATTGAAGTATCCGGCGTTCCAGGCGATACCCTCACAGGAATGGTTACACGTAAATCCGAAGGCATTGACGCGCAAAGCGGCACCTTCCTCATTGATGTACAACTCACCGGCAACAAGCCCGCCGCTATCGCGGCCGGCATGTTTGGCCGTTGCCATATTCACGCCGGCGGCGCTACCGGCGGTACGGCCTGGAGCATTCCTTATGCCTCCCTGCTGGATGGCAACGGCAGCAGCGGGTTTGTATTTGTTACCAACGACAATAAAACCGCGCAGAAAATACCCGTTACCATAGCAGGTATGGAAAAAGAAAATGTGCTTATCAGCACCGGCATGGAACAGGCCAAAGCGCTCATCATTTCCGGCAGCGCTTACCTGAAGGATCAATCACCTATCCGTATCATCCAATAACAACAGCCATCATGAAAATAGCCAGATATGCCGTCAGAAATTACCAGTTCACCCTGGTGATATTTATAATGATCATCGTGCTGGGCATCACTACCATCCTCAATATGCCCCGCTCGGAAGATCCCGAAATGAAAGCCCCGCAGTATACCGTTATCGTGGTATACCCCGGCACCAGCCCCAAAGACATGGAAGACCTGGTGGTAGATCCTATGGAAAAGGAGATCTACGGCCTGGATGATATCAAACGGGTGCGTACCTCCATCAGCGATGGCGTGGCCGTGATGCGCGTGGAATATAAATACAGTTCCAATGTAGACCAGAAATACCAGGAACTGGTGAGGGAAGTCAACAACAAACGCCAGGAACTGCCGGCCGATATCTACAGCATAGAAGTCCAAAAACAGGAACCTTCTGATGTGAACGTACTACAGGTAGCACTGATCTCTGAAAACGCTTCCCGCGATAAGCTCCGTTACTACGCCGATAAGCTGCAGGATGAACTGGAGAAAGTACCTTCCCTGAAGAATGTAAAACTGCATGGCCTGCCGGAACAGCAGGTTAGAGTGGAATTACAGCTGGATAAAATGGCGCAGCTGCACCTGCCGGTGAGCACCGTGATGGCAGCCATACAAAGCGAAATGGCCAATATCCCCGGAGGCAGTATAGACGCCGGCGAAAAAAGCTTCAACATCAAAACCAGCGGTAACTACCAGCATCTCGATGAAATCAGCAACACCATCGTATCTGCCGGTAACGGGAAAAATATTTTCCTGAAAGATATTGCCCGTGTATATTATGGTTTTGAAGATGAAAAATATTTTGTGCGACTAAACGGCCACCGTTGTGTGGTGGTATCCGCTGCGCAGAAATCCGGTGAAAACATCACCAAAACACAGATCGCCTACAAACCGGTGATTGAGAAATTCAAAAAAACATTGCCGGCCAATATCGACATGGTACAGTACTTCGACCAGGCCGATGCGGTGAACAGCCGCTTAAGCGGCCTGGGAAAAGACTTTATCATTGCCATCCTGCTGGTGGCCTTTACCCTGCTTCCGTTAGGTCAGCGACCCGCGCTTATTGTAATGATTTCTATTCCCCTGTCGCTTTCCATAGGTATTGTATTGCTGCAGCTGTTCGGCTACAACCTGAACCAGCTGAGCATTGTGGGACTGGTAGTGGCATTGGGACTGCTGGTAGATGATAGTATTGTGGTGGTGGAAAATATAGAAAGATGGATGCTGGAAGGACACAGCCGGATGGAGGCTACGCTCAAAGCCACTTCACAGATAGGGCTTGCAGTGATAGGCTGTACCGCCGCATTGGTGATCTCGTTTATGCCGCTGGTATTTATGCCGGAAGGCAGCGGCGACTTTATCCGCAGCCTTCCGCTGGCGGTGATTTTTAGTGTACTGGCATCTATGGCCGTATCGCTGACTATTATTCCATTCCTTTCCAGCCGTTTGCTGAAGGAACATACCGGCAACCCGGAAGGCAACCTGTTTATGCGTTTGCTCAAAAAGCTGATACACGGCAGTTATGCAAAGCTGCTCGACAAAGCCCTGCATCGCCCGGTGATCACCATCGCCGTATCACTGCTGATTTTCGGCGCTTCCATCGGGCTGTTTAAAGTGATTGGCTTCAGCCTGTTCCCCGCTTCAGAAAAACCACAGTTCCTTATCAATGTATTCACGCCGCCACAGTCGAACCTGAACTATACCAACAGTATTGTTCAGCAGATCGAGAAAGAACTGAAGCAGGAAAAAATGGTGGCCTCTTATGCCAGCAACATCGGCAAGGGCAACCCACGCATATACTACAACGAAATGCAGGAGAATGAAAGGAGCGATTACGCACAGTTGTTTGTGCAGCTGGATCCGCATACCAATCCGGCCGATAAGAATAAACTCATTGAATCGCTCCGTAAAAAATGGACGCCTTATCCCGGCGCTAAAGTGGAAGTAAAGAACTTTGAACAGGGCCCGCCCATGGTGGCGCCGGTAGAAGTACGGCTGTTCGGAGATAATCTGGACACCTTACGATCCCTGGCTGCCAACGTGGAAAAGATGCTGGAAAAAACCCAGGGGACCATCTATATCAATAACCCCGTTAGCAACCTGAAATCGGATATCCGTGTACGTATAGACCGTGAAAAGGCGCAACAGCTGGGCATCCCCACCGCCAATATCGACAGGGTGGTACGTTTAGCCGTGGCCGGTATTAACCTCGGAAAGTACAACGATCAGAATGACAACGACTACGACATCCTGCTTACCAAGCAAAAAACGGCCAAACCCACACTGGATGTTTTCAGGGATCTGTACGTGAACAACAGCCAGGGCACTGCGATTCCGCTTTCACAAGTGGCACAGCTGCAGCTGGAAACATCTCCCTTAACTATTAAGCACCAGGAGAAAAACCGGGTAGTAGCAGTAGGCGCCTTTATAAAGAAGGGCTTCCTCACCGACCAGGTAATAGAAGATGTAGTAAAACAGATGGACGCCGTGAAACTCCCTGCAGGATATACTTACGAGATGGGTGGCGAAGTGGAAAGCAGGAAAAATTCCTTCGGCGGGTTTATGAGTGTGATCATTGTTACCATCTTCCTTTTTGTGGCCGTACTCATATTGCAGTTCAAAACGTTCAAGAGTATGCTCATTGTATTATCGGTGATCCCGTTGGGTATAGTGGGCGCCGCTATTGCGTTGTGGCTCACAGGCAACTCGCTGTCGTTTGTAGCGATTATAGGACTGATAGCCCTGGCGGGTATTGAAGTGAAGAACACCATCCTGCTGGTAGACTTTACCAACCAGTTACGGATGCAGGGCAAACCATTGGAAGCCGCCATCCGGGAAGCCGGTGAAGTAAGGTTCCTGCCTATTGTGCTCACTTCCCTTACGGCCATCGGCGGACTGATACCGGTGGCTATTTCCACCAACCCGTTGATTGCGCCACTGGCTATTGTGCTGATAGGTGGCCTGATCAGCTCTACCCTGTTGTCGCGCATCGTTACACCGGTGGTATATAAACTGATCCCGCCGCGGATGGAAGCCATTAACAACAACGGGCATAGTTCATACAAACGGCACGACCGGGAAGAGGAAGAAGAGGCATTATCGCATCATGCGGTAATTCACAATTCGTAATTAGCAATTAGTTCCTTATTTTTACAGCTAATTAGCTAGTCACCAATCCTCTGAAAATTAGTTCTTATGAAAAAAATCTTCCTGGCATTTGCAACCATGCTCCTGGTCATCTGCATCAGTTCACAATCGTCGCAGGCGCAATTGAAACGATTCAGTATCGGCCCTTTTGTTGAAGCGGGCTTCCCTGTGGGCAAGTTCAGCGACACCCACGAAACCGGCTATGGCATTGGTTTGGGCGCCGATGTAAAACTGGTAGCAGGTTTAACAGCCGTGGGTTCTGTAAGCTACTTTCATTTTGGCGGTAAAAGCTTTAACACCGGTGGTGTAAGCGGCGACTACCCGGATTACAATGTAGTGCCTATCCGTTTGGGGCTGCGGTACAACCTGGTCTCTATCCTGTATGTAAAGGTAGAAGGCGGTACTGTTCAGTATACCGGCAAAAACTACAATGGCATCGGCGGGCTGGTAGCTCCGGGCATCGGTATCCGTATCCTGGGCCTCGATGTGGAAGGCAAGTATGAAGCATGGTTTAAAGACGGCACAAGAGGTTTCTTTGGCCTGAAAGCCGGATATAATTTCTAAAAGAAAAAAGCTGGTAGTTATCGCTACCAGCTTTTTTTATCTCTTTAAAATATTGTTGCTGTCCAGGTTCTTTCAAACAACCCATCCGGCGCCAGCCGGTTGATCCCCTCTTTCTCTTCCAGTTCCCCGTTAGTATCCACACTGTCGGCAATACCGCACCAGGGCTCAATACATACGAAATCTGCATCCTTAGCCGCCCATATACCCATATAAGGAAAGCCCTCAAAGGCCAGTGTTAGGCCGTGCGGCGTACGGTTACTTTTAATACTGATGGCGGTAGATGCCAGCTGTTTAAATACCAGGGCATCATTGTAAAACAGGGACTTCTTCAGTGGTAATTCGTGTGTGCGTTGAAGATAGGGTACCGGAGCTGTTTCTACCTGTCCGCCTGCAGACAATGGCCAGATCCCAGCTTCCTCTTCTTTATTAAAATACAGGTAATAATCTTCATACGTTGTATCAGGAACCAGCGGTAGTTTAAAAGCCGGGTGCGCCCCTACGGAAAAGAGCAGGGTTTTATCGTCCTTGTTAAGCACCTGGTAAGTTACCTGGAGCTGATCGTCCTGCAGGAGGTATTGGATGGTAAAATCGAAGCGGAAAGGATATACCTTACGGGTGGTATCACTGTCTGAAAGACGGAGACTAACATATTCCGCTCCCTGCTCCGTTACTGCAAACAGCTGTTCCCTGGCAAAACCATGGCGGCCGAGTGTGTAATGATCGCCGCGATATTGGTAAGTATTGTCTTTCAGCCCGCCGACAATAGGGAATAACACGGGGCTTTTCTTGCCCCAGAAGGCGGGGTCGCCGCTCCATAAATATTCAAGGCCGGTGTCGTTGCGGACAATGCTCTGGAGTTCTGCTCCCTGGGGGTTCACCAGTACGGTGAGTTTTTCATTGGAAATCTTTATCATAATATGAGGGTCTTATAACTAGAACAATGCGAAGATAACCCGTAAATGGAACAAAGCTTTGTACCTTTGCCAGGTATTTTTAAACTTATAAACCGAAGGCATAATGGAATCATTAAAAGGAAAGAAGGCCCTGATCACCGGCGGTGGCAAAGGCATTGGCCGTGCGCTGGCAATAGCGCTGGCACAGGAAGGCGTAGATATAGCCCTGCTGGGACGTAGTGCCGGTTCATTGGAGGCCGTGGCAAAAGAGATCAGTGGTACAGGCGTAAAAACAGCCTATGCTACCGCAGATGTGAGCGATATCCAGGCGATGAATGAGGCAGTGGCCCTGCTTACAAAAGAACTGGGCGAACCCGATATCCTGATCAACAACGCCGGCATTGCTGCTTTCGGCGGTTTTATGGAGCTGGAACCCGCCCAATGGGAACAGATCATCCGGGTAAACCTGCTGGGTGTTTATTATGTAACCAGGGCCGTATTACCGGGCATGATAGCCAGAAAAACAGGCGATATTATCAATATATCTTCCACTGCAGGACAAAGAGGCGCGCCACTCACCAGCGCTTACAGCGCTTCCAAGTTCGGCCTGCTGGGCTTAACCGAATCGCTGATGCTGGAAGTGAGGAAACATAATATCAGGGTAAGCGCCTTAACACCGAGCACCATTGCAACGGATATGGCAAAGGACCTGAACCTGACGGACGGCAACCCCGATAAAGTATTACAACCGGAAGACCTGGCGGAGTTTGTAGTGTCGCAGCTGAAGCTGAACAGAAGAGTGCTGGTGAAATCAGCCGGGTTATGGTCTACCAATCCCTGATAACAGCTATTTGCTTCAGCGGGAGCATGCTCCTGCTGAAGCAAATAGTATCCTTATTTTTTATTGCAGATGCGATAGGCGTACCCGATAGAAGCGGTGGCTGCGCCGATATTATTTTTACCATTGGCAGATCCCTTCTGGATGTTAAGGAAGCCATAGTTCCCTCCTCCTTCCACAAATACCTGGTTACGGCCAAAGATATAGGCCAGTCCTACGTTTCCGCTTACCCCTACATTGAAAGTATGTAACTGGTCCTTGATGTTTGTTGTTTTGTCAAAAGATTGCGGCGGTGAAATGGGTTGTTTGCCTTCGTCATCCAGGTAAGCAACGCTGTTTCCGCTGGTCACCTGTTTTGCGTAGGCGAAGCCGGGCAGCACCTTGTCCTTGGACACGACGTTGTAGTCGATCGGCTGCACCAGG
>JBCNPS010000271.1:0-9566 GCA_039593235.1 Chitinophaga sp. | reverse complement strand
TGGGGTTAAATTTGGCAATGCCATTAAAAGTGCTCATCCACAAGTTACCCTCTGTATCTTCAATAATTGTTAACACGGAATTACTGCAAAGTCCTTCTTCTGTTGTGTACCGGGCAATTATCTTTCCCTGTTTTCTGTCAAACAGAATCAATCCCCCACCCTCCGTGCCAAGCCAGAAATTACCTGAGCGGTCTTCCATTATAACACTAACCGGTTTACCAATGAAATAGGATACATGTTTTCTGTTGGCCTTATCAATTTGAACCAGGTGGTTTATGCTGCCTCCCCAAAAAACATTATTCCTGTCTTCCTTCAATGAATACAGGTCCTTAAGCCTTTCATCAAACAATTCAAAAACCTTTTTCTGCCGGTTCAATTTAAACAGGCCGTATTGCTGGGTGCTTAGCCAGAAATTCTTTTCAGTATCTTCAAGAAGATTCGGACCTATAGGATGCAAAGCCAACGCAGTGTTATCGGGATCAATACAGCTATAGTGTTCAAACTTCCCGTTATCAAATCGATTTACTCCTCCCCGATAAGTAGTTATCCAGATATTGTTTTGAAAATCTGACCGGATGTCTGTAACAAAATTGTCGCTTAGTGAATATGGATCCTCACCGTTGTGGCGATAATTGGTAAACGAATTTAATTTTCTGTTCCAAATACTCAAGCCACCGCCATCCGTGCCTATCCATAAATCATTGTTGGGTGCTTCATAAAATGATAAGATGTAATTGCTGATAAGCGTGTTGGTTGTGGCCGGATTGGAAACAATATTTTGGAAACGCTCTTTATTGGGATCAATAACATTCACACCACCCCTTAAACAGCCAATCCATTTCCTTGATTGCTTGTCAATCCAAATAGAATAAACGGCATTACTCGATAAAGAATTAGGTTCATTTGTATTTGATAAAAATTGTGTTTCACCGGTTTCAGTATTCAGAACAGCAACACCTCCACCATTTGTTGCAATCCACAATTCATTATTTTTACTTACTGTGATTCCGGCAACAACATTGTAGTTTAATTTTTTATTCGCTTCATTATAAACTTTGTCGAAGGAATTGGTAGCGATATTGTAACGGAACAAGCCCTCATTCGTTCCTATCCATAAATAATCATTTGCCGCTTCAATACAATTGGCTGATTTGATAGTTGCATTTACAAGTTTTGTTTTATTGCTTTTATACTCATAAACATACAGGCCCTTATCGGAAACAAAGAACCAAACATTCTTAGCATTTCCAGCTTTGACTGAAGTAACATCATAAGGGGAACTGGCATCTTTCTCCAGTGGTATGCTGTAAGCAACGCTTTCGCCCTTTGGAAAAAAAAGCAATCCTTTGTCTGCTGTGGCAACAAACATATTGCCCTGCAGGTCTGCTTCAATATCCTTAACTACAGAATTCAGCCGTTCTGCTTTTTTTTCAGGGGTATAATAATAAAGAAAAGAAAAATTGTCAGACAGCGTTTGGTAAATGCACGCTCCCTGTCTGGTGCCTACCCACAAATTTCCTTTTTCATCTTCATTAATGACATTGATCCAGTTGTTAACCAGTGAGCGGTTGTTTTTGAAACTATTTCTAAAGATCTTGAATTCATATCCATCATAGCGGTTTAGTCCGTCATAGGTACCAAACCACATAAAGCCTTTTTTATCCTGGTAGATACATCTTACAAAATTGTTCGATAAGCCCTGATCAATTCCAAGGAAGGTTCTCACCGGATAGCCAGCAAAAGACGTATACCAGGCAAAAAACTGCAAGATCACCGCAAAGAATACAGGCTTCTTAAAAAACGATTTCATATAACGTGGCAGTTAGCAAATAAGTTTTGCAATTCAATCCCTTTCACTTCATCAACATACCTGGATTAAAGGCCATCCCAAAGCAGGCAATAGCGAAACTCCCGGCTGCCTTACAATATATGAGAAAAAAAGTAAAACCTGAAATGACATAGCCGGGCTTCAATTTGCTTAACCTGCCAATAGGCCTAAGAATCCCCTGCGATCATGAGAAGTTTCCTGGCCTGTATTCCTGTCAAATGCCACGCTCATCTCACTTTTGCATAATCCCCTTATTCATCCGTTCTGAAAGGAACAACAGGTAATCCTTCTGAGTTTACCGGGTTACATACGAGATTGCCGGCCCAGCCATATCTTATTGCAGGAGAGCTGGTTCAAGGTCTTTTTAAAGCATCATTCTTTGATTACACATTTTTTAACCGCTATATCTATAATTTAATAATATTCAAAAAGAAAACATCATTCTCCCGCATTTCCAGCTCCCGTGCAAAGGAGCCATCAGCATTTATAGTAACAATCTCCGTGCTAACAGGAGAGCCATCGTTCTGCTTCTTTATCTGTTCAACTTCCTGCCGGTTAAGTTGCGCCGGTTTTCCCATGGAGAGATAAGTAGAATAAGCATCGTTACTACGATATCCAACTTTATAAATTTCAAGTGCATAGGTGCCGCGGGGAACATTGGCAATATTGATCTTCAATTTCCCTTTCGGTTTTGAAGGCAGGTCCCGGACATAGTATTGCTGATTGTGCACGGAGTCTCCCGGGTGCGTATGGGTAAAATCCCAAACCAGCGCCTGGATATTTCCTGAGGAATCCCTGCATACCCAGGAAGTGGAATCGGTATTTACCAATTCAGTATTTCCCAGCCTGTTCAGAAATTGGTAAGCATAAAATACAGGCTTGCTAATGCCCTGCGTATTCAGCATGCCAAAGCCTCCGTGAAACGGGGTGAAACGGGGCCCTGGTTCTTCGAAAATATCGGTGAATACCCAATACGACATTGAGTTGGCGGCGCTGCCCACCTGCTTTAATTTTTGCAAAACATACGCGGCTTCGTGGTAACTGTCGTGGATAGGATCGGCCGGGGTATAGGAAGCGCTCCATTCGGTGTAATGGAGTTCCAGGTGAGGCATGGCGGAACCGGCAATCTCTTTCCGCGATTGAAGCACATCGCCACTTACGCTCATGGGATTTTTATCGAGTACGGTACCTGAGTTACCAAATTCGTCAAGATATCCTTGCTTTACCCCATATGCGTGGGTGCTTATGAAATCTATAGGTACATTATTCTTATCACAATATGCAATCATTTCGGGTTCCCAGGCGGCTCCCGCAGTTCCCGGCCCACCCACACGATAAGACGGGTTAACGCTCTTAATCGCGTTGGCGCTGTAAGTATATAACTTAAAGTAGTCGCTTTGGCTGCCAGCCCAGAATCCATCCAGGTTAGGTTCATTCCAAACTTCGAAATACCAGGTCTTTACTTCATCGGCGCCATAACGTTCTGTAAAATGACGGGTAAGATCCCTCACCAGGCCCGCCCATTTTTCATAATCTTTTGGTGGAGTTACATTGCCCCGCCACCAGAAAATTGTTTTAGATCCACTGGCCAGCGCTGCAGGCATAAAGCCCAGCTCCACGAAGGGTTTCATTCCAATACTTTGTAAAAAGTCGAATAAAACGTCAATGTACATATAATTATAAACCGGGTTTCCCTTACTGTCTTCAGTGTATACGGCCATGTCATCTGTTAAAAGACCATGCATACGGATGTATCTGAAACCACATTCCTTTCTTACATATGAAAGCTGCTGTTGCCAGTCGGCCCGGAGCCCTTCATTGGCACGGCCTGCACCAACGCATTCATTAAACATGGTATTGAGTTTGCCGGCTGCTTTACTGAAATCAACATTGATGATCCGCTCCGGAATGGCGGGTTTCTTTTCCTTTGTTCTTTGTGCAACCAACGTTTCTGCAATAGCAGAAAGCAGGATCAGCAAAAAGAAGATAACTTTTTTCATCTTCCAATATATTTACCTTTCTTACAACTGTTAAAAGATCTGTTGAGAAAACAGATACAGGTTACGATCCCACTCCGTATTGTCGTGCCCGTTAGTATCTACATTCCAAACGTGGGGAACGCCAATTTCGTTAAGATACTGATGCGCCTTTTCACTGATCCGGAAAAGACCATCTTTATTACCGCATCCTACCCATAACAGCTTCAGTTTTTCCCGGGCGGCATTCATGTCCGGAACAAGCTGTACATCTGTATACATACCACCAAACTGATTCGT
Organism: Chitinophaga sp.; assembly: GCA_039593235.1. GTDB lineage: Bacteria > Bacteroidota > Bacteroidia > Chitinophagales > Chitinophagaceae > Chitinophaga. Next base: position 5,462 of record JBCNPS010000271.1, on the reverse strand, counting down.
ATTAGGCGCTGAAGAAAATCCGCCTATATAGGCAAACGTTTCCAGGTGATGCAAGCCTATATTTAACGACTGTCCACCGCCCATCGACAACCCTGCCAGGGCACGATGTTCATTATCGCTGATAGTAGAATAATGTGAATCGATGTACGGAATTATATCTTTCAGTAAATCCTCTTCAAATGGTTTCCTGTAACCTTCAAAATTATTTGCCCTCCCCGAACGGTTGGCTGACGATGTATCTGTTACAGTCAGCTTCGTATCACAGTTGGGAAAAACTATTATTAGAGGTTGTATTTTACCATCTGCCACCAGGTTATCTGCAATGTTGTCTGCCTGGCACCATTCCGTCCATTGGCGATAATCCGCGCCTAAACCATGCAACAGGTACAGCACAGGATATTTCTTATCAGGGGAATATCCCGGAGGCGTATACACGCTCATTTCCCGGAGTTTTCCGAGTGTTTTTGAATTGTACTGAACCACTGCTAATCTTCCATGGGGTACATTATTACGCTGCATATTAAACCCGGCGGGCGGATCAGGAAATGTGGGTACAGTGTCTGCTTTCAAAGAAGCCTTACCTGTTTGTGCCAGGCAGATATGACTGGCAATAGTAAATAAGATCGAAATAAATAAATACCTGTTACTCATTTTTTATAACGTTTTTTACTCGTTCCAAACCAATACCCCTCCTGGTTCCAGTATTTTCCTTCCGATCAATATGCTGGCCCGGGCGGGCATTTTCATTTCATAATTATCAGAGGAATAATTCACTGCCACATAAAAACCATCCCGCCAATAAACATATACACCGGGTGGATAATGCTCAATGGTGGCGCCTGCACCGGTATATATCTCCTGTAGTATATCTGATTCCAGTTTTGAGTCGTCGGTATCCACGCCTATATACGTAACACTACCTTTGCCGATTTTATGCTTTACTACCGCTGCTTTCCCCCTATAAAACTGGTTGTCATATACAGCAAGAGACGCCGTGTTTGTATCAGGCGTTAGTAAGTCGGCCCAATTATTCCAGTTGTAGTGAGTTGATTTCATCAGGATATCTCCTTTAGCGCTGTTTGAGAGCATATCAGTTGCCATAACCCGGGCGCCTATCAGACCTGATATAGGGCTTGCCCATCCTGTTTCCCAGAAATGTCCCATGCGATCTTTGGTAGCTGTACGGCAGGTAATGATCAAATGGCCGCCTTTGGTGGCATAGTCCTGCCATTTCTTTATCAAAGCACTATCCACCATTTCATATGCGGGAACAATCACAAACTTATATTTCGACAAATCAGCAGTTTCCGGAATTACATCTACCGGTGCGCCAAATGATTTAGCTATTTCCAGGAATTTAACCGGGTAATTCCAGGTATCCCATTGCGAGGTTTGCTTTTGCCGGTCAATTGTCCAGTAATTTTCAAGATTCCAAAGAATGGCTGTTGAGCGTGCCGCCAGCTTTTCAGGAATGCGTGTACCCGGCTTGTATTGTTTTCTGAGTGATTTTATTTCCTTCATGAATTGCATATACTCCTCGCCACCAGGTGAAGGAGTTACACCATCCGTTTGAATAACACCTGCGTGATATTGTTCTGCGCTGTAATTGATCTGGCGAAACCGGTAAGAGCTGGCAAGTTTCCCACCTGCTGCAAATGTGTGATAAAGCCACATGCGTACCGTACCTGGCAGCAGCAGCGGGTTGTAGCTGCCCCAGTTTACGGGTCCCGGTTGAATTTCCATCACACCGGATACTCCACCAACAGACTTATAATACTCCGCGGCAAAAAGGATTACTTTACTATTTCCCAAGCGAAAGCCCAGATCTCCGATATTATTTGTACCTCCATTTGGGTAGGCCGTATAGGTGGCGAAATCCAGTTTATTCGTCCGGCGGGGATCAGCACCTGTGGCAACCGCTGTATAATTCGTAGTGATATATTGATCCTTTGAGATATTATTGCGCAATATACCAGCCTGAAAATCGAGAAATTCACCTTGTGCATCTGCACAATATCTCTTAAAATCCAGCAGTGCATGGGGATTATTACCCCACCAGCCCACCAGGTTGACATTTGGAATAATCACCTGATCAAAATTATTGTACCATTGACTCCAGAAAGCTGTTCCCCAGGCGGCGTTCAATGCTTCAATGGTTTTGTACCTGTGTTGCAGCCATTGCCTGAATGCTTCCTGCGAAGAAGGACTATAATCTGCTTTCGCATCCGGCTCGTTATCGATTTGCCAGCCCAGCACATTTTTATTGTTGCCATAACGTTTAGCCATCTCCGTTACAATTGCCTGTACAAATTTCCGATAGAGCGGATTAACGATTGATCCCAATCCCCGTGTGCCCTGCTCTCCACGGATATAATGGCCATCCATCACAAAGGTTTCGGGATAATTGGTCCTCATCCATGCCGGAGTTGTGGCAGAAGGAGTACACATCAGCACTTTTAAATTATACTTTGTGCAAAGATTTACCACTTTGTCGAGCCATTCAAATTCAAACTCCCCCTCTGTCGGCTGCATTTTAAACCAGGCAAATTCAGCAAGGTGAACAAACTCAAAGCCCATACCGGCGATCTTTTTTATATCCCGCTCCCATTGATCTTCATTCCAATGCTCAGGATAATAATAGATGCCGGTAGTAAGAAGATCTTTTGCAGGAAAAAATTGATTGACATCCTGTGCTCCCGTCTTCCATCCCGACAACAAGATCGTTATAAGAATAAGTATGATACTTTTATTCATCTGAAATATTATTTTCACTATTTACCCTCACCAAAATATTCATAGAAGATGAAATACTGCTGGATGAAATTCCAATATGCAATATAAAATCACCTGCCCGCTATTTGTTATAGTATTGGCTTAACCAGCGCCACAAACCCACCCCGACGAAGCACTTTAACCGCTACTGTGCTGGATTTGTCCACCACTAAATAGGTTGTGGTAAACGTTTTATCATGTTCCCCATCACTGATTAATGTTAGCTTATATTTAATTCCTTCCGGTAGAAAACTAAAGTTTATCTTCTCCTTCTTTTCCTGCATTTCGGCATTAATACCACCAATAAACCATGTATTATTTTTACGGCGCGCCAACATTACATCTTTACCGGGATACCCGGCCAGTAACCGGGTATCATCCCATGCAGCCGGAACTTCCCGTATGAATGTTTTGGCGGCATCAGGTAATTGGCGATAACCCTCCGGCCGGTCTGCCAGATGCTGAATACCGGATTCAAACACAACACTCAGTGCCAGTTCATGCCCATATGATGTTATATGCGGAAACTGGGAATTGGTAAAAGTAACCGGTGTATAATCCATTGGTCCCACTACATTACGGGTGAAAGGCAAAATGGTATTGTGTATTGGCATGGCTAATGTAGAATTGGGATCATAGTTGTACCACTCCGCTCCACGTACAGCTTCGTGCGTCATCAGATTCGGATAGGTTCTTGTCCAGCCTCTGGGTACAAGGCAACCATGGAAATAAACCATTATTTCAAATTCAGCAGCGTCTTTCAGTATATCGAGATAATATTGGATCATCTCCTGCTTCTCACTCTCAAAGAAATCTACTTTTATACCTGCAATACCCAGTTTTTTTAACTTTGTAAATTCTTCTGCCCTCTTTTCATGCGTCAGCAGCCTGTCGCGGGGTGTAGCGCTAACATCTGTATGAGGGCCGCCCGAATTGTACCACATTAATGGCTTCACTCCTTTTGAATGAATATATTGAACGGCATCCTCCAGGTTTCCTCCATTACTCATGGCATCCCATTCCCAGTCGAGCAGGGTATATGGCCAGTTCATTTCTGCTGCCAGATCTGCAAATTCACAAACAACTTTATAATCCATGGTACCATGATTGTTGGACCAATAATTCCAGGAAGCAATTCCAGGTTTAATCCAGCTGGTATGCTTTACAACAGAAGGTGTTGCAACATCATCCGTTAAGGTAGATGCCACCACATCCTCAATCGTACCTGCAATGATCACACGCCAGGGAGACTGCCATGGCAACCTGATAGTAGGCTGTGCCGCGCCTTGCCCCTTTCCGTCTTTCTGATCCGGAAACGTCAGTTTATAAACCGATTCATCATTTGTGTTGCTAAGTTTGGTACCACAATAGGTTCCCGTTACATCAGCCTCATGTAACAGGAACCAACAGGAATTATCTTTTAACTTAAAAAGCGCCGGGTAGCACCATTGCTTTTTTTGAATACTACTGTCGCTCATGGAAGTATAAAATTCCTCATTGGGTGCATTCCATTTTTCCATCCACCGGGTGGTTTCTTTAGGAATGGTGTAAGCTGTCAGTTCATCTTTCATTACAAACGTTCCCTGCTTCTCCGGGAACTCATAACGGAAGGCAACGCCATCATTATAAGCCCTGATAACAACGTTCAATTTTGCTTTTGAAGGATTCTCAAAAGAAACGATCACTTCATTTCCCTCATTGGTACAAGCCGATCTTTTACCATGTAGTGCAGTATATTGCTCATGAATTAATTTCGGCTTACCTGCACTGAGGAATTTTAACTCCTTTGAAAATTCCTGATCGCTACGCGCCAGTCCGATATCAATACGTGGAATCACTTCCACCATTTTTCCCAGGCTGTTGCAGGATGCTTTGATATACCATCCTCCCATGCCGTTATCCTCTGTTGAAAATAAAGAAACATAGAGGCGCTCACGGTTCCACAGTTTCGGAGCCAGATAATAGATCGCGCCGAAGGTGATCATGCCGTTCCAGCCAAGCGCGCCGGAATGAACGTGACCGATGGTCCAGTCGGTATAGTGCGACAGAGAATTGACCGCCTTGATCGACATCAGCGGGCCTTCGAAGGTCGCCATGCCGTAGAAGGCGATGGCAGCCACCATCATGCGGATGATCGGATCGGTGCGGATCTTGTCCCATGCGCCCGACAGCGTCATCAGGCCGTTGATCATACCGCCCCAGGACGGCATCCACAGCATGATCGAGAACACCATGCCCAGCGTCTGCGCCCAATCGGGCAAGGCGGTATAGTGCAGGTGGTGCGGACCGGCCCAGATATAGAGGAAGATCAGCGACCAGAAGTGGATGATCGACAGGCGGTAGGAATAGACCGGTCGGTTCGCCTGCTTCGGCACGAAGTAATACATCATGCCGAGGAACGAGGTGGTCAGGAAGAAGCCGACGGCATTGTGACCGTACCACCATTGCGTCAGCGCATCCTGAACGCCCGAGAAGGCGGAATAGCTCTTGGTGCCAAGGAAGGAAACCGGCACGGCAAGGTTATTCACGATATGCAGCATGGCGATGGTGATGATGAAGCCGAGGAAGAACCAGTTGGCCACATAGATATGCGGCTCCTTGCGCTTCATGACAATTTAGCCGCAGGACTGTCGATTAACCCTAATCCTTCTAAATGGCCGAATATGGTCAGGATGTATTTAGCTCTGTTA
>JBCNPS010000270.1:0-9589 GCA_039593235.1 Chitinophaga sp. | reverse complement strand
CTCGAAATTATCGGTGTGCTGGCTGAGGGTAAAGTCGAAATATGCTTCTCTTCCCGCCTGGGTGCTTCCTTCTACTACAAATTCAGATTTGGATTTTTCACCGCCTGCTTTTACATAGTGGCAGTTTACAAAACTGATAGCTGTAGCCCAGGAACCACCGCTCCAGGATGGATTGCCTATTTTTACTACGGTGCCGCTGGCATTTTTAACAATAATAGGACTGCCTGCAGCGCCTTTCAGGTTATTAAAAACGATAGCGGAAAAAGTTCCCTTTAGATTCAGCACCTCGCCGGCTTTATAAATGCTTCCGTCTACAACCAATCTGCCGTCCTTATCAGGAACAAGCGTATACTGCTTCCCGCCAACAGGGGGCTTTGCTGCAGTTTCAGTTGGATTATTTTCCGGTACCAGCTGGTTTATTTGATCCTTATTGCAACTTTCAGTTGTGATAACTAATCCCAGTGCAACGGATACGAATGTGAACATAGACAATCGTGCAGTAATGTTGTGCCTCATGGTTTTTCAGATATTATATGGTTTCAATAAAAAGCTCGCAATTACCCTACGTAATCGCAATTGGTTCAAGTGATATGGATTCGGTCATTCAAGAAATAATGCACTGCATACAATTGTCTCCGGAAACAATTTTAACGGTCCATTTTAATTTATGGCTGCGAATATCCAGAAATTCCGGACATAAAACAGCATCTAAACGGACGTCCTCCGCGAAATATTATATGCCCAAAATGGGGCTATATAAGTTATAACGGATTTCGTGGAAGCAATGAATGCCAGGATACCTTTCCCGGGAAATAGACCGAACCTTTAATGCACTTACCAGTCCTGAAACGTAGGCCAAGCAATAATATTACTATTAAATATACTATATCTTTAACAGTAATATGTAACTTTTTTTGAAATCTTTAGAAAAAAAATGAAAAACTTTTCCACATTTGGAAAACGTGGTAAAATGAAGCACAAATGAATAAAAAGGTACAAGGTGTTAAACAAAAAAGCCGTCTCAAAAGTTGAAACGGCTTTTTGTAATTATGTATCCTGTTATACTTCCGGGATGATTATAAACCGAAAGCAGCTTTTACTTTGTCTACATAGTCCAGTTTTTCCCAGGTAAACAGCTCTACTTCCACGCTCTTTTCGTGTTTCTTGCCTTTATTGAATACCTTGGTAACTACTTTTGGTTCGCGACCCATGTGGCCATAGGCAGCAGTTTCGCTATAGATAGGATTACGTAGTTTCAGTCTTTGTTCGATAGCATAAGGGCGGAGATCAAAGATCTCTTCAATCTTCTTCGCAATTTCACCATCATTCAGTTTCACCTTGGAGGTACCGTTGGTGTTCACATAAATACCGCAGGGCTTGGCCACGCCAATGGCGTAGGACACCTGTACCAGTACTTCATCGCACACACCGGCAGCTACCAGGTTCTTGGCAATATGACGGGTGGCATAAGCGGCTGAACGGTCTACCTTGGAAGGATCTTTACCGGAGAAAGCGCCACCACCGTGAGCACCTTTACCACCGTAGGTATCCACAATGATCTTACGGCCGGTTAAGCCGGTATCGCCATGAGGCCCACCGATCACAAATTTACCGGTTGGGTTGATGTGGTGATTGATGTCGAAACCTTCGAACAGTTTTTGCAGTTCCGGTTTCAGCTGGGCTTTTACGCGAGGGATCAGGATATTGATCATATCTTCCTTGATCTTGGCCAGCATTTTCTCGTCGTTATCAAAATCATCGTGCTGTGTGGAAATCACGATAGAATCGATTCTTACGGGTTTATTATCATCAGAATATTCAATAGTTACCTGGGATTTTGCATCCGGGCGCAGGTACTTGATCTCTTTGTTCTCGCGGCGGAGTACAGCCAGTTCCAGCAACAGTTTATGAGCCAGGTCCAGCGCCAGCGGCATATAGTTTTCCGTTTCACGGGTAGCGTAACCAAACATCATACCCTGATCGCCCGCACCCTGTTCTTCAGGGGATTTGCGGTCAACACCCTGGTTGATATCCGGTGACTGCTCATGTATTGCTGAAAGAATCCCGCAGGAATTGGCTTCAAACATATACTCGCTCTTGGTATAACCAATTTTACGGATCACTTCTCTTGCAATATCCTGCACATCGAGGTATGCCTCTGATTTCACCTCACCTGCCAGAACAACCTGGCCGGTAGTTACAAGCGTTTCACAAGCTACTTTAGATTTTGCATCGTATGCCAGAAAGTTGTCGATCAAAGCGTCAGAGATCTGATCAGCTACTTTATCAGGATGTCCTTCTGAAACTGATTCAGATGTAAATAAATAAGGCATAAAAAACCGGGATTAGTAGTTTTATGGTTTAGTGTAAATAATTCTGAGCTTGATATTATACTGGGACAGGTTGCTGCCTCCAACTTTCACACGGTTCAGATCCATGTACAGGGGTGAATATCCTTCGAGTCTGAAACCTTTGTTGGCATCCAGTTTCTTGATAAGCCGCTGTACGGTGTTGGCAAGGTTAAAGGTATATTGAACTACCTGTACACCTCCAAAGTTGGTAATTACCTGGCGGGTGCCGCCAAAATAGGCTGCGCCTCCTCCTGTATAATAATCTGCGGGGATCTTGGTGGTATCACCGTTTGTATACTGACGTAAAGATAAGCTTCCTGGTTCAATAAATATATTATTCATATCACTTGGGCCGGAAGTTATTTGTGTGATCACCAGTTCCGCTTTATTGATCAGCACATTCGGGAAGTTCTCGATGCCTGGTATGGTAAGATTCGTGAACAGGCCGGGGGCCGCATTCAGGAAGAGGATACTGTCGCCGTTCGGGTTGTTGGTATTGATAAACCTGGAAGCCTGCGAACCGTTGTAATTACGGGTGAAGTAATTGGCATGGGCGCTGGCGTACTGGTCGAACGCCAGGGTGGCGCGCAGTGAATCGTCTGTAGTGTTTTTATAGAACACCGTTAGCTTGGTGTTGGTGTTATTGAGATTCAGGTAGATCATGTTCCTGTTGGTGCCGAGATTGGTATCAGGAACAACAGCGAAACCTTTCAGGTAAGCGCGGAAGGCCGAATCTGTGGCGAAGGCGCCGTCTGATTTCTGGGCAAGCAGCTCATTACCAAAGGCGTTGCTGAGTTTAATACGCAACTGGGCGGTTTCCTTGGTACCGTATACACTTACGGAGTCGCGGAGCGACAAAGGCGTAACGGTAGCAGTACCCAGTAACTCTCCCGGGTTATAAGCCAGGGCTTTGTTATAAGGGTAGCTGGAATCGATCTTAAAATTGGGTTCATTCATCCGGTAAACCCGGAAGGTTTGCGGTGAAGAAGAATCGCCGGTATAACCGGTATAGCTGAGCGACAATACCACGGAATCCAGTGTTTGCCCGGTACCTTCAAAAGTAAAGGCGCTTTTAGGCAATGATACCTGGGTATATACGAAAGCGTGGGTTCTGCCGAAAACCGGGTCGGTGGTAACTGACCCCAGGATCTTATTATAAGCGTTTTGCCCGTTTAAGATAGAGGAATCATACCGGAGTATGTTATTGGCGATAATACCGTTGAGCGTTGTGTCCTGTGCATTTACAAAATCACCGGGAGGAATTAAGCCACTTCCGAGAATAGTGGATTTGTTACAACCGGTGGCGCCGTACAACAGCGTAATATAGGTGGCTAAAAAGCTAAGGTTCCTGAAATTGATCTTCACGCGTTATGTTGTTAGTGAGTATTGGTTTTACTGCCCGAACATGCTTTAAATACGCTTTAAATACGCTTCAACTACGCACTAAAGGTGGACTTGATCTTTATTTACCCAGCAATTGATGATATAATTGCAGGTAATCGCCCAGATCATCGTTGTCTTTTTTAAACGGCAGAATGATCTTTCCTTTTTCCGCTTTCACTTCATCCACTACTTTCTTTTCCAGCTTATCGCCGGCCAGTACAACGGCGTCCGCATATTTTGCCGCTCCCCTGTTCAGTGCTGTATTGGTACCTTCCTTGAACAGTTCCATATCTTTTTCCTTGATCTGGTTACTGATCGTGGCCTTCTTAACAAAGGTAGTGCCTAACTTTTCCTTGAACGTATTGGGAGTCAGCGAATATATGATCTTTGAATTGGCAAACACCGGCTCTTTTTTATAAGCCGTTTTCAGATACATAGGTATCAGAGAGGTCATCCAGCCACTGCAATGAATGATATCCGGAGGCCATCCGAATTTCTTCACCGTTTCCAGGGCTCCTTTACAAAAGAAGACAGCTCTTGCTGCATTGTCGTCAAAAAACTCTTCGTTTTCATCGGCAAACACAGTTTTCCGCTTAAAATAATCTTCATTATCCAGGAAGTAAACCTGCAACCGGGCGTTTGGAAGCGAAGCCACCTTGATAATCAACGGGTAATCATCCCCGTCAATCACAATGTTGATCCCCGACAATCTTACGACCTCGTGCAAACGGTGTCTTCTCTCATTAATAATTCCAAATCTGGGCATGATCACTCTCACTTCCAGGCCAGCCTCATTGGACTTAATTGCCATTTTATTGACCATTGCCGCGTAATCACTCAATTCCAGGTACGGCGACATCTCTTGGGCAATAAAAAGAATTCTTTTCTTTGTGGACATTTAACGCTGATTATTAATGCAGTAATTTTTAATTTGGCTTGCAAAATTACGGATTTTTTACGGAATATTGGTCAATCTGTCAGTTTTAACATCCTTTTAAGCAATGATTTATGTATCTATTTAAGCGCAGCGCGGACCTGAAGAAGCACCTGGACCTGGTAAGAAAAAGTAACAAAAGCATTGGTTTTGTGCCCACTATGGGAGCCCTCCATGCCGGTCACCTGTCACTTATTCAGGCTGCCAGGCAAAAAAATGAAGTGGTCGTTTGCAGCATTTTTGTCAATCCAACTCAGTTTAATGATCCAAAAGATTTTGAAAAATATCCCATCACCATTGAAGAGGATATAAAAAAATTAAATAACGTATCAACAGATATACTTTTTTTACCATCAGTGGAAGAAATGTATCCCGAAGGTCTTAAAAGTGATCTGCATTACGATTTCGGCAACCTGGAAACCATCCTTGAGGGTAAATTCCGCCCCGGGCATTTTCAAGGCGTGGGTCGCATTGTTCACAAGTTACTGGATATTGTGCAACCAGACCAGCTTTTTATGGGACAAAAAGATCTGCAGCAATGCCTGATCATCCGCCGGCTCCTGGAAGTTACCCATTCCCCCGTAAAACTGGTAGTGTGCCCCACCGAAAGGGAAAAGGATGGTTTGGCCATGAGCAGCCGCAATACACGCCTCTCTCCTGCCGCCCGGAAAAAAGCCGTGGGCATTTACCAGGCGCTGCTTCATATCAGGGATAATTTCGGGAAGGGCCTCCACTTTATGGAAGGCGCCCATGAAGCATTTGACGAACTCAAAAAACAGGGCTTTGAGCCCGAATACGTGGATATTCTACGACTGGAAAATGGCAACCTCGTACCCCTGGATCAGCCGCCGGGAAATGCTACGGTAGTGGTAGCCATTGCCGCCTGGCTGGATGGCGTACGCCTGATCGATAATATGATACTGCAGGGCAGTTTGTAACCTTATTCCGTGGGGATGCGGCAAACACTGCATTACTGCTGCATCCCCTGTTCGATCTTCCATATTTTTTCCCTAGCTTTGCAAACGCTCTATAGCGATAAGCCAGTATAATTATGCAAATCGAAATTTTAAAGTGTAAGATTCACCGCGCGGTTGTTACGGAAGCCAATCTGCAATATGTTGGAAGTATTACGATTGACGAAGACCTTATGGACGCCGCTGGTTTAATCGAGTATGAAAAAGTGCAGGTATTAAACGTAAATAACGGAGAACGCCTGGAAACCTATGTGATCAAAGGAAAACGCGGTTCCGGCGTGATCTGTATGAATGGCCCCGCCGCCCGTCTTGTTGCCCCTGGTGATGTAGTAATTATCATTTCCTATGCCACTATGGATTTTGAAGAAGCGAAAAAATATACGCCTATTGCCATTTTCCCTAAAGAAGGAAATAAACTGTAAACCCATACTGTACCTGTTTTATTAACGCCCTAAACAACTTTGGATCATGCCCAAAATGCTTAAGAACGTCATTAAGTTTATTTGCTTTTTCGGCATAGGGGTGCTGTTGATCTGGCTTTTTACCAAAGATATCACTACAGAACAATGGGAACAGATCAACACCGCCTTCCGCAGAGCCAACTACTGGCTGCTGATCCCCACCATGACCATCGGTATTGCCAGCCACTGGTTCCGGGCGGTAAGATGGAAACTGCTCATGAAACCGCTGGGCCACCAGCCCTCTACCCTTAACACCTTTTTTGCCGTGATGGTAGGCTACCTGGCCAACCTCGCCGTACCCCGCCTGGGAGAAGTGACCCGCTGCGGCATACTGGCCCAGTATGAAAAAGTGCCGGCCGATAAACTGGTAGGCACCATGATTGCAGAACGCGCGGTGGACATGGTTTGCCTGCTGCTGCTCATGGCCCTTACCGTATTAACACAGCTCGACGTACTCGGCTCCTACGTGAACGAATCCATCTTTATACCCTTATCCCATAAAGTAGCCCAGGCCAACGGCATACAGCTGCTTATAGGCATTATCATACTCGCAGGGGCTATACTGCTTTTACTCTGGCTCCTGAAAAAGTTCGCCAGGTCCAAAGTAGCCATCACCATAAAAAACCTTGCAAGAGGCATTATGGAAGGCATTCTTTCTATCGGCAAAATGGAAAAGAAAGGCTGGTTCCTGCTGCATACAGTACTGATCTGGTCCTGCTACCTTTCACAGGTATACATCGGTTTCTTTTGCCTGAAAGAAACCAGCCACCTGGGCATCAGCGCCGCTCTCGCCGTACTGATGATCGGCAGTGTAGGCATGATCGTTACCCCCGGCGGTATAGGCGCCTATCAGCCCCTGGTGCAAAAATCGCTGGAATTATACGGCATCCCGCTGGCCATCGGCTTTGCCTTTGGCTGGATCATCTGGGTAGCTCAAACCGTACTGGTGATCCTCCTCGGCTTTATCAGCCTGGTGGGCTTGCCGCTTTACAACAAGAGATCGCCTTCGGCGATGCGGAGTTTGTCTGACTCAGGATTTTGATGATTACGCTGATTTGATTACTTTGGATTTAAAATGATTTGGGGAGATTTAAGCGGATATTTTCGCCTAAATCTCCCCAAATCATTTTAAAATCATTACAAAATCAAATCAGCGTAATCAGCGTAATCATCAAAATCCTGAGTCAGACAAACTTCGCCGTAATCGCCGAAGGCGATTTTTCTTTAACTTTAATTTAATACTTCAATTAAAGCGAAAGCTGTATCATCGTGGTTTAGACGATGTGATTTTTTTGAATGTAAATAAGTTTGTATGCGTTTGCCGAATGGTGAGAACCTTGATAATATAACAATGCCCGAAGTAACAGTACCAAAGAAAACAACCACAAAGAAACCCCTTACAGAAAAGAAAAAAATGATTGCCAGGGATATCAGCTGGCTCTCTTTCAATGCAAGGGTATTACAGGAAGCAGCAGATAAAACCGTTCCCCTGCATGAACGTATCCGCTTCTTAGGCATCTTTTCCAATAACCTCGACGAGTTTTTCAGGGTAAGAGTAGCCACGCTTAAACGCATGATGTCTTTCGGCAAAGCCGGTAAAATGCATCTCGAAGAAAATCCTGATAAAATACTGGACGAAATACAAACCCGCGTAATTGAACAACAACGGGAGTTTGACCTGGTATGGAAAGATATCGCTGAAGAACTGGAAGCCCAGCATATCTTCATGCGGACGGAAAAACAACTCAACCGCGAGCAACAGAAATTTGTGCTCAACTATTTTAACGAACAGGTACGCACTGCCATCATCCCCCTGATGATTGAAAGCATACAACAGTTCCCCATCCTGCGCGATAAATCTATTTACCTGGCCATTGTACTGGCAAGACAGGATAATTCCGTACGGCAAAAATTTGCACTCATAGAAATACCTACCACGGTACTCCCCCGTTTTATTATCCTGCCCTCCAAACCCGGAGAACATGATATTATCCTGCTGGAAGACCTGGTACGCTTCTGCCTTCCTAACATTTTTTCCTATTTCGGTTACGATAAATTCACCGCGCACATTATCAAAGTAACCCGCGATGCCGAACTGGATATTGATAACGATATCTCCGACAGTCTTATCCACCAGATTGAAAAAGGGCTGAAAGACCGGCGCAAAGGCAAGCCGGTGCGGTTTGTGTACGACAAAGATATAGATCCGCTGCTGCTGGAATATCTGATGCGCAGACAGGGCCTCTCCGGGAAGGATAACCTCATCCCGGGCGCACGTATCCATAACTTCAAAGATTTTATGGATTTCCCGGAATCCATCTTCCCACCCCATTCACACCGTAAAACATTTACCCATCCGCTGTTCGTAAATGCGCCCAGCGTAATGCACGTAATACAACGGCAGGATGTAATGCTGCACTTCCCCTATCACTCGTTCGATACTATCATTGACCTGCTGCGGGAAGCAGCCATAGATCCTAATGTATCTTCCATAAAGATAACTGCGTACAGGCTTGCCCGTAATTCCAAGATAGTAAACGCATTGGTGAACGCAGTTCGTAACGGGAAACAGGTAACCGTAGTGCTGGAACTGCGCGCCCGCTTTGATGAAGCAGCCAATCTCGACTGGAAATCGCGGCTGGAGGAAGAAGGCGTTAAAGTACTGCTCGGCATCCCTAACATGAAGATACATGCCAAGCTATGCGTGATCAAAAAAAGGATCGGCACCAAAACATTGCAATGCGGTTTTGTTAGCACCGGTAACCTCAATGAAAGAACGGCAAGGGTGTACGGCGATCACTGCCTGCTTACCACCAACCGGGCCATCATTGCGGATATGAACCGCATCTTTTCCTACCTGGAAGGTACACGTCATGATATCAAAATCCTGGAAGGCTGTAAAACGCTGCCGGTAAGCCCGTATAACATGCGCGATACCTTCCTGCGACTGATGGATCGTGAGATCAAGAATGCCAAACACAAAAAGAAAGCCGCCATCACTATTAAAATGAACTCGCTTTCCGATGCCTCCCTCATCGCGAAACTGTATGAAGCCGCAAAAGCCGGCGTGGAAGTGAAAATGGTGATCCGTGGTATCTGTTGCGCCTATACGGAAAATAAAAAATGGAAGAAGAATATCACCGCGGTGAGCATCGTGGATGAATACCTGGAACACGCCCGCGTATTTATTTTCCATCACGGCGGACAGGAAAAAGTATACATCGCTTCGTGCGACTGGATGATCCGTAACCTTGATCACCGCGTGGAAACCGCCGCTCCTATAACGGACCCGGCTATACGACAGGAACTGATCGATATCATGAACATCCAGCTGAGCGGTAATGTAAAGGCCCGTGTGCTGGATAATGAGCAGAAAAATGAATACCGGAAAGATGGAGATAAAAAGATCCGTACACAAATAGAGATCTATAAATACCTTCACGAAAAACAATACCATTAACTTTAAAAAGTTATACTTTTGCCCTT
>JBCNPS010000027.1:0-25030 GCA_039593235.1 Chitinophaga sp. | reverse complement strand
ACCAACGCTTCTGTGGAAGCAGTGGAAGCAAGTGGTAACGGTGTAAAGGCAAAAGTAAAAACCCAGACCGGCGAAATCACCCTGGAAGCAGATGTGGTACTGAGCGCGGTAGGTATTGCTGCCAACATTGAAAACATTGGCCTGGAAACACTGGGTATCAAAACCGATAAAGGCCGTGTACTGGTTGATAAATATTACCAGACAAATATCCCGGGCGTTTACGCTATCGGTGATATGGTTCCCGGTCAGGCGCTTGCACACGTAGCTTCCAAAGAAGGTATCGTTTGCGTGGAAGCCATTGCATACAACGAAAAGAAATATGCACACAAACCAGAACCACTGGACTACATGAACATCCCCGGCTGTACTTATTGCGCGCCTGAAATTGCTTCTGTAGGTTATACGGAGAAAGCGGCAAAAGAAGCTGGTTATGAAGTGAAAGTAGGTAAATTCCCATTCTCTGCTTCCGGTAAAGCTTCTGCAGCCGGCGCTACCGAAGGTTTCATAAAAGTGATCTTCGATGCTAAATACGGCGAATGGTTAGGCACGCACATGATCGGCGCCAACGTTACTGAAATCATCGCTGAAACAGTAGTAGCCCGTAAGCTGGAAACTACTTACCAGGAAGTGCTGGATTCCATCCACCCGCACCCAACTATGAGCGAATCTGTGAAAGACGCCATAGAAGTGGCTTACGGCGAAGCAATTCACCTGTAATTTTATTTTATTGTAAGTATAGAAACAGCTGTTCCGGTTTACCGGGGCAGCTGTTTTGCTTGGATACATATGTTATATCCCGTGTAATCGCTAGTCTTGTTTTACCACTTGTGTGGAATAGATCCGTTTATTATCTGCATAAATACTACAGTTATAAATACCATTCGCCAGGCGTTGCACCTCTACTGTTTCCTGCGTGGCTTCGAGGTTGCGTTGCAGTACCACCCTTCCGCTCATATCTGTGATCACCAGTTTGCGGCTGCGCAGGGTGGCATCTAAAACGGTGAACTGGCTGCTTACCGGGTTGGGGAAAAGCATGATATGGTTATCTGTAATAATGCTAACGGTTACAGGATCGGCATAAATAACCTGTCCGCCGTTGGTAAGCAGTTTTACCCGGTAGCGCAGCAATCCTTCCGGCGCGCTGTTATCGAGGTAATTGAAGTTCATAGCGTTGCCAACGGGCTGTTGTTCCAATGTTAACCAGCCTTCGCGGGTGAGCCGCTCCCAGTAAACCGTTTGCAGTTGCCAGGTACTTCCGAGCGTAAGCGATAGGGCTACTTTATTGTCGGTGGTAGGATCTGCCAGCAGGGTTTGCACATAGCAGCCAACGCCCTGTTGCGTATAGTTAACGGCATAGCTGCGAAGACCGGTCCACCCGGCAGGAGCAACAGCGCTTACCGCAAAGTATAACGATGAGGCGGTTGCTTTGGGAATAAAAATAAATGTATCGCGCACCTGCTGGTATGGGGTTAATGCTGTATTACCCATGGTGTATAACTGGTAAGCTGCGGCTCCGGGCTGCCCGTTCCAGTAGAGCAGCACCGTATCTGTACAGTTGAACCCGGCACGCATAGTGAGTAACGGTGAAATGTAAAAAGGCTGACTGATAAACGAGGTATCCGTTAACGTTAGTTTCAACATGGCCGTACCGAATATATCCGGCGCCACCCATTGATACTGCCCGTTTTCCACGGCAAGGTTTTGCACTACCCGCAGCCACGTGCGGCCACTGTCGATGCTGTAGGAAAGCTCACTGTTACCTGTATACGTAGTTTGCCACTGTAGTGGCAGCACCTGGCCGGCGGTAGCTACAGCGCCTGCTGCGGGGTTTTGCCACTGGAAAGTGCTGGCAGGGATCATTTCATAGGCCAGGTAAAAGGGTTGTGTGCCGGCGGCCATCTGCGTGCCGGATACGTTTATCTGCATATTACCTGCTGCAGGATGTTCAATGCTGATCTGTTCTGTATTGTTGATGCTGTCCCTGCCGCGCGTTGCTGGCAGTTTCAGGGAATCGGCCGATGGATAGCTGCTCAGTACCCAGGGCAACCATAATTTGCCATCCGGCGTAGTGGCTGTTATATCAAGATCGTTTACAAGCGCTTTAACGGCGTTTACCGCCGCCGGCGGATCATTCCAGCACAATGTTATTTTCACCTCCTCTATACCTTCCGGAATGGCGATATTAAACGTGGTAGCTGTATGGTTGCTCACATTCCCGTGCAGCAACCGGTTGGCCTGTATCGTTTTCATGGCGGCATAGGCGTCCAGGCTGCCATATCCGCTTCCAAATGATGGATGTATGCCTGCAGGCCGGGAGGCGCTGTTAATGATAACTGCCTTAAGAAGGGCGGAGGAAGCGGCGCTGCCGTGCAGCGTGCGCCATGTGTCCTGCAACAGGGCTGCTACGCCGCTGGTAAGTGCGGCGGCGCCGGAGGTACCGTCTTCCCCATAGGCGGTAACGTGCGGCACTATACGGCCGTCGTAAGCAGGGCCTTTGGAGCTTAGCCCCATTACCCGGGCGGCATCGTCTGTACCGCCTGCAACAATGATATTTTTAGCCTGCTTGAAGTTGCCGGATAAATTTGCGTAGCCGGTAATGCCCTGGTAACGCCCGCCTGCCGCAGGCAACGTACCGATATTACCGGAAGAATATACATGCGTGATCGTATCTGAGGCATAGATCTGCTGATCGTAAGCTACTGCTTCTGCGCCGTAATAGTTTTCGATGCCGGTGCCATAGGAATGGTTTTGCACGGTAGCGCCGGATTGATGATAGTATGCATCTTCATCAGGAAATAAACTGTTGTTGTAATCAGATGAGCTCAGTTTTACCCCGGGCGCTGCCCCTTTACCCCCCGCGCCGCTGTTGCCTGCACCGCCAATCAATGTAGCCATGATCAGGGCATGAGCCGTATTGAGCGGGGAGTTATAGGAAGATGGAACATACCGGCCCTGTAAATCAATGTCGGAAGTATCAAACATATCCTCTTTAACGGAAACGGTTACACGTTGCCCGGTGATAAGTGGAAACTGCTGTTGCGCAAACGTGATCCGGTTCAATACCATGTTGCCGGTATTGATAATGATTTCAGGAGAAGGCCGCCGGATAAGGTCTGCAAACTGTATAGCAGGCTGACTGATAAACAATGCCCAGTCCTGTTTTTTGACCTTTGCAACCGCTACATGGTATTGGGCGGAATGCGAGAGTATCCGTGCATACGTCCATTGTTTTTCTGAAGGAATGTATGATACCTGTGTGAGAATACTATCCTGCGGAGCTGTTTTTTCCAGTTGTTGCAGCAGGGGGATACTTGCTTTGAAATTATAACCCGCGCTGTAACAATAAAGGATGGTGCTGTCGTTGGGTGCATGTTGCAGTATATAATGGTAACGGGAAATCGGTTGCATAAGCCCCCATTGCTGTAGTTGCCGTTCATCCGGCAGCTTCGAAAACTTCACCAGGAATGGCCCGCTTTTCCGTTGCAGGGAAAAAGTATCTGTGGCATACCGTTGCACCATGCTGTCAGCATGGTACTGCTGCTGCTGCGCCTTTGCATAGTAACAATAACATAACTGCAAAAGCAGCATAAGCCATATTTGAAAGGGTTTTATCCGCATGGAGGCGTTGGAAAATGGTATGTGATTTTGGTTTTAGTGTTGCCACCTAAAGCTACTGTATTTAGTTTTTCAACACAATTTTTTATCATCTCCACAACAAAAATTTTTTTTAAATAAAACGAATGTTGTAATATTGAAACAGGAAATCCTTAAGATAAAATTCAACAAAATCTGAGCAACGATCTGTAAACTGTTTCACAAAACAATCAATTTGTAGAGCAAGTCTGAATCCACCGGAAACAGCCGGTATTACTGAATCATCGCCAACCCATTAAAATCTGATGCTATGCTATAGCAGGCATATTAGCTATTGTATGTACCCGAAAACGAGTGCACTGTGTAATTGTAGTTTTCAGGAAGATAATCAAAGCTAAATGATGGCATTTGCGGCAGGATAGTGAAAAAGCAACTGTGTTTACGTACGCAGGGTTGTTGCTATTTCATGCCTGGCCCGACACAGGTATTTAGTATTTTTAACAATTGCTTGTTTACAGGAACAGGCGAAAGGATATCTTTTTTTAAAACCTAAACAAAATCTGAATTTTTTTCTAAACAAAACCAAAAATCTGAACTATGAGAACACAATCAATTCCTGTACTCTGCTGTATGGCAGCGGCTTTCCTCTTTGCGTCCTGTCAGAAGAACGACGCGCAAAAAGAAGCACAGCCAGATCCTGTATCAGCAGAAGTGTTAGCCCAGATCAAAGCAAACGGCTTCAGTACAGAGAACGTGGTGAAAACTGAAGATGGCTACCTCGTGGAAGGCGACATCCTGCTTACAGCTGAACAGCTGAAAGAATCCGTTAGCAGTCCTGTTTTAAGGATCGCCAAAACAGAACAGTACCGCACCAATTACCTGGTAACGGCATTACCCCGCGTTATCAAAATTAAGGTAACGGGCCTCGGTTCCGCTTTTATTGCCGGCACCGACACGGCTATAGCGCGCTACAACAGGTTAGGCTTACGCATGACCTTCCAGCGTGTAACCAGCGGCGCAGCCAACATCACCATCAAGGGATTTAACCAGGGACCAAGCGGCGGTTATATTACGCTGGGTTCTTCAGGATTCCCCACAAGCGGCGGCAATCCTTACAGCACCATTAAAATGAACACCAACCAGTATGCATATGGATCCAATCCAAACGTACTGTATGTGGGTTCTGTGATCCAGCATGAAATTGGCCACTGCATTGGTATGCGCCATACCGATTACATGGACCGTTCCTACAGCTGCGGCGGTACGCCAACAAACGAAGGCGCCAGCAACATAGGTGCAGTGTACATTCCCGGAACTCCATCCGCACCGGATGCCAACTCCTGGATGCTGGCCTGCTCCAATGGCGGCAACCGCACGTTTAACGCCAACGATATTATTGCACTGAATTACCTGTATCACTAATCGTTGCATGAGCTGATCTGTTGAAGCATTTCCGGGGCCGGGATCTTTTGTTGCAGGAAAAGGATTTCCTCCGTATTCTTTGCTGAATTAAATTTTCTGTGGCCATCTATTCCGCTCCGGAAATGCTATTCTCCGGTACATAATGCCTGTTCATCTATCTTTTTTGATGATCTGTTACAGAATCAAAATCTTTATAACAGATCAAAAATGATAAGATGGAAAACACCCGTAAACAATTCCTGAAACAATTGTTCATCAGCGCTACGGCTGTGCCTGTGCTGATTGAAGCCTGCAAGAAAAGTGATGCCACAGATCCGGAAACAACCAACAGCGGCGGCTGTACCGTTTCCCCGGAAGAAACAGACGGCCCTTACCCGCTGTATGCCAGCAGGGGATCTTCTATCCAGCGTGTGGATATCACCGACGGTAAAACAGGCACGCCATTACATATCACCATCAATGTACTGAACACGAACGATAGCTGTAAGCCGCTTGCCAATGCAAGGGTGGATATCTGGCATTGTGATAAGGATGGCTATTACTCCGGTTACAGCAACCGCGGATACCTGGGCACGCAGGATAATACAGCCCTTGTTTTTTGCAGGGGATTGCAGTATTCAGATAGCGCGGGACAAGTAAAATTCACTTCCATTTACCCCGGCTGGTACGAAGGAAGGGTAACGCATATTCATGCACAGGTATACCTTAACGATAAACTGAAATCCACCACGCAGATCGCGTTTCCCGATGATATTAATACGGCTGTATATAACACGGTATTATACAGTGCGCACGGGCAAAATACCGGTGTTCCCCAAAACAGCGCAGACTCCATTTTCAGCGATTCGCTGGCGGCGGAACTGGCTACTGTAACTGCCAGCGCCAGCAGTGGTTATGATCTTGTTCACCATATTTATATAGCGGGTTGATATGAGCAGAACGATGATAAAGCTGGCTATCCGGCAGGTGATACATGCATCTTCCACAGGAGCATTTGCAAAGAATGTATTTCATGATTCCTATGCGGAGTTCCTGCTGCAATCGCAGGCATACAACCCTGACGAGGCATTCTCCACTTTTGCTGAAATGGTGGAGCATCAGCCCAAAGCCAACTCCCTGCATTATAAAACAGGTTTTGCGGTGGGATTGTATATCCAGTCCCTCGCTAACCTGGTACCCGGCGCATGGGACACACTGGGCAACATACAGTTGTCGTTTGAACGGCACCAGTTTAAAATTATGCATTCCAGCATTCACGACCGGCAGCAGCACAAAGTGGCCATACTGTATTACATGGCACCACTGCGGCTGCACAGGGTAATAGGCGATTACCTGTTGCTGGGTTTCAACGACACCACAGATACGTTCACCTTAAAACTGAACGATGATATATCTGTTTGTAATTACAGTGAGGAATCCTTAATTTAACATCTCCCTAAAAACACAAAAAAATAAAATCAAAGTAATCAGCATAATCATCCTAATCCTGAGTCAGACAAAACCCGCTTTTCCACTCGCGTATAAAATCGCTGTAGCTATCGCTCACGGGCAGCTCCGCCAGCGAGCAAAGTTTCACTTTACGGTTAACCACTGATTTTATTTTATCGACAGCAACAATATAGCTG
This sequence comes from Chitinophaga sp., assembly GCA_039593235.1. Lineage (GTDB taxonomy): Bacteria > Bacteroidota > Bacteroidia > Chitinophagales > Chitinophagaceae > Chitinophaga. Next base: position 18,389 of record JBCNPS010000027.1, on the reverse strand, counting down.
CGGTGTATGCGCCGGAAGCGGGTTGCCGGCAGCTTTTCCTGCATTTTTTTAAGCGTCATCAGCGTAAGCACCGGCGCTTGTTGGGTGAGGTGTATCCGGATATAATCTTCCACGCTTTCTATGTAAATGATTTCGTGCAGGGGAATTTTCACCATGTGATAAGACGAGTATACCAACAGGCTTTCTGTTGTTGCCGGCAACAGCTGTTGCTGGCAATGCTGCTGTGCTTTCTGTACAGCTTTTTCAAAACGGTGAAAGGGAATAGGCTTCAGCAGGTAGTCGATGGCATCAAGTTCAAAGCCATCGAACGCATATTGTTTGTAGGCGGTAGTAAAAATGATCATGGGGCGGGAAGTAAGTCCCCTGGCCAGATCCAGCCCATTGATATCAGGCATGTTAATGTCCAGGAAAATAAGATCCACCCGGCTGTTCCGCAGGTATTCCGCTGCGGAAACGGCATCGGTGAAAGTGTGCTGCAGCTGCAGCCCCGGGAATTGCTGTGCATAGGTTTTAATCACCTGTATAGCAGGCGGTTCGTCATCTATCACTATAAATCTGATCTCCATCGGTTATACCTGTAATTGTAAGGAAATAGCGTAGGCGCCGTTGTCTTCACTGATCTGCAGTTCATATTTATCAGGATACAGGTGATCCAGTCTTTGCCGGGTATTGGCAATGCCAATGCCGGTGCGGCTTGTATCCGGCGTTATCCTGAATAATTTATTACTGCAGTAAAAATGGATCCTGTTATCGGATGTTTGCAGCAGGATATTGATTTCCGAAGGTTCATGATTGCTGACCCCGTACTTGAATGCGTTTTCAAGGAATGGCAGCAGTACCAGCGGGGCAATGCATTTAATGCCCGGGCTGCCGGTAACAGCGAAATTGACTTTTGTTTTGGTAGTGAGCCGGAGTTTCTGGAGATCGATATAATCCCGCAGGCATTCAATTTCGCTTTCCAGCAGCACATAATCATCTCTCGTATCTTCCGTAACATAGCGCAGCATGTTGGATAGCTTCATGATGCTCATAGCGGTATTATCGCTGCGTGTGATAGCGAGAGAATAAATATTGTTGAGGGTATTGAACAGGAAGTGCGGATTGATCTGTGCTTTGAGGAACGACAGCTCCGCCTGTGTTTTCCGGGTTTCTGCGTACAGTGCCCGCTTTTCGGTTTGGCGCCAGCGGTGCGTGGTTTCAATAGCGATACTGAGTGCAATGGTGAGCAGGAAAAGGAAGTCGCTCACAATATCCACCCGTACGGGCGGTTTACCGGGTGGCTCCATGGCTTCCGGTCGCGGGCCTGGTTGTCCGCCTGGTGGCATTGGCGGTCGCCACCGGGTTTCCATATGCGGATGCCGGAGCCTGGAAAACAGGTGGTCGTAGGGGCGCATGTAGTTCACCATTACCAGCAACAGCAGTACAGAAAGGAAATAAAGAACATATTGTTTCCGGAAGTACAGCCTGGGGAAGAGGAAAGTAGTGTGAAAATAAAACAGTGCTACGTACGTTACCAGGAACACCAGGTAATCTGTTGAAAACAGGATGGAGAGTGCTTTGCGGTCGCCCGTTTGCCCGCTGATGAACAGCAGGGGTAAACCCAGGCATATCAGCCACCCCGTGATGTGTGCGATTACTACCGAAGATTTTAATCGGAACATTTGCGACAGATAGATATGGGGCTGAAATTCAGATTTTCTTACCGGATAGCGATTGCTTTCTCTGTAAATCGCTGGTTTACGTCGATGAATGATCGGAAACACCGGGTTATCTTTTCGTCGCTGCCCGAATTATAGTAAATTGCCTCTTTTATAAAAAGAATATCAGATATGTTGCAACGAATCGTGAAACCGGTGCTGTTAATGGTACTTCTCCTCGTACTGGCCAGGCACACTTACGCTACCGAAGGAATGTGGCTGCCGCAGCTGCTTTCCGGTCTTAATGAGAAAGAGATGAAAGGAATGGGCATGAAAATCACTGCCGCGGATATCTACAGTATCAACAAAGGCAGCCTGAAAGATGCCATTGTGAGCTTCGGCGGCTTTTGTACAGCGGAAGTGATTTCGGAGCAGGGATTGCTGCTCACCAATCATCACTGCGGCTATGATGCCATCCAGAAGCACTCTTCCCTGCAAAACAACTTCCTGGAAAACGGTTTCTGGGCAAAATCGGCTGTGGAAGAGCTGCCTAACCCCGGTTTATTTGCCACCTTTATTGTACGTATCGATGATGTTACCAAAGCGGCCTTGCAGGATGTAAAGCCCGGTATGAGCGAAAGAGAGCGGCAGTCGGCCATCGATAAGCGGTTGAACGAGATCCGGCAGCAGGCCCGCCACGAAAGCTGGCAGGAAACGATGATAAAGCCTTTTTATGAAGGCAACCAGTATTTCCTGTTTGTAACGGAAACTTACCGGGATGTACGCCTGGTAGGTGCGCCGCCTTCTTCCATTGGTAAGTTCGGATCCGATACGGATAACTGGGTTTGGCCGCGTCATACAGGCGATTTTTCCATGTTTCGGATCTATGCCGGTAAGGATGGCCGCCCGGCGCCTTACTCAAAGGATAATGTGCCTTTAAAGCCCAAATATGCGCTCACCATTTCCCTGAAGGGCGTAAAGCAGAACGATTTTACCATGGTGATGGGTTTTCCCGGCCGTACCACCGAGTACCTGCCTTCTGAAGGCGTAAAACAAACCGTGGATGTACTGGACGCCGCTAAAGTGGAAATGCGCGACGCCGCTCTCAAAATTATGGATGGCTATATGCGTAAGGATCCGCAGATAAAGATCCAGTACGCCGCTAAATTTGCCGGTACCGCCAACTACTGGAAGAAGTGGATGGGAGAAATGCAGGGCGTAAAACAAACCAATGGCATTGGCAAAAAATTACAGTACGAAGATACCTACCGGCAACAGCTGGAAAGCAATCCCGCATGGAAACAAAAATACGGGGGTGTGCTGGACTCTCTCAACGGCTACTACCAGCAGGTTCAACCTTATGCCCAGGCCCGCGATTATTACAGCGAGCTGGTTAGGAACGTGGAACTGTTCACTGTGGGCGACCGCCTGATCAGTTTCCTCAACGATGTGCATGAAAGGGGAGAAGCGCAGTATGAAACCATGCGGCAGCAGTTCCTTACTTCCATGCAGGGATTTTACCAGAACTATAATGCCAGCGTGGATCACGATGTGGCGGTAAGCCTCATTGCGCTGTATGCCAAAGGCGTTCCCGCACAATTTGCAGGGGCGGAATTTGCACAGATCTGGCAGGAGAACAATAAAAACAGCCGCGTATTGTCCGATAAGCTGTATGCAGCATCCGGGCTAACGTCTATGGATAAACTCACTGCTTTTGTGCAGCAACCCTATAATACGGTAGTAGCACAGATGTGGAAGGATCCGGCTACCCGGCTGGTAATGGCTATGCGCAAAGGTTACGTGGATAATATAAGCCGCCCGCTGGCCGATCTGCAGTCCAATATCAACAACCTGCAACGCACCTATATGCAGGCGCAGATGGATGTGATGGGCAGCAAAAAAGTTTTTTATCCCGACGCCAACAGCACCCTGCGGGTTACTTATGGAAAAGTAGACGGTTACAACCCGCGTGATGCCATTCACTATGATTTTTACACCTACCTCGATGGGGTCATGGAAAAATATATCCCGGGTGATTATGAATTTGATGTGCCGGCACGTTTAATAGAACTTTACAAAAAGAAAGACTATGGCCGTTATGGCGTGAATGGTAAGATGCCGGTTTGTTTTATCGCCTCCAATCACACTACCGGCGGCAACTCCGGCAGCCCTGCACTGGATGCCTATGGCCGCCTGATAGGACTGAACTTCGACCGGACCTGGGAAGGCACCATGAGCGATATTAATTTTGATCCTGCCATTTGCCGTAACATCATGGTGGATATCCGCTATGTATTGTTTATTGTAGACAAATACGCCGGCTGTACGCGGCTGATCGACGAGATGAAGTTGCTGTAGTCCCGGCTCGCCTTCGGCGAGCTATATTTTGCACTCGTACACAATAGAACTGCAGCGGTCCACCGTTTTCAGGCCTTTGCGGTAGGAGCGGAAGCCGTGGAAGAAGCCCTGCAGCAGCCGGCTTTTACCGGTTTTATATTTTTCGCTGAGCAAACTTACATAGAAGCCGTCGAATACCATCGGGTGCTTCTTTGCCAGTTTGATATGATGTTGTGATAGTAATTTTTCCATGGAGCCGGGAGAAAAATGGTAAAGATGCCGGGGCACATCATAGGCGGCCCAGTATTCTTTATAGTAGTCGGCGTCGGAGGAAGTATAGTTGGGAACGGCGATGAGTAAAGAGCCGCCGGGTTTCAGCAGGGTGCGGATATGATCCAGGTAGCGGTGCAGATCGTGCACATGTTCCAGTACATGCCACATGGTGATGGCATCAAACTGCTGCGGAGCTAAAGCGTATAATTGTTCAATAGGCAGCGCCTCCACGCCGTAGATCTCTTTGGCATTCTGGCGTGCGTTTTCATCGGGTTCCAGCCCGGTAACGGTCCAGCCGCCGGTTTTCATATAGTGAAGAAATGCGCCGGTGCCGCTGCCTATATCCAGCAGGGCGCCTGTTTTGATACCGGAAGCATTGCGCACCCAGTTTTGTTTGGAGCGCAGCGTAATTTTCCTGACACTGTGGTATAAGCGGTTAATAAGTCCCTGCTTTGTTTCAGAATGGGAAATATATTCCTGCGACTGGTAATACCGCCCGATATGCGCGCTGTCGGGCACATTCTGTGTAAAACGGCCGCCGCAACCTCCGCAATGGAAGATGCTGAATGTTTCCTTTGATACGGTGTAGTCTCTGGCAGTAATCGCTTCATGTATTTGTGACGATCCACAAAGCGGACAGGTGTTGTGATAGATTAAACTCATTTGATTATTGAATACGCTTATACAATTATTTATATTCTCCCCATACATCTCTCAGCACGTCTGCAATTTCTCCGAGGGTACACAAGTGTTCTACTGCTGCTACTACCAGGGGCATCAGGTTTTTATCAGTACCGGCAGCCTGCCGGATCAGTGCCAGTGCGTTTTGCACGGCAGCGTTATCACGGCGTTCCCGTAAGGATTTCAGGCGTTCGGATTGTACTGCCCGGATGCTGTCGTCAATACGGAATACCTCCGGAGTGGCCTGGTCTGCCGCTGTAAATTTATTGACACCAATGATTATTTTCTCATTATTTTCAATTTCCTGCTGATACCTGTATGCGCTTTTAGCTATTTCATCCTGGATAAAACCCTGTTCTATAGCGCTTACTGCGCCTCCCATGGCATCAATTTTATGGATCAGCTCCCAGGCTTTATTTTCTACTTCGTTGGTAAGCGCTTCTACGTAAAATGAACCAGCCAGCGGGTCTACGGTATCTGCTACACCGCTTTCATAACCCACGATCTGCTGTGTGCGGAGGGCGATGCGTGCCGCTTCTTCAGTGGGCAATGACAATGCTTCATCGTAGCCGTTGGTATGCAGCGATTGTGTACCGCCCATGGTGGCTGCGAGTGTTTGAATAGCTACGCGTACAATATTATTCTGTGGCTGCTGTGCGGTAAGCGTACTGCCGCCGGTTTGCGTGTGAAACCGCAGCATTTGCGCTTTGGGATCGGTGGCGCCGAGCGATTGGGTAATATTTGCCCACATGCGCCGCGCTGCACGGAATTTGGCTACCTCCTCAAAAAGATGGTTGTGTGCATTGAAAAAGAAAGACAACCGCTTGGCAAATACATTGATATCGAGGCCGGTGTCCAACGCCGCTTTCAGATAGGCTTTCCCGTTAGCCAGCGTGAAAGCCAGCTCCTGCACGGCATTGGCGCCTGCTTCACGGATATGGTAACCGGAAATGGAGATGGTATTCCATTTGGGCACCTCTTTGCTGCAATAGGCAAAAATATCCGTGATAAGCCGCATGGAAGGCTTGGGCGGGTAAATAAAAGTGCCCCTGGCGGCGTATTCTTTCAGGATATCATTCTGAATGGTGCCGGAAATCTTTTTAAGATCGGCGCCCTGCCGTTTGGCCAGCGCTATGTAAAAGGCCAGCAGGATAAACCCGGTGGCATTGATGGTCATGGAGGTGGAGATCTGTTCCAGTGAAATATCTTTAAACAATATTTCCATATCTTCCAGGGAATCTATGGCTACGCCCACTTTTCCCACTTCCCCTTCAGACATCGGGTGATCCGAATCGTAGCCGATCTGCGTGGGAAGATCGAAGGCCACGCTCAGGCCCATAACACCCTGGCTGAGCAGGTAGTGATACCTTTTATTCGATTCTTCGGCTGTGCTGAATCCCGCATATTGCCGCATGGTCCACAGTTTATCGCGGTACATGGTAGCGTGTATGCCACGGGTGTAGGGAAAAACGCCGGGCTGTTCTTCCATCTGCACCGGTTGTGTATATACCGGTGCTATTACAATGCCTGAATCGGTTTGAATGGTTTTTTCCATGGTATCTAAAACTAGCGTTGCAATGTTACATAATTATTATGGTACTTCGCCGCTGAGAAAAATATTGATATTTTGTGTTAAAGTTGGCGGGATACTATGGTCATCTACTGTTTATTAGGCGCAACGATCGTACTGGCGTTGTATAGTTTATATCTTGTCTGGAAAGCTGGAAGCCGGCCGCTGGCGGCAACTTACAGCTATTTGTTGCTGGGGCTTTCACTGGGAGGGTTCCTGTATTTATATGGCACCTGGGTATACCTCACTATTTACGCCAAATATGTTTTTGGCGGGCTGCTGATAGTGAATATGGCTGCTTATACCATGCGTAAGCATGATCATGCGGCCCGGCCCACGCCCTTATGGAAACGTCGTAGTAACGGCATACTTACTTTTGTTTTCGTGATGATGTCTGTGTTGTACTTCACCGGTACTACGGGTAAACCCCAGCGGGTAGCACTGGCATTTCCTTTTAAACCGGGTAAATACTTTGTATTGCAGGGAGGTAAAGGATTGCCTACCAATGTTTTTCACTTCAGTTTACGCGGCGCCATTTACGCAATGGATATTGTAAAGCTGAATAGTTACGGCGGACGCGCAGGGAAGATATTTTCCCGGAACCTGGAAGACTACGTGATCTTCGTCGATACCATATACGCACCGTGCGATGGCCTGGTAATGAGGGCCTATAGCAATAACCCCGACAATATACCGCCAGCAATGGATCGCGGCCCGAAGAACACCAACCAGGTGTTACTGGAAACGCCCGGATACTATGTGTTCATGGGACACCTGAAAATGGGCAGTGTGATAGTTCGTGAGGGGCAGTACGTGAAACAGGGTGAACCGCTTGGCTGCGTGGGTAATTCCGGCTTCAGTTCAGAACCTCACCTGCATATCCAGGTACATGCCAAAAAAGACGGCATTCCCTGGTACCAGGGAACGCCGCTATATATTTCGTTTAATGGAAAAAGCTATTTGTTGAATGAAGTGATCAATGCGAAGTGATTACCGCATCAGCCTTTTTGCTTCTGCATTGATGATCTGGGAAGTCAGTTCCGCAGGAGATTCGCCTGCCTGTAAAAATACTTCCAGTATTTGTTTGTTTAGTTCCATTGCCGGTGCATCCGGCGGGAGTTGCACGGCCACCTGGTTAATCACGGAAATGGTTTGTTCCTTTAATGTTTTCACGGCTTCCCATGTCATGGCCGATACATAGATCTGCTGGGTAACATTATGTTCATATTCCGCTTTGATCTGTTGTACCATGGATATCTGCATGTCCACTGCTGTTAACCCCGGTTGATAGATGCGCCCTATCAGGCTTTGCGGGGTGATACGGTCCACATAGAGCGCCATTCTCTCATATGCCTGCAGCTGTAAAGGAAGTACGGCTGCATTTACCGGTTGTTCTTTATTGTCTGTTGTTGCACCGGTTGTTTTATTTTTCTTAAAAAGATCTTTTATTGTTGGGTAAACAATAGCCACTGCACCTACGGCAAGCGCTATGTATAGTAGTGTATTCAAGTCAAGGCTGCCCATCTTATTTCTTTATGCGCACAAATATATATAAAGATATTTATATATTGTATGATAGTATTTAAAATTAAAGGATTACCGGGAGATGTAAGCTGGTAAACATCTGCCGGTAATCGTACTGATCATGGAACTGATTGTTTGTTAAGCGAGTTTTCCCAGCCAGGTTTTGAGTCTTTCCACTCCTTTTTCCAGTTTATCCATGCTGGTGGCATAAGACAACCGGATACAGTTGGGTTGCTGGAAAGCGCTGCCTGTAACGGTAGACACATTGGCTTTATGAAGGAGGAACATGCAAAGATCATCGGCATTTTTGATGTGCATATCTTCAAATGATTTGTTGAAGAAAGCGCTTACATCAGGAAACATATAGAAGGCTCCTTCCGGGTCATTTACCTTTAAGCCGGGAATGGCTTTCAGGGCTTCATGAATATAGGCGCGGCGTTTTTTGAACTGGGCCACCATTTCCACAGCGGTGGTCAGTTCGCCGGTGAGGGCGGTGATAGCGGCGCGCTGGGTAATAGAGCAGGTGGCGGAAGTGAACTGGCTCTGTATCTTATCGCAGGCTTTGGCGATGTCCGGCGGCGCAGCAAGGTAGCCGAGGCGCCAGCCGGTCATGGCAAAGCCTTTGCTCAAACCGTTAATGAGGATGGTACGGTTGATAAGGTCGCCGAATTGTGCGATGCTTTCATGCCTGCCTTCGTAATTGATGTACTCGTATATTTCGTCGGAAATAATAAAGATGCCCGGATGTTTTGCAAACACGGCGGCCAGCGCTTCCAGTTCTTTTTTGGAATATACGGAGCCGGTAGGATTGCAGGGAGAAGAAAACATGAACAGCTTTGTTTTTGGCGTAATAGCTGCTTCCAGTTGCTCCGGCGTGATCTTATAATTGTTTTCGATACTGCAGGGAACAAATACCACCTCACCCTGGCAAAGGCTCACCTGTTCTGAATAGGTAACCCAGTAGGGAGTGGGGATGATCACTTCATCGCCCGGGTTCACAATACTCAGTACTGCATTGGCCAGGCATTGCTTGGCGCCAGTAGACACTACTATTTGTTCCGGCGTATAGTCAAGACCGTTATCTCTCTTTAATTTGTGCACTATTGCCTTCCTTACTTCCGGGTAGCCGGCCACGGGGGTATAGTGTGTAAATCCTTCATCGATCGCCTTTTTGGCGGCTTCCCGGATATGTGCGGGGGTATCAAAGTCCGGTTCTCCGATGCTGAGGTCTACAATATCTATGCCCTGGGCTTTTAACTCGCGGCCGAGTTTAGCCATCTTAATTGTTTGCGGCTCGGAAATCCGTGACAGCCTGTCTGCTAGTTGATTCATATCATTACATTGAATTGACCGGAACAAACGTACAGAAAAAAACCAGATAATACATGGAAAGATCATTCCAGGCTGCCGTACAAACGCAGAACGGGCCGGATATCCGGCCCGTTCTGCGTTTTATGTTATCTCTTTTTAACGGAAAACAGGATCGCTTAATAGCTGTATAAGCTGTACATAGCGTTACCCACCAGTTTGTCCGCACCGCTACTTCCTTTAGTTCCCATAAGATAAATGGTATAGAAGTTTCCGGCAGAGAACTGACCTACTTTCAGGTCGCTTGGTCCGCTTACACTGGTCAATGTATTGTTTGTACCAGCTTCTTTGATAACTAAAGAGTTGTTTGCGCTGAAGCTGTTGTACAGTTTGAATACGCTGGCGCCACTGGGATCACCGTTAAAATAAACACGGTTGCTATCGATTTTTTCCTGGCCGATGTACACGTCTATCGGACCTGCATCTTCGCTGAGGTTCAGGATACGGATACCGATCTTGTCACGGCTGTAGTTGGATTGATCTACTTTAATGATGGTAGATCTTATCGGGTTCTTATTCCAGATCAGGTAAGTGTAAAATTGTGTGGAGTCGAAGTTGAAAGTTGTACTGGTAAGCAAACTATCGCCACCTTTCTTCTTCAGGTCAAATTTATGAGGGCCGCCAAAAACAGCATAACTGGCGGTAAAATTATAGACAAAATCCTTATCAGTTACTTTCTGGTCATTATCGAAGAAAGTACCGGGAAGCATACCCGCGGAACTGCTTAGTATCGCAACCTGTGCCTGTTGTCTTGGTGGCGTGTAATTGTTATCATTCTTCAGGCAGGAAGAAAGGCCGATGATTCCTGTCAGCAGGGCCACAACTGCCCATACGCGATTTTTCTTGGTTAGCATTTTGCTCTCAGTTTTTAAATTGTGTTATTGATCGGTTGTTTTTTTATCGTTTGGTTCAAAGCGGGACAGGTCGGGTACAATGTTCTTCTGACGCCTGACTTCCGATTCGTAAATAACTTCCCCCAATGTTCTGAGAAAAGGTTTGCCTGTTTTTTCAAAGGCCGGTTGATCATCTCCCAGGATACCCGTAGTGTTCACAAAAATACTGGCAGACAGCAGAAATTCTGTTTTGTTGGCAAAATCCACAATATATGCTGTATCAGTCAGAAATCCGTATGCCCATCCCGGTTTGTTGAATATCCTGATATGTGCCGGTATCCGGCTGTTCCGGTCACCCCCAAAAAGTAAAAACCTGGTATATGCCTGATAGTATTGTTCCCTGTCATAAGCCGGATCCGTTGACTCGTCCGGGTGCTGGGACATACATCTGTACAAAAAAAGGTAATCTTTTCCTGTTAAACGGAAACGCTGACGATTTGTTACAGCTTCCGGAAAAATTATGCTGCGCAGCATATTATGAAGACTGGAAAGGGGGAGTTTATTGCGGTGGGAGAAGTTCATGGGCTGGTGTTCCAGGTGGTCGAGATGATTATACCAGCCTTTCCCGGCAAAGTCTTCCCGGGGTGAAAACTCCAGCTGGCTGTATGCCGCTGGCTGCTGGTACAGGATGTTATCTCCCTCCCGGAAGTACACGGCATTGGTACGCCTGTTGTCCGCTTCATAAAGAGGAAGCCCCACCCGGTGGCGGATCTGGGCTTCCGTGTATCCCATTTCCCACAGCCTGCGGTTAAACGGCTCCTGTCCTATGAACTCGTAGAGCCGGTTATAGGCATCGTTATCGCTGATAAGAAATATTTTCTTTATATAATGGGCTACCGACGGAAGGCCGGAAGCGGCAGAGCGGTCCTGTCGCACGCCGGTGTTGATCCCGGTAAGGGGAGAGGTGAAAAAAGGAGTATCCCGGTCGAGGCCCGGGATCTGCAGATCGTTCAGCTTTTCCAGCGCCAGGGCGGCCGCCGGCAATTTTACCGTAGATGCAGGGTAGAAGTAGGTGTTGGGGGAAACACCATAGTAATAGTCCGAAAAATGAGGCAGCTGCTGCTCATCCCGGTCTATACGGGAAAAAATGACCTGTAAACGGTATGTGGAAGGATCGCTGAATATGGCGCCTAACCGGCTTTTTTGACTTTTCAGCAAAGCTTCCAGGAAATTATCTGTTGCCGGATAATGTTGGGTTTGCATATATTTGTCGTTGTTATAGATTGTAAAGCAAAGGAATATACATAAAAAGACCAGAATCCGGGAGCAGCAGATTTAAAAAAAGTGTGCCAACCAACCTGTAAAGGCAGGCGCATATTGATTTTGCGTGTCTTTTAACTAGGACTTTAATATATCGATTTAAATTCTATCTTTGCAACTCTTAAAATTTTTTTTTATAAACCCGAAACAAACAGTATGCAACTTAAAGGACTGGTAAGATTTTTTGCCATCGCACTGATCCTTATCTCTTTGTACCAATTGTCCTTCACGTTTTTGGTGCGGAACTATGAGAAGAAGATAGAGCAGCAGGCCGAAAACGATGTGGCCAAGCAATACCCTACACCTGAAAAGAAATATCCAGGCAGTTCGGAACTGCAGGGCTTCTACTCAGATACCCTCAAAGGGTTTATTAAACAGAGGAGACAAGAGATTGTGGACAGTACCAGCAGCACAAAGATTGCAGGCTTCCCATGGAATGTTACCTATACCAAGGCCAAAGAGAAAGAACTGAATCTCGGTCTGGACCTGGTAGGTGGTATGAACGTGGTACTGGAAGTAAGCGTGGAAGACGTTATCCGCGCATTATCCGGTCAATCTAAGGATGCCGCTTTCAACAAAGCGCTGGAAAGAGCAAATGAGCTGAAGAAAACTAACCAGGCCGATTTTGTTACCTTGTTCGGACAAGCATACACCGAGGTAGCACCACAGGGTAAACTGGCGTCTATTTTTGCAAATGCCTACCAGAAAGATATCACTTTCAATTCCTCCAATCAGCAGGTGCTGGACATGATCCGCAAGGAATCACGTGTTGCCATTAAAAATACCTATATCGTACTGCAAAAACGTATTGATAAATTTGGTGTGGCACAACCTAACATTAGCCTGGATGAAAACAAAGGACTGATCTCCGTGGAACTGGCCGGTGTTGATAACGCCGCCCGTGTACACAAATACCTGCAGGCAACCGCCAACCTCGAATTTAGGGAAGTATACAAGAACTCTCCGGACTTTATCCAGAATGTACTGTCCCCGATGAACGACGCGATCAGGAACGCAAAGGCTGCAGTTACCGCTGCTCCTGCTACGCCTGCCGCTGCAACTGACACAGCTGCTGCAGCTACTGCCGCCGCTGCTCAGGATACCAGCAAAGATGGCAGCCTGACCGATTACCTGTCTAAAAAAGATACCAGCAAAAACGCCAGTAAAGAACTGCAGCTGAAAGAACAACAGCAGCAGAACCCACTGTTCATGGTGTTATTCCCTAACGTAGACCCACAGTCAGGTTCCGTTTTCCCTGGCCCGTCTATCGGAAGGATCTTACCAAAAGATACCGCTACATTCAACCGCTACGTGGAACTGCCGGCTGTAAAGGCTATCCTGCCTAAAGACCTGGTTTTTGCGTTTGGTGCTGAAAATAAAGAAGATAAACACGGTCCGCTGGCCGTATATGCGCTGAAAGTAAACCCGGCCAACCCTGAACCCCGTGTAGGCGGCGCCAGCATCGTTGATGCCCGCCAGGACATGGATCAGAACAATCAGCCGGAAATCAGCATGACAATGGATAACGAAGGCGCCCACCAGTGGAAAAAACTGACCGGTGAACTGGCTCCAACCAATCCAAAAGATCCCGCTACATTTAACTACGTAGCAGTAGTGCTCGATAACATCGTTTACTCTGCTCCTTCTATACAAGGTGAAATCGCCGGTGGCCGCTCTTCTATCAGTGGTAGCTTTACCATTGAAGAAGCAAATGACCTCGCCAACATCCTGAAATCCGGTAAAATGCCGGCTCCTGCGCAAATTGTACAGGAACAGATCGTAGGGCCAACCCTGGGTGCTGAATCCATCGCAGCCGGCGCCAAATCCTTCATGATATCATTCGGTATCATCTTCGTACTCATGCTGGTGTACTATAACAGCGCCGGTTGGGTAGCCAATATCGCACTGGTGCTGAACCTGCTGTTTACCTTTGGTATCCTCGCTTCCATGGGCGCTACGTTAACAATGGCCGGTATTGCCGGTATGGTACTCACCATCGGTATGGCGGTGGATACCAACGTAATCATCTTTGAAAGGATCAAGGACGAGCTTACGCATGGCAAGTCGTACCACGACGCGGTGGCAGATGGTTACAAACGTTCCTATGCACCGGTACTCGATGGTCACGTTACCTCCCTGCTCACCGCCTTTATCCTGTTCTACTTTGGTTTGGGTCCTGTACTGGGCTTCGCCACTACCCAGATCATAGGTCTCTTCCTGTCACTGTTCTGCGGTATCCTGGTTTCCCGTATGGTAACCGACTTCTGGATGAAGAAAAAAAGACACTTTGAATACTTCACACCAATTTCCCGTAGAGTATTTAAACATGTGGCTTTCGATTTCGTAGGCAAACGTAAATATGCTTATATCATTTCTGCGATCGTAATGGTGGCAGGTGTTTCTTCCTTCTTCCATGGTTTCGACCACGGTATCGATTTCTCCGGTGGCCGCAGTTATACAGTACGCTTCGAGCACCCGATGAACCGTGAAGAAGTGGCGGATGTACTGAAGAAAGAATTTGACTCGGAAGTATTCGTTAAAACCATTGGCAGCACCAACCAGCTGAGCATTACTACTGCTTATAAAATTGAGCAGCAGAGCCTGGCGGTTGATAAGGAAGTGGCGGACAAATTATACAATGGCCTGAAGAAGTTCTATGACGCTTCCGTAACGCCTGATGTATTTACCTCCCGCTACATTGTAGGATCACAAACAGTATCGCCTACCATTTCCGACGACCTGCGTGCAGGTGCGGTGAAGGCTACCATCCTGTCTATCGTGGTGATCTTCCTGTATATCCTGTTACGTTTCAGCAAGTGGCAGTACTCTATCGGTACTATCTTCTCCTTACTGCACGATGTACTGGTTACCCTGGCAGTATTCTCCTGGTGCCGGTCTTTTGTACCGTTCACACTGGAAATTGACCAGCACTTTATTGCTGCGATCCTGACAGTGATCGGGTTCTCCATGAACGATACCGTGATCGTGTTTGACCGTATCCGTGAATACTTCCGGACCGGTACTCATGGCCGCGACAGGAACACTGTGATCAATAAAGCGATCAATGATACCCTGAGCCGTACTATTATGACGTCTCTGACAGTGTTCCTCACCATCCTGATCCTGTTTGTATTTGGTGGTGAAGTGACCCGCGGTTTTGCCTTTGCAATGCTGATCGGTGTGATCACCGGTACTTACTCCTCTATCTTTGTTGCGGCGCCTGTATTGGTTGACTTCGACAAGAGGAACCAGCTGGCCAACGAAGGTGATGCAGTGGAAGTGACTGCAAAGAAAACAGCTTCTGCAGCCAAATAAGTAAGACATTACTGAAATAATGTTTGATAAATAAAAACCTCCTGGTAAGCCAGGAGGTTTTTTTATGCGGTATATTTTGGGAAGATGATGATTAGCTGGCAGGCTGCCTGAATACGAAACCTGTGGCATCGCTTCCTTGCTGGTAATCTATTTCCATTCCCATGAGGTACATGCCATGCGCCTTTTTCATGATCACGGGAATGCCGGATACTTCAAACAGGTCGTCATCTTCCATAAGTGCATCAAATCCAAGCATATAGGCAACGCCGGAGCAACCTCCGCCCTTTACGCCTACCCGGAGGTAGGGGGCTTCTGTATTCCCCTGTAAC
Organism: Chitinophaga sp.; assembly: GCA_039593235.1. GTDB lineage: Bacteria > Bacteroidota > Bacteroidia > Chitinophagales > Chitinophagaceae > Chitinophaga. The sequence goes on along the minus strand of JBCNPS010000027.1, from coordinate 3,202 downwards.
ATTTGTTTCACTATGGCTGCTGCACTGGCGGTGAGCTGAATGGGAGTTCTGTTCGCGCTATCCATTATCCTTGTTTTTGCCAAAGTTAGGGAAAACCATGGGTGGTTGGGCCATGTGGTATACAGCAGGTAACTGGCAGGAGTATTGGAGTAGGTGTGCAGCCGCTGCGTACAGGCTTTATCCATGCTGTGTTTCCGCTGTTGAGGTGGACTTGAAGCGGTGTTACTTTGTAGCGGCGAGTTCCAGGAACTGTTTGTGAAGGGCCAGCACCTGGGGGATCACCATATGCTGTTCATCATTATAGATCACGTAATCGCTCAGTTTCATTTTAATGGTTTCGTCGATTTGTTTGTAAATGCGCGCCAGCACTTCATTACGGGTTACATTATCGCGCTTCATAACGCGGTGCACGCGTAAAGGCTGGGGGGCAAAAACAGCGATCACTTTATCGAGATGATGGAACGATTCCGTTTCAAAGAGCAGGGCGGCTTCTTTTAATACATACGGGGTATGCTGCTGCAGGGCCCAGTTATCTGAATCGCGGATGGTGGCAGGATGTACGAGTGAGTTCAGGAGCGCCAGCTTGTCTTTGTCGTTGAATACAATATTTCCCAGGAGTTTGCGGTTCAGTGCGCCTTCTGCGTCGTATATTTCTTCACCAAAGTGGTGTTTTACCTGTGCGGCGAGTTCCGGGTCGCGCACCATGATATCTTTCGCCCGGTCGTCCGCGTAGTATACGGGAACGCCCAGTAATTCAAATATTCTGCTGATGGTGCTTTTGCCGGAGCCAATTCCTCCGGTGATTCCAATCTTTAACATGGCTCCAATTTATAAAAAATTACGAACTACCCATATGAATTACGGAGTTACAGGCAGATGCCGGGGGACCTGGATCCTCGCCTGTTATCTGTCTGTAACTCCGTAGCAGTAATTACGTGAACCGTAATCCTTATTTGGTTTCAGCCGGTTTTTGCTGGGCTGTGGTATATTCCATACTGATGGCGGAACGTTCGATGGTGAAGTTGGTGCCAGGGCTTACTTCCATCAGAACGGTGTTGTTATCGTTCATTTTCTTCACTTTACCGTGGATACCGGCAATAGTAACGATTTTATCACCTTCTTTCAGGTTATCGATAAATTGTTTCTGCAGTTTTGCCTTTTTAGTCTGAGGCCTGATCATGAAAAGCCACATAACGAGGATCATACCCCCAAAGAACAGGAAAGAAACCCAGGAGTTACCACCACCTTGGGCACCGCCCTGGGGCGCCATTAATAAAATGTTCAGGATGTTCATTTCTATAATTGATTTAATAGTTTAGTCCGGACTATTTGGTAATGATATTGCATTGGATTTTAGGTCCTACCACATAACCGTCATTATTGTTGATTTTAACAGAAACTTCTTTTTCGGTATAACCGGATTTCCCGTGACTGTCGAAAATAACCTTCATATAACCGGATTGTCCGGGTTTGATAGGTTCTTTGGGCCATTCCGGTACGGTACAACCGCAGCTGGATATGGCGTCTTCGATGAGCAGCGGGCTGGTGCCAGTATTGGTGAATTTAAAGGAATATTCCACTTTTTCACCGGCTGTAATTTCCCCAAAGTTATGCACCTTTTCTTCAAAGGTAAGCGCGGAAGATTGGCCAGCTTCATTTTTTTGCCCGTTACCGGCTGCAGCCGCAGCGGTATTATTTTTTGCATTATTGTTACAAGCCGCCACCAGCAGGCTTCCACAGGCGAGTAAACAGAACAGTTTTTTCATGGCTTACTATTTTACCGTAAAAATAACTTTTCCTACTTACTTTTTCGGACGGTCCTGTTTCTGTACCAGTTGTTCTTTTTCAAGGTCTTTCAGGATATTATCCAGGATACCGTTGATGAACTGTCCGCTCTGGGGGGTGCTGTAGGCTTTCGCCAGGTCTATATATTCGTTGATCGTAACTTTGGTGGGAATGGTAGGGAAATAGAGGAACTCGCATACACCCATCTCCATCAGCAACATATCTACTGCGGCAATACGTTCAGAGTCCCAGTTTTGTAATTTGGGCTTGATCAGTTCGAGGCAGTATTCTTTTTTGTCTGTTACGGTGAGCAGGAGTTCCTTTGCGTAGTCCAGTTTTTCTTTGCTGATCAGCTGGAGGAAATTGAAGAGATGCGGCTTATTGAAGTAGTTATTGATCAGGATGCCCATCATTTCTTCGTCGTCGCCCCAGTGAAGGAAGGTGTCTTCCATGTGTTGCTGGAACGGCTCGCTTTTCGCCAGTATTTCTTTGTAGATAAATTCCAGTATTTCCTTTTCACCTGCTTTGGTACGGTTACCGTCTGCGATGTAGGCTTTGTAAGTATCCGTGGCAACGAGTTGGTTATAAAGCTTCCTGAGCAGATCATCATCTGTTTGCAGCTTCATTTTCCATTGTTCCAGGTTTACCTGGAAGCCTTTGTCGCTGGTTATCTGGTAAATAAATTCATTTCCTGCAATTTTCGTGTTCACCTGCAGGTCCTCGGCAGAGGGTAAGTGTTTGGAAGCACGGGTTTGCGCATCAATTTCAGCGTATTGTGCTACCTGTACCACTGAGTTAAGTAAGTAGGTAAAGATCTGGCAGGTTTGGTCCAACTTTTCGTTTAAAAGTCTGGTGGCCGTGCCTGGCTTAATATTGCTTTGCTCCATCGTTTCCAGGGCATAAAGTGTTTGCATTACTTTAACCCGGATATTTCTTCTACTGATCATCTTATAAAAAAGAACTGGTATAAGGGCGCAAAAGTAGAGAAAAATTTTCATATTCGCGGATTTTGTCTGACGCGGACAAAATCCGTGTTCCTGTCATTTTTTCGGGTGCCTTGTCATGATTTGTCAGTGTGAAAGCAAGTCGATACCTTCGTGACCTGTAAATTTGACCCGAAAAGGCCATTGGCATAATTCTCGTGGGCGGGAAGGAACAAAATTCACAAACATCTTTTTTAAATAAAAACTACTATGGCTAAACAATTAAGTATTAAACCTTTAGCTGACAGGGTAATCGTGAAACCTGCAGCAGCAGAAGAGAAAACAGCTGGCGGTATCATCATCCCCGATACTGCAAAAGAAAAACCTGTGAGAGGCACCGTGGTGGCTGCCGGACCCGGTAAAAAAGATGAACCGATCACTGTGAAGGTAGGTGATACCGTACTCTATGGTAAATACTCTGGTCAGGAACTCCC
>JBCNPS010000269.1:0-9592 GCA_039593235.1 Chitinophaga sp. | reverse complement strand
GGAGAATAAATCTTATTGGCAAATTATACATTACCGGTTGCTGCGTACATGTTTTACTCCGCTTCCAGGCAGGCATCTTGTTAACCACCCGCAATGCTTCCTCTTCTAATCCATATCCCTTGTGAGTGCCTATCGTATGTGCGTTCCTGATAGTACCTGTACTGTCGATCATAAACTGTACAAATACGCTGCCGCTTACTTTTGCTTTTACGGCTGCTGTAGGATACTTTATATTTCTCTGCATGTACAGCACAAGTGCTTTTTCCCCGCCCGGGAAATAGGGAGGTTCATCAAAAAAGCAGGTGAGCACTTCAGCATCAATATCGCTGTTAACAACGGGCTTCGTTGTATCTGCGCCGAAGGTCAGTGCTGCATACAAACAACTTAACAAAAACATAGGGATCTTTTTTGTACAGATGAAGCGCTCCCAAAAATCCATAAAAAAATCCCGGTCACTGATGGCCGGGATCTCTTTTTTAAATTAATTATCAGGATCAATACTCAAAAGTTCCTGCAGGCGCTTTCACCGTTACTTTCTTTTCTGCTGCCGCTTCTACCCTGCCTATTACCTGTGCATCGATATTAAAGCTTTTGGAGATGCTGATGATATCTGCCGCTATTGCCTCCGGTACATATAGTTCCATCCGGTGGCCCATGTTGAACACCTGGTACATTTCTTTCCAGGGGGTACCGGACTGCTCCTGGATAAGGCTGAACAGCGGAGGTACCGGGAACAGGTTATCCTTGATCACATGCAGTTTCTCAATAAAATGCAGCACTTTGGTTTGGGCGCCGCCACTGCAATGCACCATGCCGTGGATCTGCGGACGGAATTGCTCCAGCACTTTCTTAATTACCGGCGCATAAGTACGGGTGGGCGATAATACCAGTTTGCCCGCATCCATTGTACCCAAACCAGGGATCTCTATTTTATCTGTCAGTGATTTTTTACCGCTGAACACCAGGTCGTAAGGAATACCCGGATCAAAGCTTTCGGGGAATTTCTCTGCCACCGCTTTATTGAATACATCATGACGCGCACTGGTGAGGCCATTGCTGCCCATACCGCCGTTATATTCTGATTCGTAGGTGGCCTGTCCGTAAGAGGCCAGTCCTACCACTACATCCCCTGCCTGGATCCGGTCGTTGGAAATTACGTCTTCCCGTTTCATACGGCAGGTAACCGTAGAGTCCACAATAATAGTGCGCACCAGGTCGCCCACATCGGCGGTTTCACCACCGGTGGAATAGATACTGATACCATGATTTCGCAACTCCGCCAGGATTTCTTCCGTCCCATTGATGATAGCGGCAATCACCTCGCCTGGCAGCAATTGTTTATTTCGCCCGATAGTGGAGGAAAGAAGGATATTGTCGGTAGCGCCTACGCAAAGCAGGTCGTCCATGTTCATAATAATAGCATCCTGAGCAATGCCTTTCCATACGCCCAGATCCCCGGTTTCCTTCCAGTAAATGTAAGCCAGGGAAGATTTGGTACCTGCACCATCTGCGTGCATGATATTGCAATAGGCTTCATCGCCGCCTAAAATATCGGGTACAATTTTGCAGAATGCTTTAGGGAAAAGCCCCTTATCAATGTTCTTAATGGCATTATGCACATCTTCCTTACCTGCTGAAACACCACGTTTGGCGTAAATATTATTATCCACCGGGAAATAAATAAATATGTAAATAAAAAATAAACTAAATAAAGATGCTCTTCAGGCTGCAAAAGTAACAGATTCCATGCAGAATGCCCGCCGAATGTGTTAGATTTGCACGGCGATTTTGATAGTTATTGATTTATATGCAGGTTCACAGGGACTTAGACCATTTACCGAAATTCCGTAATGCTATTATCACGATAGGCACATTCGACGGAGTACATGCAGGACACCGCTTCATTATTGAGCAATTGGAGCAGGCTGCCACTGCCTGCGGAGGCGAAACCGTGATCATTACCTTTGACCCTCACCCAAGGGAAGTATTACAACCCAAACCCAATAACATCCGGTTACTGACTACCTTACCAGAAAAGATTGCCCTACTGGAACGCGCGGGGATCGATCACCTGGTGGTAGTACCCTTCACCAAAGAATTTTCTGAAATGGCCGCCCGCAGTTACCTGGAAGATTTCCTGGTAGCACGCTTCAAGCCGCACACTATTATCATAGGCTATGATCACCGGTTTGGCCACAACCGGGAAGGCGGACTTGAACTGCTGGAAGCCGAGCAGCAACAATACGGCTTTACCCTGATAGAAATTCCGCAGCAGGTGGTGCATGATCTTACTGTAAGCTCCACCAAAATCCGCAAAAGCCTGCAGGAAGGCAATGTGCGACTTGCCAATGAATTACTCGGATACACCTATTTCCTCACGGGCAAAGTGGTACATGGCGATAAAATGGGGCGGCAACTGGGTTACCCAACTGCCAATCTGCACCTCAGCGATGAAAGAAAACTGATCCCTGCCGAAGGGATTTATGCCGTGAATGCACAGCTGAACGGCAGCAATGAATTATTGCCGGCAGTAATGAGTATTGGCTTCCGCCCTACTTTCAATGGTACTGACCTGCGCCTGGAGGTGCATATCTTTGATTTTAATGAAGATATTTACGGGCAGGAATTAACCGTTCATTTTGTGGAGTACATCCGTTCCAACCTGAAGTTTGATCATATAGATGCCCTGGTAGTGCAGATGGATAAAGATTCTGCACAGGCAAAGGAAATATTGAAGACGGTTTAAAATTCTTCGCCAAGGAAGTCTATTGTTTGCTTTCGCTTTTTTGACGGCTTCATTAAACGAACGCCACGCCAGAGAAAAAAGGCGGATGCTATTATATAAAAGCACATCGAGATGGCCCTGTAAGTGTCCATTCTGAGGTCCACATCAACCCCTCCGTTGCTAATGGTAACAGTGTTTATCAGTACAACAAAAGCACAAAAACTACTTAGAAAGAAAAACAAAATACCCACCAGCGTTCTGAATATCTTTTTTATCTCCACAGCCATTGAAACGGTTTATAATTCAGGAATAAGCGATCATTTAATTCATCACCTTATACATCAACTCTTTCATCAGTTCTCCATCTTCTACCCCGCTATCGTTAATGCCTATACTCCGCAGATTATACTGGTGTAACAGCAAAATAGCTTTCTCTGTTCCGTCCGGCCCATACTGGCGGGCGGCATTCATGTAATCCTTTACGAAAAACGGGTGTACACCGAGAGCAGCGGCTACTTCTTTTTCTCCTCCTTTTACACTGAAAATGAGGTTTACCTTGGCAAAGAAGTTATACAGGGCCGGCAGCGTCATTTGAATGGGCGCTGCTTTGGGATTGGCGGCAAAATAGGAGACGATCCGGAATACTTTGGCAGTATTTTTCTGTCCCAGCGCGTTTTGCAGTTCAAATACATTGTACTCCTTGCTGATGCCCACATACTTTTCAATATCCGCCTCATCGATCTTCTTCTGGGCAGGCAGGTTTACCAGCAGTTTGTCTATTTCATTGGCAATACGGGAAAGATCGTTACCGATATGATCTACCAGGAGAATGGCTGCTTTTTGCGAAATGGCCAGTCCACGGCTGCTTACATAACTTTCCACCCAACCGGGCAACTGGTTATCGTACATTTTTTTTGTAGACAGCAGCACACCTTTTTCCTTTATAAGTTTGGCCATTTTACTCCTGCCATCTATTTTGCCCTGCTTATGCGCTACTACAAACACGGTGGAGGTAAGCGGGTTATCAATATATGCTTCCAGTTTCAGGAGGTCGCGCATGGCCTGTGCTTCTTTCAGGAGTACCACTTGTCTTTCTGCAAACATGGGATATCTCCGGCAGGCGTTGATCACCTGGGTCCAATCCGTATCTTTTCCATAAAGGACCGTGAGATTGAAGCCACGTTCCGATTCCGGCAGCAGTTCATGCTCGGCATAACTGGTTACCTGGTCAATGAAAAAGTCCTCCTCTCCTTCCAGCCAGTATAATGATTTGAATTTCTGTTGCTTCCAATCCCTGATGATGTCCTGGTACTCCATTATTATATTGCTTTTCTTCTTTTACAACTATTTTTTTACGATGATAATATCTGCCGGTGTTAACGCCGGTAACCGTTTGAATTTCAACAGCAGTTGCGCTACCGCCAGTACATCTTTCTGGCAATAGGCGGCAATACGTTCCAGGTCTTTTTCCTCCCAGTAAACTTTCCCCACCATACTGCCGTCTATATCGTCTTTGGGCGTATCAATACCCATTACGGCGGTCAGGAGTTTCAGGGAAATATAATGTTTAAAGTCCCCGAAGCGCCACAGTTGCAGAGTATCCAGCATGGGCATCTCCCAGGGTTTAAATCCATGCAGCTGTAAAGGTTGCGGCAAAGATAACTGATGGATAACAGACCTTCTGCAAATAAAAGGAATATCAAATTCTTTGATGTTATGCCCGGCAAACTGGAACCGGGGGTATTTCGCATAGAATTTATTAATTAATTCTAAAAATCCGGAGAGCACAACTGCTTCATCATCATTATAAAACGACTTCAGCCTTAGCTGGTACCTGTTATTTTCCAGGCTGAAGAAACCGGCCGAAATGCATACTATTTTTCCAAATTCGGCGTAGATGCCTGCCCTGTCAACGTATGCTGAATCTTCGTTTCCGGAAACTGGCGCAGTTTTTGCCATTTTCTCCCGCCAGAGCTGTTGCATATCTTCAGATAAGTGCTCTATAGCTGGAGCCGCCGGTGTTGTTTCTATGTCCAACAGTAATAATTGATCTAACGCAATATTTGGAAGCACGATTGAAAAACAATTTTATAGCTATTTATAAAATAAGATTATTATAAGTACTTTTGAATAACAATTTTTAACCATATAACAATAAACATAAAACTCACAACTATGACGGAGAACACTTTTAATTCACCTGCACCGGGATCACCCGGACCAGAAAAACCACGCAGCCGCAACGGTCTAATTTACGGTATTTTAATTGCAGCATTAGCCGGTACCTGGATATATATGTTATATGACAAAAATAAATCCAGCGAGCAAATCGTTCAAAAAAACACCCAGATAGATTCGATCTCCTCTTCCCGTGATGCGCTTCAGCAGGAATACAATGCGGCCAATGCCCGTTTGGATGATCTGGTATCACAGAACACCAGGATGGACAGCCTGGTTAAAACAAAAGATAAAGAAATACAGGATATGAAAGCCAGGATCTCCAGTATCCTGTCTAACAAAAACGCTACCCAGGCACAGCTGGCAGAAGCCCGTCGTTTGATTGAACAGCTGAAATCCAACATCGAAGGCTATAACGAAACGATTGAACGCCTGGAAGGTGAAAAAATAGTACTGGCTGGTGAAAGGGATTATGCCCGTAAGGAGCGCGACTCAGTATCTGTGGTGAAAGACAGCCTGAATAAGAAGGTGGACCTGGGATCTGTATTACATGCATCCAACATTAAATTGTTACCAATCCGTGTAAAGAACAATGGTAAAGAAGTAGAAACCAGCAAAGCAAAACGTGCGGATATGATGCGGGTTACTTTTGACCTGGACGATAACCGTATTGCTCCAACCGGTGATAAAGAGATCTTTGTAGCTATCACGGCTCCGGATGGTGCGCCGCTGGCAGTGGAAGCACTGGGTTCCGGCCGTTTCACCCTGGAAGATGGCACTGAGAAATTATATACTGCCAAGAAAACAGTGGCTTATACTACCGGTCAGAAACAAACAGTAAGTATGGACTGGAAACAAAATTCCGATTTCAAAGTAGGCGATTATGCGGTTGAAATCTATCATAACGGTTTCAAAATCGGACAAGGTAAAGTAACATTGAAAAAAGGCGGCTTGTTTTAACAGCAATCCGCTTTACTGATAAAGGCAAATGGCCGGGGCGAAGTATGATCTTCGTCCCGGCCATTCGCTTTTTACAGGCATTTACACACCATTCATGATATTTTTTTCGCTTATCTTATTTGTTAACGATTAGTTATTGCCAAAAACATATATATAAAAATAAAATTAAATTAACGTTCTTTGCTTCACAATTAAAGATAGCCGGAGGCCACTGTTCTCCCATGACCAATGCTTAAGAAGAAGAATGTGACGGACATCCTATAAATGCCGATCCAGCCTATGTTTACGATAAAGGAATTTGATTTCAGCTACTTGTTATCCCTGAAGTCAATGCCCTTACTTTGCAGTAAACAAGGTCACGTAATTCCTTAACATCGTCTTTTGTGCGCCTTTTGTTATTATCGGATATGATAAGAAGCCCAATTAAAACCGAAGCATGGAAGACATGAATAAAATAGTGTACGTTGTTGATGATGATGAGATATTTCATTTCATTATCAAAAAAATGTTGGGGCACCAAAGCAATCACCTGGTAGTTACCTCTTTTCTCTGCGCGGAAGAGGCCCTGGAACACCTTTCCAGCGCCGCCCAGCCTACCTTACCCTCTCTCATTATTCTTGATATGAATATGCAGCGGATGAATGGATGGGATTTTATTGAGGCATACAGGGGGCTCAAAACATCCCGGGAAAATACCATCCCGATTATCATGTGCTCCTCTTCTGTGGATGTACGGGACATGCAGAAAGTACAACATACGCCCGAGTTGATGGCTTACATTACAAAGCCCCTTGATAAGAATAAATTAAAGGTGATAGAGGAGTATTTATAGGAAGATATAAACACACCATTAAAAAGAGAAGCGAATAACCGGTTGGTCATTCGCTTCCATATTTTTGAGCTATATTCTTTTACGCCGGAACTGCGCTACCGTACATCTCTTCCCGAAGTGCTTTCACACGATCGTCTGCCAGGTATTCATCAAAGGTCATCAGCCTGTCGATGATACCTTTAGGCGTTAACTCAATAATACGGTTAGCTACTGATTGCATGAAGGTATGGTCATGAGTGGTGAACAGCACTACTCCCTTGTAATTGATCATACTTTCGTTGAATGATTGAATGGATTCCAGGTCCAGGTGGTTGGTAGGTTCATCGAGGATCAGTACGTTCGGATCCTGCAGCATCATGCGGCTGGTCATGCAGCGAACTTTTTCACCACCACTCAGCACGGAAGTTTTCTTCATGATCTCATCTCCGCCAAATAACATTTTACCAAGGAAACCACGGAGGAAAGGTTCATCCACATCCGTTACATGAGGTGGCACGTACTGGCGTAACCAATCCATCAGGTTCAGGTCTTTATTGATGAAATAGGCAGCGTTATCGTTTGGCAGGTAGGCGCTGGTTACAGTGGTACCCCATTCAAATTTACCGCTATCGGCAGCTGCTTCATTATTGATCACTTCAAAGAAAGTGGTAAGGGCCAGGTGATCTTTGGAGAGGAATGCGATCTTATCTCCCTTGTTAACGGAGAAAGTAACATCCGTAAAGAGTTTGCGGCCGTCTGCCAGTTTCTCCAGTTTTTCCACGTTCAGGATCTGGTTACCCACTTCACGCTGCTGCTTGAAGATGATACCGGGATACTTACGGTTAGAAGGCTGTATATCTTCCACCACCAGTTTTTCCAGGGCTTTCTTACGGGAAGTGGCCTGTTTACTTTTGGAGGCGTTAGCGCTAAAGCGGGCAATAAAGTCCAGCAGGTCTTTACGCTTATCTTCCATCTTCTTGTTCTTATCTGCGATCTGGCGGGCCATCAACTGGGATGATTCGTACCAGAAAGTATAGTTACCGCTGAAGATCTGGATCTTTGCGCGGTCCACATCCGCCACATGCGTACATACGGCATCCAGGAAGTGACGGTCGTGGGATACTACGATCACAATATTTTCGTAATCGGCCAGGAAGTTCTCCAGCCAGCCGATAGTTTCCACATCCAGGTCGTTCGTAGGCTCATCCAGCAGGAGGATATCAGGATTGCCAAACAGCGCCTGTGCAAGCAGCACCCGCACTTTAAGGCTACCGGCAATATCTTTCATCAGCATACCATGCACTTCCTCTTTTACACCCAGATCGCTCAGCAGTACACCTGCATCGCTTTCTGCAGTATAACCGCCCATCTCACCGTACTCCGCTTCCAGTTCACCTGCGCGCATACCGTCTTCTTCAGTAAAATCTTCTTTGGCATAAATAGTATCCCTTTCGTTCGCTATCTCCCAAAGTTTCTTATTACCCATTAATACGGCATTCAGTACCGTAACCTCATCAAACTGGAAGTGGTTCTGCGTGAGCACGCTCATACGCTCACCGGGAGTGATTTCCACAGTACCTTTATTCGGTTCTATTTCACCGGACAATATCTTCAGAAAAGTAGACTTACCTGCTCCATTGGCCCCAATCACACCATAACAGTTCCCTTTTGTGAAATTGAGGTTTACTTCGTCAAACAATACTCTCTTACCAAAAGAGAGCGTTACGTTTTTAACACTGATCATGCTGGCTATGAAATTTTGAAGCTGCAAAGGTACTGATTATATGCGGGGTTTCCAAGAATGGACTATAGCAGACATATCAATAAACAATATGAGTAAATATCTTTATAATAAGATGTTACACATTCCGGACCCTGCAAGTTACCCGCAGGAAGAAATGCAACATTTCTTTAACCCTTTCATCATGAAAGGGTTGCCTCCATATATGCTTTCAATATGTATCTTTAGCACATAAAAATGAAAACCGCATGACAGCATATAACCAGATATTTGAGAACAACAAACAATGGATCGCTTCCAAAAAGGCTACAGACGAGCAGTTTTTTGAGAAGATGGCCGACACCCAGAAACCGGCCTACCTGTACATTGGTTGCAGCGACAGCCGGGTACCTACCAATGAAATCATGGGACTTGAAGCAGGAGAAGTATTTGTACATCGCAATATCGCCAACCTTGTGCCTAATATCGATCTCAACGTCATGAGCGTAATCAATTACGCGGTGGTGCACCTGGAAGTGAAACATATCGTTATATGCGGCCACTACAACTGTGGTGGTGTAAAGGCTGCCATGCAGCCCAAAGATCTTGGACTCCTCAATCCCTGGCTGCGTAATATCCGGGATGTATACCGTCTTCATATGGACGAACTGAATGCTATAACGGATGAGCATGCACGTTATAACCGCCTCGTTGAACTGAATACGCAGGAACAATGCATTAACGTGATCAAAACTGCAGCCGTACAGAAATCATATCTGGAAAAAGGTTTCCCTACTGTGCATGGCTGGGTATATGACCTGAAAAACGGCATATTGAAGGATCTTGAAATTGACTTCGAAGGCGTACTGCATGAGATACAGAAAATTTATGACTTAACAGGCTCCGGTCTGATGCAAAAAGATACTGAATAATCATGGGCCCGATAGGTATATTCGATTCCGGCTACGGCGGTTTAACCGTACTCAGGGAAATAGTGGCGGAGCTCCCGCAGTATGATTACATCTACCTGGGAGACAATGCCCGCGCGCCTTACGGCAACCGCGGCTTTGATACCATTCACAGCTATACGCTGGAGTGTGTGCAAAAACTGTTTGGCATGGGCTGCCCGCTGGTAATACTGGCCTGCAACACCGCATCCGCCAAAGCATTGCGTACCATCCAGCAGAAAGACCTGCCG
>JBCNPS010000268.1:0-9596 GCA_039593235.1 Chitinophaga sp. | reverse complement strand
CCAACCCTGTTAGTACGGTAAACAGGATCATAATTCCCCAGAAATAAGGATTGGTGATCTGCAAACTCATTGTTTTCGCGGTGAGCTTATTGAAATATGGTAAGGTAATAGCCGTTATGCCCAAAGCCATAAAAAAGGCCAATACCGAAATAAACAGGGATTCTGTTAAGAATTGCCCCATCAACTGTTTCCGTAAACTACCCACCGCCTTACGGATACCCACTTCCCTGGCCCTCTTTTCAGACCGGGCAGTGCTCAGGTTCATAAAATTTATACAGGCAATTACCAGCACAATGAGGCCCAATACACCAAACATCCTGATATATTTAATGAAGCCGCCGGTATTTACCCCATTTTCAAAATCGGCATATAATCTCCATTTCGACATGGGAAACATCACTACTTCCGGTTTTGAGTTGATCACCAGCTGGTCGCCGGGGAAATGATCCAGGATTACGTTTTTTATCCTGGCATTAACGGCTTCCGGATCGGCATGATCGTTCAGCTGTACAAACGTACGCTAGGAGTAATTTCCCCAATTGTCCTTATAAGTTTTGATATTGGGATAGATATTTTCCTGCAATTGCCACGGAAGTAACAGATCAAAAACAAGGGTAGCATTTTTGGGTTGCCCGGCAACAACGGCGGTCACCTTCAGGTTATGGACATTGTCCAGTTTCACTATTTTACCAACGGGGTTTTCTTCTCCGAAAAGCGTTCGCGCGGTTTCTTTTGTCAGCACAATGGAATACGGATCATGCAAGGGATGGCTATCGCCATTCAGTACCTTAAATGAAAACATATCAATGGCTTCTTCCCCGATAAAATAACCTTCCTTACTAAACCGCTTATCGCCATAGGATAAGGAATGCCTTCCTCCCCAGTCGCACATGGCCACCCCGTCAAAGTCGGCGAACCTGGCTTTCAGCTCATCTCCCATGGACAATGGCATACCCCGGTTTGTATGCCTTACCCCATCAGTGGTTTGATGCATAATCACCTGGTACAGTGTGCTGTAATGTTTGTGATGCGTATTAACGGAAACTTCATCATAGATCCAGAGGCCAATGAGCATGGCTACTGCTATACCTGTTGCCAGGCCGAAGATGTTGATGAAAGAAAAGATCTTACTCTTAACTAAATTTCTCCAGGCAATCCTGACATAATTTTTCAGCATAAGTGGCGACTTTGGTCAGATGACGCGCCCCATAATAATGCCAGGTATTACGTGATTGTTAATCACCCGGATATACATATATTTGAAAGAATAATGTCCGGTAATAGTACAAGCGATGTCCGGTTCCATCTTCCGGTTTCCTGTATCGATACTGCATGAAACAGGCTGCTAATTCATACTCCCTGTAAGTTGAGGGAGCTGGTTAATTACCAGCAGCAATCCAAGTATAAGAAAAACCCAGAACCTTACTCTCCGGTAGTTGGGTTCGGTGCTAACATATAGCACCAGGCAAATCAACCAATAGGAGATCGCCACCACCCTGAAAGCCAGGGAATCTTTCATGTAGCTATTTGCAATGATCAAAAGTATCAGCCCCAACGCTTCCAGGGGAGGGCCAAAACGTTGCCAGAATGAAACCAGTTTCTCTCTCATAGCAATAATAATTTAGCTGCTCTCCAGGGTTACGTATACTTTGCGGAAATCTTTCTTTGCCAGATCACTTTTGTGTATCACAAAAAACAGGTCGCCGGCATCTCCCCACTGGAAGTCGCCACGCGATTTTACGGCAAGCAGGATGGTCCAGTCTTCCGGATTACCCTTACAGGCCAGCGCCGCCTGCAACTCCGGGGATTCATGCTGGGTGAAACCATAGCTATTGATAGCATGATCACTTTCCAGGAGAAAATTAACCGGCTCCTCGAAAGTTTCATACAGGTTCTCCATCAGGTCCTCATCGGCCAATAGCGGCTTTGAAACGCCCCGGAACTGGTATTGGTTGGAATGCCAGGAATAAAAGCCCGGCACGCAATTCCTCACAAAAGCATCCGCTTTGTAAGGCGTGTATTGCCCGCCTTCCAGCTCAAAAAAATCCTCTTCCACAAATGAAAACCTCCTGCCGGATTGCAAGGTGGAATTATCTTCCACATACAACACTTTGCAAGGTACATTGCCCCGTGATCCCAGGTGATGAATGGTTTCAAAGAAAAAAAAGAGCGTGCCCCTCCGGGGTAAATATTCCTGTAAAGGCGACAGTGCTTCACAATTCACCTGGGCAATAAATTCATATTTGTAATCCCGTTTATTATAATCGTCGTAAAATACCGGGTAATCAATATCCTCCGGCAAATCGGGCATACCCCCAAAACGGTGATTGCCGGTAGTTGTATAATCCTCTTCACCGGTTTGATTAAACCCTATGGCCCTTTTTACCAGCGCCCTTAAGGCATCCCGGTGTGGTAACAGCTCATTTTCCGCAATTATTTCGTCCACCGGCCGGATTAACGCTTCATCATGTTGCGCAAAGAACGCCTCATTATTCCAGTTTACAGGCCCGTTGCCGTCCGCATCCCTATAAGTATTATCAAGCAGCTGTTGCTTGCTTTTGATATCCAGTTCCAGTCCCGCAAAATCGGAGAAGCCCGGTGGGAGAAAGGAAAAGGGATTCCCCGATGCATTGATCTTTTCGATCTTTGGCAACGACAACAGGTTTTCCGGCAGTGTTTTTAACTGGTTCTTTGCCAGGTGCAGGTATTTAAGATCCGGCATGTTGAATACGGCAATATCGCTGATCTGGTTACCGTTCAGGTTCAGGTATTCCAGGCGGGGCATATCCATCAGGTGAGCTGGCACGCGCGACAGCTGCCCGCCCGCAAACGAGCAGTGCCTGAGCTGCGTAAGCTTGTTCATATATTCAGGGATCCGGCACAGTGCGGAATTAGCGACCACCAGGTACTCCAGGTCTTTAAGCTCCAGCAATTTATCGTCCAGCCGTTCCAGCGGCAATTGCTGTACCGGCCACTTGGGAGTGATTTCCACGCGCTGCAGGGACTTCAGGTGGTAAAATTCGTTGGGTAGCTTGCTGAACTCCGGGTTCACCAGCACCAGTTTTTTCACCTGCTCTACCGGGGCTCCCGCTGCTTCTTCCACAGACGTAAAAGTGTATTGTTCCCAGTTGAACTGTTCTTTATTAATTTTTCTGAAGATATTTACCTGGAAACGAGGCTTCTCATCCCAGGAAGGTTTCAGATGCCCCAGCATGGCTACCCAGCCATCCCGGAAAACAACATCTCCAAAAAACTTAAGTGAATACTGAAAGCCACTCCTGTTCATAGAAAGGTAAGGCGTTTCCTGTTTGTCTTCCTTAAACTGAAGCGCGCCTTCCAGGAAACCGGGCTTGTAAATGCCCAATGCGGGAATCACTATCTTCACCTCGCCTGTTGGCTCATAATCGTCCAGCAATTGCTTCTTTACCGCGTTTTTCACCTCGCTGGTCCTGGCCACCAATGTGATGGTTACAGCGCCGGAATAATCCAATCCCTGGCCTGATTGGGTATCATCAATATCAAAAATAAAATCACCTACCTGGAAATAATCTTTACCATCTGCTGGCAGTGCAAAAGCATGAATGTCCATGAGTCCGTTCTTTTAAAATGCCGCTTGTTTCCGTTAAACTGGGTTAACCGGGTTATCCGTTGTTGGCGTAATGATACGAAAAAGCCCCGAAAACAGCAAGCCACCCATTTTTCGTAGCCACTTGCCCGTTATTAATGCATTTGTTAAGCCTTTTGTTAAGCGTGTCCTTCTACCTTCGCCTTTTCTTTATTAAAACCCACGATATGAATTATTGTCACGCTCCATGAGGTGCAGCATCACTTTGTTGCATCCCGTTTTCCACGTTAACGGGCATTCCTCTTTTCAATGCCCCATTTACCATCTTATAAAACCTTAATTATGAAACACCTGTTATTTGTTACTGCATTCATTACTGTAGTGAGCATATCGTCCTGCTCAAAGAAAGCACTGGAACCGCAAGCCGTTCCCAGCGACAAAGCATTGTCGGCCTCCTCAAATACACTGGCGGCCACCCAATTCATAGGCTCGGTGGTTGGCTTTAACAACACCATCCGATCCGGCGGAGGTCCTAATCCCACACCGGCGGGCAACATCCTTTACAATGTGCCCCTGTATAAATCATCCGCCAGTGAAGACGATTGGTGGGATAACCTGGTGGAAGAATTTGCTTTCAGCGGGCAGGATTTCTTCGCCGCCAATTGCCGTGGCTACAGCCCCAATGTACCCACCGTTGACCATGGCGATCCCCGCAAGCTGGTAAAGCTCACACAGGCCATGGACCGCAGGGGTGTAACCGGCAAGTTCACCATCGCCGTATTTGATGATTGCCCTTCTTCCTGGTGCGCCAACAGGAATGTAGATAACGGGCTGGGCTATACGACTTCTACTCCTTTCGATTGCGGCGATACGGCAAACTATAAATACATCTGGACCTATAATATCAAAACCGCCTACCAGAATATACCCGATGCCAAACGCTTTAAATATAACGGAAGGCCGGTGGTGTTCTTCTGGGCGGTACATCCCAGCTGGGCTACCAATTTTGGCAACAGTAACCTGAAAAAGATCCTGCAGTATATACGCGCACAATTCAACGCCACCTTCGGCCAGAATCCTTACCTGGTGATTGAAAAATCGTGGATCGACAGGGACCCTACCGTGAACGACCCAACGGTAACCGATGCCGTGCATAACTGGTTTAACATGACCAATCCTTCTACGTTGTATACTTTCAATGGTGTAAAAGTAGGCTCCGGTGTGCCCGGATTCCGCGTGGTACAAGGCACTACCAATATGTTCATCGACGCCAATCACGGGCAAACCTGGATCAATACGCTCACCAATACCTGGGGAGCCGGCGCGCTCTTTACTTTACTGGAGGGTTTTACCGATTGCGCGGAAAATGCTGCTATTTTCAGGAGCAAGGATGTTACTTATTATGATTACCCCAATCAACGTATCAATATCCTGCGACGCTTCAGCAACAATCCTTATCCTGCCACACTGAAAGTGGAAGCGGAAGGATGCGATTTTTACAATGACCTCAGCAGCGGCAACAGCGGCGGCACTTTCCGCGATGGCGACCTGGACATTGTGAAAAATGGCGATACCTACGGCGGATGGCATGTGAACAATACCCAGGCCAACGAATGGATGGAATGGAGGGAGCTTCCTTTCAGCGCAGGCAACAGCAAGTTCGAGGTGCGTTACTCTTCCAACCAGGCGGCCTCCATCCGGTTTAATGTAGACGGAACAGACCTCCCTGTGATCAACATGCCCATTACCGGCAACGGCACCTGGTCGCTCATTGATGCAGGCACGCTTTCTTTTGCTGCAAACGGGCTGCATACCGTACGCCTGAAAATTGTGTCCGGTTCTTTAAGTATCAATTTCTTTAACAGGGTGAGTTTATAAAAAAAGCAGCCGGCTCATGTTCCGGGCCGGCTGTTTTCTTCTTATTTATATCTCTCTATTAAAATTTAAATGCCACATTTCCCACAAAATTCCGTGGTTTCTGCGGGTTCACAGACCAGTATCCGTTATAGTACACTTCATTAGTGATATTATTAACGTTGAAGGATACACGGAAATGTTTTGCGTTATAAAATACACCGGCGTTCAGCAAAGCATAACTTGGTAAATAGAATACGCCGGTAACACTGTTGTCTATCACTTTATACCTGCTGGCATAGTTTCCGCCGGCGCCGATACCAAAGTTCTTCAGCGCTCCGCCGGTAAACCGGTAAGTAGCCCAGAGGTTGGCGAGGTTTTGTGGTCCCTGTCCACCGGGCGCCCTGCCTGGTTCGCTATAGAAATCATCTTTATTACCTTCCAGTACTTTCGTATGATTAAAGCTGTAACCGGCAATGATATTCAGTCCCTGCGTAGGATGAGCGTTCAGGTCTATTTCAAATCCACGGCTGCCGAATTTACCACCCTGTGTAGCGTTCATCGGGTTCTTACTGTCGGGGATCACTTTGTTGCCTACCTTGATATCATACACGGATAAAGTAGCGTATAGTTTATCAGCAAAGATGTCTGTTTTCACACCAAACTCAAACTGGTTGGCGTGCTCTGGTTTGAACGACTGCGTACGTTCGTAAACGCCATCAGCATTATAAACAGAAGATGGAGATACGTTCAGGAATGCGTTCATATAACTACCGAAAACAGAGATCTTATCCGGTATTACCTGGTATACCAATCCAAACTTGGGCGACAGCGCAAACTGGTTATAGCCGTCGTCGTCGGTGGCATTTTTATCGCCATTGGAATCAAAGTAATCGGCCCGGAGACTCAGCATCACAAGCAATTCAGGCGTGATGTTCAGCACATCAGATACATAAGCGCTGTAAAAGCTGTTGGTTACATCGGAATTACTGTTGGAAGTTGCCCCAAGGGCGCCGTAAATAGCATCCTTTGTAAGCGGTAAAGCCGGGTGTACTTCTTTAGTAGAGGGATCTGTATAGTCGGTAACTTCTCCCTGCGGACTCACGTTCCTGGCGGTGATCCAGCCGGAGCCATTATCCACTACGTTGCGGTGGAAATAGTCGAGTCCTATCAGCAAACGGTTACGCAAACCACCGATCTTGAAATCGCCATTGAAGTTTTGTTGTATATCAAATGTTTTGGTGGTTTGATTTTCGAGATGAAAATCCTGCCCAAACCATTTGTCGCCCGGATCCTGGTCCCAGATATACGTATAGAGCCCGTCGGATTTTACCCTACCACCGGAAAAAACGGTTTGCGAGGTCCAGTTACCTGATAGCTTATATAACATCTGCGCCTGTACGTTAATGCGGGGATTTTTAATGGTAAGCTCGTTGCTGGTAAATGATTCTTTTACATTGAGATTAAGCTCCCGGATGTTTTTAAAATCGAGCGGGGCAACGCGGTCGGAGTGAAAGAATACCGGCGGCACGGCCCTTTTTTCCTGGAGTATTTCAGCCATTACATGAAAAGAGAGACGGTCATTTACTTCGTATACAAAAGAGGGCGCTATGAAGAAATCTTTCCGGAAACCTGCATTCTGGAATGAGTTTTCGGAAGTATAGGCTGCATTGAGCCTCATGGCAATCTTTTGTTTTTTGCTGAGGAGCGTATTTACATCGGCGGTAACGCGGTGAAGCCCGAAGCTGCCGATACTGTATCCCACTTCGCCACCGTAGCCGTAGTAAGGTTTTTTGGTGATGGTATTGATGATACCGCCATAGCTATAGAAGCTGGCGCCGAAGAGCGTGCCGGAAGGGCCTTTCATCACCTGTACCTCTTCCACATCTGCGGGATCAAGGTTACCGCTGGTGAGGCCGGGAAAGCCGTTGATAAGGGAAGGCTGTGCATCAAAACCGCGGAGCGCAAAGTAAGAGGCGCCATCGCCGGCCCTGCCGGTAGATTGCCAGGTTTGAAAGATGCCCGGCACATTGCGCATCACGTCGTCGTAAGTGGTGATGCCCTGCTGTTTCATAATTTCCGTGGAAACACTATTGTACACCTGGGGATTTTCCAGGTTCTTAAGCGGCATTTTGGCTACTACCCTGCTTTCCCGGTTCATGTTACGGGAGGAAACGGTTACTTCGCTCAACTGGGCAGCGCTTTCATTGAGGGTGAAGTTCAGCTGCTGGTTTTGCCCGGTAGTTACAGTTACCTCTTTTAACTGGGTAGCGGAACCAACGGACGTAATACGCAGGGTCCAGTTACCCGGTTTAATATTTTTGATAGCGTATTCACCGTTTTCATTGCTGATACTACCAAGCCTGGTATGTTCTACAGTGATAGTTACGTTAACGGCAGGATGACCATCGCTGGTGGTTACAACACCACTGATGGCGCCGTTCTGGGCATATACCATTGCTGAACAGAGCAGGGTATATAGGGTAAGTAGAAGTCTTGTCATTTAAAATCGACTGGTTGATTAAAACTTCTGCAAAGGTCCGGCGACGAAAAAGGAAAAGTTTACGCAATCGGGAAAAAGTTTACGCGATCGGGAATTTTTTATTTGTCCACCCTGGCAATATTATCAAGCAACCGCTGCAACAGGTTCTTATCACGGGTGATGATACGGATAGTGCCGGTCATTTCGGGGCTGAACCGTATGCCGGTATGGTAGGTAGTGTACAGGCTGTCCGGCAGACTGATATGCACCCGGTACATGGCTTCGCTTTTCTCTCCCTGTTTGGTATTGTCTGCGGCCTGGGGCGTATGGGAAATAAAGCTCACTTTCCCTTCCAGGTAGCCGTATTCATTGTAGGGGAACTGTGCCAGCATGATATGGGCGGTTTGGCCTACTGCGATCTTGCCAAAGCTGGCAGCGGGGATCATGGAATAGGCAACGTATTTAAAATGATCCGGCGCCACCATGTACAACTCTTCTCCAGCTGTAACCACCTCATTGCGTTGCAGCGGCCGCAGCTCGTATACGCGCCCGTTGAAGGGCGCTGTTACCAGGAACTTCAGCCGCCATCCGCGGATATAGCTCTGTACATTGCGCACCTGTTCTTCAATGCTTAATACCAATTCATTTTCCCGTTCTTTTTTTTCATATTCCATGTCCAGCAGCAGCTTGTTATTTTCGCCTTCGGCGATGCCGGAGCGGATCTTTGTTTCCAGCTGGTTTTCCAGCGCCAGCCTTTTTTCATTGAGCGCTGTTACTTCATCATTGAACTCCTTGCGCGACAGCACCCTTTCTTCATACAGTTTTTTCTTTGCTTCAAAAAAATCCTCTGCACTTTCCAGTTCCCGTTTCACCAATGCCCGTTCCTTGTCGACCGATTTGGAGAGGGCTGTATAACGGCTGCCCTGGGTACGGAGATTGGCCATGCGCTTATGATAAATACGCTGGTCTTTCACCAGCAGGTAAGTATTAATACTTTGTACCAGTTTATTGTAATCGGCCTGTGCTTCCCCCAGCAGGCGCCCGTCATCTTTCAGGCTAACCGCCAGTGAATCGGTTACATCATTATGCAGCCACCTGTTGATGGATGCGCATAACAGCTCCAGTTCATTGATCTTTTTCAGGCCGATGGGATTTTCGATTTCCGCCAGTACCTCACCTTCCTTTACCTGCTGGCCTTCTTTCGCAAAAATCTGTAATACCCTGCCCCCGCTCTGCGCCTTTGCTCTTATGGGCAGCGGGTTTGTGGTGAGCGTCACATTCCCTTCCAGGATATCCGGGTACTTTACTAAAATGGCTACCAGTACCAGTATCCCCAGGGCCGCCACTACTGCGAAAAGCCCCATCCTCGTAAACCGGGAGGGCGTTCGTTCCAGTAAGTCTTCCACCTCCGGTGATAAGGTCTGTTCTGGCAACCGGTATACAATGGCTTCCTTTCCTGCGGTAACAGGCGGTACTTCCGGCGTTTTGTAATATGTAACAGGTTCCGGCATATGTTATACTTCTAATTGCAATTGATTTTTTACAAGACGATAATAGTATCCTTTGGACATACTCAGTTCCTCATGCGTACCTTCTTCTATAATGATCCCGTTATCCAGCACCACAATATTATCAGCATGGCGCACCGTACTATCATGTAAGACGGGCTGCGCCATGAATCAACAGCGGGAGTGT
>JBCNPS010000267.1:0-9685 GCA_039593235.1 Chitinophaga sp. | reverse complement strand
GCAGGATCTTTCCACCCGGCAACTGAACATGGTGCGTTATTTCAAGGCCCCAGAGCCGGTAAGGGAGATCAGCCTGGTAACACACCGTCATTTTATTAAACAGGCGTTGATTGAGGCTTTTAAGAAAGAGATCCTGGCACATGTTCCGGATAAAATGAAAGTGCAGAAAAATAAGAAGGTAATTGAAATTATAACAGAATAAGGAAGATGAAAAAGCGGGGCTGACTAAAAAGTAAAATCAAGGCTCTGAGAATTGCATAAACGATTATCGGGCTCCATCAGGTACCCGAATAAAATAGGGCTGACCATTACTTTTTGGTCAGCCCCGCTTTTTTATAATTTATGCTTTTGCAGGGGTATAATATTTCATTGCTTCCGGCATCAGCTGTTGTAATTTCTGTACGCGGGTAGCGTCGCTTGGGTGAGTGCTCAGTAATTCAGGTGGCTTCTGGCCCTGGCTCATACTGGCCATGCGTTGCCAGAAAGGAATGGATTCCTGCGGGTTATAACCTGCCATCGCCATGAATATCACACCCAGGTGATCCGCTTCCAGTTCATTGCCACGTGAAAAAGCCAGTGTACCTAAGTTACCACCAACACCAAATGCCTGGTTGAAAATATTTACTGCAGTGGGGTTTTTATTTAAAGCTACTGAACCTGCTACCTGGATCCCCTGCATCACCAATCCCTGGCTCATACGCTCGTTACCATGACGGGCAATAGCGTGTGCAATTTCATGTCCCATTACACAGGCCAGTGCAGTTTCGTTTTGCGTTACCGGCAGCAAACCGGTATATACCACCACTTTACCACCAGGCATACACCAGGCATTTACTTCCTTACTGTTTACCAGGTTAAACTCCCATTTGTAGCTGGATATTTCACTCCCCATATTATTCTGGTTCATGTACCTGGTTACAGCATTCGCAATACGCTGCCCTACCCTTTTTACCATTTCGGCATCTTTACTGGTAGTTTGCGATACTACTTTGTTTTCAGACAAAAACGTTTGGTATTGCTGCAGGGCCATAGATTGCATGGTACTTTCAGGAACGAGGTTCAACTGGCTACGACCGGTAATGGGTACGCGCGTACAGGCCGCCAATGCAAGGCTTGCAGTAAAGAATAAGACATACTTTTTCATGGGAGCATCAATTTAAATATGCGTAAAACGCAAAAAGCACAAAGCAAAAAGCATGCACATTTTTATGGCTATCGCTTTTTGCTTCCTGCTTTTAATGATATAACTATAACTGATTTAGTTCTTGTCCTTTTTATTTTTAAACAGCGGCACTTTACTTTCCACTCCTTTCAACAACCGCGTGATATTCTTCTGGTGGGTTAATACCACCATTAAAGCAACAGCTATGGCAAATATGCGATAAAAAATTTCAGGTTCGTTGAAGATATAGAGGATCAGTATAGGGAAAGCGATACTGGCAATGATAGAACTGAGTGAAACGTACCTTGTCAGGAAAAGGATCATTAAAAAGACCCCTACACAACACAAAGCCACCAGCGGCTGGATAGCCAGCACCAGTCCGAACAGGGTAGCAATTCCTTTACCTCCCTTGAAGTTTGCCCAGATAGGGAATATATGGCCTACCACTGCAGCAAGCCCCAGACCGATCTGTAGGTTCACCAGCTGTGTAAGATGCTCAGGATCATGATAATAAGGGGCCAGATAAGCTAAACGAACGGCCAATACACCTTTCAGCATATCTACCACCATTACAAAAGTACCCGCCTTCGGACCAAGCACCCTGAAAGTATTGGTAGCACCGGCATTACCGCTGCCATACTCCCGGATATCCATACCAAAAACGCCTTTACTCACCCAAACAGCCGTAGGAACAGATCCTACGAGATAAGCACAAATAAGCAATAAAATTTCTACCATCACTACAAGTTAGGAATGCTAAGATAACAAATTCTGTGTTAAAATAGAGAGAATATTAGAAAAGATTGTAACACAAAAGTTGGATTATCAACACTATTTATATGTAACTTTTATTTATTTCAGTTCCGGAACACAAAACCGGAGCGCCAGCCAGTTGTCTTTTTCTATCCTTCCTTCCCCGGTAAATCCTTTCGCAACTGCTTCCGCTGTAATATTTTCTTCATCGGCAGGTAAAATGCCACTCAACAGTAATTTGCCCCCGGGTACTAATAACCCGTACATATCTCCCATAAATTTCATTAAAATGTTATAGTTGATATTTGCCAGCAATATATCATATTTTCCGGTAATCGCATCAAGATTGTCGGCCTGCCATACTTTTACCCTGCTCATTCCGTTAGCCGCAATGTTTTCCAGCGTATTATTTACGGACCATTCATCGTAGTCGATGGCATCTATGGCTGCAGCTCCCATCATTTCTGCCAGGATAGCCAGTATCCCGGTGCCGGTGCCGAAATCAAACACCCTTTTGTCTTTAAAATCCAGCTGCTCCATGAGCTTTATCATAGAGGCGGTGGTAGCATGATGCCCGGTACCAAAAGCCATTTTAGGGGTAATAATAATTTCATGTACGGGCTGCGGATCAAACGGCGGGTGAAACTCCGCACGGATACCGCAAAAGCCGTCTACCTGCACAGGCTGAAAATTGCTTTCCCATACGGCGTTCCAGTTAACCGGCAGTATGGTTTCTTTCGTATAGGTAACTCCGTGAGCTTCCAACTGCTCCTGCAATGCAGCCTCGTCAAAATCAGCGGCAGGAATGTAGGCAATCAGCGTGTCTGTTTGTTCTTCAAACCCCTCGTATTTCAGTTCAGACAATTGTGCAATCAGCAGGTCTGTTTGTGCAGCGGCGGCACGGATGGTAATGGCAATGTAAGACATAGGCCGCAAAGATAGCCATTAGCGGGTAGCTTTCAGCGTTCAGGCGATGGATTGTTCATTGTAACAACAACAACTTCCGTGTTCACGGCAGCCGCCAGCGGATTATTCAAAGTAAATTTCCCATGCCGCAGCAATGGCTCAAGGATTGTTCATTACTGCAGGTAAACCCGGTTCATCTCCCTAAGATCAAAATTCATTATATTTGATTTTTAAATCATATCAAATATCCTATGAAAGCACTGTTTCTCTTGCTAATCGGCATTGCTTTGTCGCTGCCCGGAATAGCCCAGGTAATCAAAGTACGGCCTCCTGAACCTATTACTGATTCCATCATTTATCAAACTGAAAATGTAACACTGATCTTCGACCGGAAGCATCTTACGGAATATATGGCGACCATGGATTCCACCCTCCGCAACAGTAAATACAGCAATAAGGTATTTAACAGTGTGCAGTTTGCACACCTGAACGCTATAGATATGGGCAACCATTTCCGCAAGGCTTACTGTTACCTGGAAGATACCGCCAATAAGGATTTCAACTACAGCACAGGTAAAATGAATATGCTGTGGGCGGAAGACGGCGGTATTATGCTTCCCTATGTGGAAGAAATAATGCCTGACCTGCTGGCAGGAGGGGAAGTAAGGGTAATAGACAGAAGTACAAAGACAATACAGCCGGCCTATAAAATGATTGCCGAGCCAGTTGATGGTACCAACTACCGCGTATTCCGCCTGAACAGCGGCCGGGAGATCTTCAGGGAAAGCACTTTCCGGGTGGAACAACTCACAAGAAGATAACAACGGATCCATCATAAAATAGGAAAGCAGCCACCTGGGGTGACTGCTTTCTTTTTGTATTTAATTCCAGTTATCTGCTAGCTATAACAGCGCCTATTCGGCATCAAAGGTAGGCTCCTGCGGTTTTTCAGGACCAGCGTTGTAGTTTCCGCCGCCACGGTTACCATCGCGGTTGAAATCACGCCTGTCGCCGCCACCGCGCCTGTCGTCACGTGGACCACGTCTGTCGCCGCGATCACCACGGTCTCCGCGATCGCGGAAATCGCCCCTGTCGCCACGCTCTTCGCGTTCAGGTCTTTCCACATAACCTTCCGGTTTAGGCATGAGCACTTTACGGCTCAGCTTAAACTTACCGGTTTTAGGATCAGTACCTGTCAGTTTCACTTTCACTTTTTCGCCTTCTGTCAGTACACCTTCCATTGTTTCCAGGCGTTTCCAGGAAACTTCGGAGATGTGGAGCAAGCCTTGTTTACCAGGCATGAACTCAACAAAAGCGCCATAAGGCATGATGGATTTTACAACGGATTCATATACTTCACCTACTTCAGGTACGGCAATGATTCCTTTCACCCATGCCACGGCTTTATCGAGGCCTTCTTTCTGTGCAGAGAAGATGCTTACTTCACCGGTTTCACCAACTTCTTCGATGTTGATGGTAGTACCGGTTTCGCGTTGGATCTCCTGTATAATTTTACCACCGGGTCCGATCACAGCGCCGATAAATTCACGGTCAATGATGATCTTTTCCATACGTGGCGCATGTGGTTTTGGTTCAGGACGGGCTGCAGGTACCACTTCGTACATGGCTTCCACGATATGGAGGCGGCCTTTTTTGGCCTGGGCCAGTGCAGAGCGCATTACATCCATGCTTAAGCCGTCTACTTTAATATCCATCTGGATACCAACAATACCATCGCGGGTACCGGTTACTTTAAAGTCCATATCACCCAGGTGATCTTCATCACCAAGGATATCGGTTAATACCGCCCATTTGCCGTCGGAAGCGCGGGAGATAAGTCCCATTGCCACGCCGGAAACGTGTTTAGGTAAAGGTACACCGGCATCCATCAGTGCCAGGGAGCCGGCGCATACGGTAGCCATGGAGGAAGAACCGTTTGATTCGAGGATATCGGAAACCACCCTTACGGTGTAAGCGTAGTCGCTGCCCGGCATCATTTGCTTCAGGGAGCGCATGGCCAGGTTACCGTGTCCTACTTCACGACGGCCGGGGCCGCGCATCATTTTCACTTCGCCTGTAGAGAACGGAGGGAAATTGTAGTGCAGGATAAATTTAGAGTAGTTGGAAACAGCAGCGCTTTCGATCAGCAGTTCATCTTCCGGTGTACCGAGTGTAACAGTGGTCAGGGACTGTGTTTCACCGCGGGTAAACAGGGCTGAACCGTGAGGAGAAGGCAGGATATCCGTTTCCATTGCCAGCGGGCGTACCTGGTCCAGTGAGCGGCCATCCAGGCGAACGGATTCGTCCAGGATCATGTTGCGGATCACTTCTTTTTCCAGGTCGTGCAGGTATTCTTTTACCAGTGGCTGGTCTTCCTCCGGTAATTCACCCAGGTGTTCTTTCAGTTCCTCGCCGATGGCAGCAAACGCATCGCTGCGATCGTGCTTGGCGGAAGCTGATTTGGCTACCTGGTAAATTTTATCTTTTGCAAAAGCTTCCACTTTTGCTTTCAGTTCTTCGTTCTGATGAGGTTGTGCGTATTCACGTTTGCCGGTTACACCTTTCAGGTCACGCAGTTCTTCCTGTGCTTTTACCTGCACCTTGATAGCAGCGTGTGCGGCCTCAATAGCAAGGATCAGATCTTCTTCCTGGCACTCTTTACTTTCACCTTCCACCATCATGATGTTCTTGTCGGTAGCACCGATGATGAAATCCATGTCGGCTTTGGCCAGTTCGGTACGGTTAGGGTTGATCACGATTTTGCCATCGATGCGGGCTACACGTACCTCGGAAATGATTTCCTGGATGGGCACGTCGGAAACAGCCAGTGCAGCGGATGCAGCCAGGCAGGCCAGTGCATCGGGCATTACTTCGGGATCAGATGAAATCAGGGAAACGAGTACCTGTACTTCACACAAATAATTATCGGGGAACAGGGGACGCAGCGCGCGGTCAATCAAACGGGAAATAAGTACCTCGGAATCAGACAACCGGCCTTCACGTTTGAAAAAGGAACCAGGGATACGGCCGGCGGATGCGAACTTTTCCTGGTAATCAACAGTAAGGGGGAAGAAAGACTGGCCTGGTTTGGGTTCTTTATTTGCTACCACGGTGGCCAGCAATATTGAATTACCTAAACGCACCGTAACCGCGCCATCAGCCTGACGGGCCAACTTGCCGGTTTCGATGGTCACCATACGACCGTCTCCTATATCGAATTTCACTGAAATAGGTGTCAGATTCATAATAAAGTGAGGATTAATTAGATAACGTTATCCATTTCAAATCATCCGGATAACAAAACGTATACATACAAAAAAACTATTCCCAACCATATAAGTTGGGAATAGCGCTATAATTAAGTCATGGTTATTTCCTGATACCTAACTTCTCGATAAGGGCACGATAGCCTGTGAGGTTGGTTTTAGATAAATAGGAAAGCAAACGCTTTCTCTGGCCAACCATTTTCATCAAACCACGGTGGGTAGAAAAATCCTTTTTGTTTTGTTTCAGGTGACCGGAAATGCTGTTGATACGCTCAGTCAGCAGCGCAATTTGTGCTTCCACAGAGCCTGTATTTTTTTCGCTTCCACCAAATTCCTTAAAAATATTGGCTTTCTTTTCAACAGTTAAGTAAGACATCTTTAAAAATAATAAGTAATAATAATGTTTTTTGTCGCTATTTTTCCGGTGCAAAGGTAGTTCAAAAAATAGGAATTACCAATTAACCGGAAATTAATAATAAATGAGGAATAATGTAGATCTGTAAATTTTTCTTTCTCAACAACTCCTAAGAAGAAAAATTAACAGCTGCATTATCCGTTACATGCCCGTTTTCCGTACGCAGTACTCTCGACGGGAACTTCTGCAATACAATATAATCGTGGGTGGCCATTACTATGGCAGTGCCTTCCCGGCAGATACGGAACAATAACTGCATAATACCGTCGGAAGTTTCAGGATCCAGGTTACCGGTGGGCTCATCCGCCAGGATCAGTTTCGGCGAATTTAACATAGCACGGGCAATATCCACACGCTGCTGTTCCCCTCCTGATAACTCATATGGCATCTTAAAGCCTTTGGTACCCAATCCCACTTTTTCCAACACATCCGCGATCTTGTTCTCCATTTCCTTAGGATCCTGCCAACCGGTTGCCCGGAGCGCAAATTTCAGGTTATCATGCACGTTGCGGTCGGTTAATAACTGAAAATCCTGGAACACCACACCCAGATTCCGGCGAAGATACGGCACTTTTTTCCAATCCATCTTCTTCAAATCAAAACCTACTACCTGCCCTGTGCCATCATTTAAAGGTAAATCTCCATACAATGTTTTCAACAAACTGGATTTCCCGGTACCGGTTTTACCAATGAGATACACAAATTCACCCTTATTTACCGTGATGTTCACATCACCTAATATCAATGAATGGCCCTGGTATATACTGGCGTTTGTTAATTGTATAATAGGTTGTTCAGGCGTCATGTCCTTTCTGTTTTTTACGGTCTGTGCGGACAAAAATAACTAATTAAAAAATAACTCGTTGTGATAATATGTCAAATATCCATCTCTTTAAAACTAAAAAAATAGTTGTTAAACTAATTAATTAGTTTTAACTTGGTTTTTATAACAGATGATATATGAAACAACTCACCAAAGCAGAAGAACAGATCATGCAGGCGCTCTGGGAAACCGGTCCTGCCTTCGTAAAGGATATTATTGAAGTAATGCCGGAACCCAAACCGCATTATAACACCGTATCCACCCTGGTTAAAATACTGATCGAAAAAGGATTTGTTGACTTTAAAGCCTACGGCAAATCCCACCAGTACTTTGCGTTGATCACCAAAGATGCCTACAGCCACAAAACGGTGAACAACATCGTAAAAGGCTATTTCGACGGCTCCTTCAGTAACATGGTATCCTTTTTTGTGAAAGAAAAGGAACTGAGCATTGCTGAACTGGAAAAACTGGTACAAAAAATTAAAGCAGCCCAAAAACCTTAACCATGACAGTTCTGCTCACCTATCTTTCCAAAGTGATCATCTGTTCTGCCGTTTTATACGGCTACTACCATATTGCCTTACGCAATAACCGTTTCCACCAGTGGAACCGGTACTACCTGGTGCTGATCACCCTGGTATCATTGTTCACGCCACTTCTGCAGATCCCACTACCGTGGCAGGCACAGGAATCATCCAGGGTGCTGTCGTACACCGCACGTATTGTGGACCTCCGCGAAACCGTAATACCACCGGCCAACCCGGGAATCAGCTCCGGTACCATACTCAATACCTTGTACATGATTGTGATCGGTTTGCTGCTGATAAGGATATTGGTAAGCGTTTTCCGGATCAAAAGCCTTATCCGCCGCAGCCAGGTACAGGACATCCCTCCTTATCGGTTTGTGAAAAACAAGGATATCAAAGCGCCCTTCTCTTTCTTCAACTATATTTTCTGGGATCATCAAACCTCCCTTAATTCGCCCGAAGGGCAGCAAATATTCAAACATGAACTGGTACACCTGCAGGAGAAACACAGCACAGACAAACTTTTCATGGAGCTGGTAACCGCCGTATGCTGGATCAATCCTTTCTTTCACCTGATAAAAAGGGAACTGGCGCTGGTACATGAGTTCCTGGCCGATAAAAAAGCGGCGGGAGAAGAAATAGCCGGCTATGCCCAAACCATCCTGCAAATGGCCTTTCAAAGCAAACAATTCAGTATTACGAACGACTTTTTTCACCCGCCAATAAAAAGAAGAATCCTTATGCTGACACAATTCCATACACCCAGGTTCAGTTACCTCCGGCGCATCATGGTGCTGCCGCTGGCCGCGTTCATTTTTTGTTCCCTTGCTTTTGTGGCCGATAAGCGCCCGTCCGCCATTCCGGCGTTTACCGCCACTACCTCCGTTGCACCTGCTCCTGCAACTGTTCCATCACCCACAGTTGTAATGGACACCACGCCTGTTAAAAAAGCGAACAAAACGAAAGACAACGTTTATACTTTCGTAGAACAGCCCCCTTCCTTCCAGGGTGGCGAAGAGGCGCTGGCAAAATATCTTTCCAAAAACATCAAGTATCCTAAAGCTGCAGTAGATAAAAAAATAGCCGGTATCGTGTTTATACAATTTGTAGTAGACGAAAAAGGTTATGTCAAAGATGCGCATGCCATTGGAAAAAATCCGGGCTTTGGTCTTACTGAAGAAGGTGTACGCGTGGTAAATGCAATGCCGCAATGGATTCCGGGCAAACACGAAGGCAAGAATGTTGCCGTACAATTTAACCTGCCCATCCGGTTTACACTGGACGAGGGAAAACAAACACCGGCACCACCTCCTCCGGCTCCCTCCGGTGAAACCATTACTTTCCGCCCGGACAACAACAATAATGAAGTATTCACCTTCGTTGAACAGCCACCACAATTCCCGGGAGGAGAAGAGGCTCTGGCACGCTATCTCACTAAAAATATCCGCTACCCCGGAGAGGCGCAGAAAGCCAAGGTGGGCGGTACTACTTTTGTGCAGTTTATTGTGAATGCAGATGGCACTATCCGTGATGTAAAAACAGTAGGTGCACAGAAAGGTTATGGCCTGGAAGACGAAGCCATCAGGGTGGTGAAGGCCATGCCGAAATGGAAACCAGGCAAGCAAAATGAGCACCTCGTGGCAGTACAGTTTAATCTTCCTATCAGGTTTAGTTTACCTAATTAACACAACTATAAACAATCCGGGGCCCTGGCGTATGCCGGGGCTTTTTTATGCAGCGAAGATTGTCTGACCCAGGATTACACTGATTATGCTGATTTGTTTGATTTGATCATTTTGGACTTTTGAAAGATTTTGGGAGAATAAATCTTAT
>JBCNPS010000266.1:0-9701 GCA_039593235.1 Chitinophaga sp. | reverse complement strand
GTAACAGTAATGCCAACCTTGGTTTACAGCTGGGCTACAATTTTGATCATACCTACTATATCGATTTCAGCGGCGCCATGGTACACAGTGCGAAACTGCCGGAAGGAAACCGGACCGCTTTTTCACCAACGATGTCGCTGGGCTGGCGGCTCAGTAATGAGCCCTTTATGCGCGGTTTACGCGGAGTAGATGATCTGCGTTTAACTGCCAGCGCGGGCGTACTGCATACCGACCTCGATATTGCCTCGTACTACATGTACCAGGGTGTTTATACCACATTGGGTAGCTGGTTTGGCTGGAAGGATGGCACCGGCGTACAGGCCACAGAATCCAGGCGGGGCGCTAATCCCGATATGCGTTTTCCAAAAAGGGAAGAGATCAGTATAGGTTTGGAGGGATCTTTCTTTCATGAACTGGTAAAACTGAATAGTAATTTCTTTATAAATAAAATCACGGGTAATATCATCCAGCCCGACGTGCTGTTTCCTTCCTATTTCACCACAGGCTGGCCGGTATCATCTTTTATTCCCTATGTAAATTATAATGACGACAAACGGGTGGGCCTTGATTTCAACCTCAGTTTAAACAAAAAGCTATCGGCCATTAATTATTCCATCGGGTTGGTGGGTACCTGGTATAAAACAATGGCCACCAAACGCGCGGAGGTGTATGAAGAAAACTACCAGTACCGGCAAGGTAAGCCATTGGATGCGATATGGGGACTGCAGCACCAGGGATTTTTCCGTGATGCAGATGATATTAAAAATTCTCCTGCCCAGTCTTTTGGTGAGGTGAAACCAGGCGATATCAAGTATAAAGATCAGAATGGAGATGGCATTATTGATACCCGCGATGAAGTATACCTGGGCCGTGGGGGCTGGTTTGGCTCACCTCTTACGTTGGGGATAAACGTAAGCCTTCGTTGGAAGAACCTCTCTTTCTTTGCGCTGGGCCAGGGCCGGTTCGGTTCCTATGGAATGAAGAACAGTTCCTGGTTTTGGGTAGATGGAGAAGACAAATATTCCGAAGTGGTAAGGGACCGCTGGACGCCCGAAACGGCGCAATCCGCGAAGTATCCGCGTTTAACCACCTTCAACAGCGACAACAACTTCCGCAATTCGGATTTCTGGTTGTACAAGGCCAATCGGATTGACCTGGCTAAAGTGCAGATCTCTTATGACATGACCGGCCTGATTGGCAATAAGAAAATTGTACAGGAGATGGGTGTATATGTGAGCGGCTTCAATTTGCTCACGATTGCTGCCGAACGTAAACTGATGGAGATGAATATTGGCAGCGCGCCGCAAACCCGCTTATATAACCTTGGTGTAAAAGCAATGTTCTGATTCCTGTTTTTCACCCAATCAAGTTTCCACTTTATGAAAAGAAATACTATCATTTTCCTGGCATTTATTTTTTTGCTTACCAGCTGTAAAGATCTGCTGGTTCCGGAAATAGAGAATAACCAGGAGCTGGGGAATTATCCCCCCAACAATGCGGGGCTACCGTTTGGCGTGTTGCTGAATGGTTATAACCGCATCCCAACAAATTCATGGTCGTTTAATGATGTGGCAACAGACGATGCTGTTACCAATGACCAGAACAATTCGTTCCTGAAAATCGCCAATGGGCAATGGACGGCCAATAATGACCCGCTTAATCAGTGGACCAATGCGTACGCCGCTATCCAGTATCTCAATATTACGCTGCGGGATGTGGACACCGTGAAATGGGCGGCCGACCCGGTGGTGAGCAAATTGTTCGCCATGCGGATAAAGGGAGAGGCCTGCGGCCTGCGCGCCCTTTTCTATTATCACCTGCTACAGGCTCACGCCGGTATGTCTGAAAGCTCCGCTATACTCGGTGTACCGCTTAACCTTGAAGTACAGGGAACCAATGCTGATTTCAATAAGCCAAGAAGCAATTTTGATGCTTGTATGAAACAGATCTACAGCGACCTGGCGCAGGCCGATCAATTACTGCCAACAGACTACGAGAATATCCCTAATGCATCGCTTATTCCTCCAAAGTACGGCACTGTTACCAAAGAGCAATATGACCGCGCTTTTGGTTCCGCTTTCCGCGGGTTCCTCACCGGCCGTATTGCAAAGGCCATCCGCTCAAAGGCGGCATTGCTGGCGGCAAGCCCTGCTTTCAGCGGCGGCAGCACCACCACCTGGGCAGACGCTGCAAACTATGCGGGGGAAGTAATTGCCTTAAAAGGCGGCATAAGCGCTTTATCGGCCAATGGGCTTACCTGGTATTCGAATGCATCAGAAATAGCCGGGCTGGCCGATGGAGCCAATCCTGCTGAAATACTCTGGAGAAATAATTATGGCGATAACCGCGATCTGGAACAAGCCAATTTTCCACCCAGTTTGTTTGGCAACGGTCGCATTAATCCAACACAAAATCTGGTTGATGCCTTCCCGATGGCCAACGGATTGCCTATTACCGATGCTGCCAGCGGTTATGACGCCTCCAATCCTTATTCCGGACGGGATCCCCGGCTACGTATGTTCATTTTAGTGAATGGCGGTACCGCGGGACCCAATAATTCAACGATCAATACTGCGGCAGACGGGCCTACCAACGATGCGCTGAACAAAGTAGAAACTTCTACACGTACCGGCTACTACCTGCGTAAGCTGTTACGCCAGGACGTAAATCTTAATCCTAACTCGGCGAACAATCAACGGCATTATAAACCGCATATCCGGTATACGGAAATTTTTCTCAACTACGCAGAAGCTGCGAATGAAGCCTGGGGACCAACAGGCGCCGGCGCTTACAGCTTCTCCGCGTACGATGTTATCAAAGCTATCCGTACAAGAGCCGGTGTAGGCACTGCCAACGGCGACCCCTACCTGGAAGAGAGCAAAGGCAGCAAGGAACAAATGAGGGCGCTGATCAGGAATGAACGGAGAATAGAACTATGCTTTGAAGGTTTCCGCTTCTGGGACCTCCGCCGCTGGAATGCTAACATCAGCGAAACCGCCAAAGGCGTGAGTATACGGAATAATAACTATTCCGTTGTAAACGTGGAAAACAGGCAGTTCCAGCCGTTCATGATCTATGGCCCCATCCCTTACGGGGAGATACTAAAGTTCGGATCCCTGGAACAGAATAAAGGCTGGCGCTAACAGGATACGCTTTGTGAAGAAATAATTTTAAAATTAATGAAGATGAAAAAGTTTTTAGTACCCATCATGCTGCTTCTTGTATTGGCAGCCTGCAACAAAGAGGTAACCTTCCCGGATTATGAATACCAGACAGTGTATTTCGCGTACCAGTATCCCGTGCGTACCATTACTTTCGGTGAAGATATATTCAGCACGGAGTTGGATAACCAGCGCAAATGTAAGATCATGGCCACCACGGGAGGCGTTTATTACACAAAAAAGGACCTGCATATCGGGATCAGGGTAGATAACTCCCTGCTGGGAAACGGGTTGCTGTTTGGCGCAGGGAAAGACGAGATCCTGCCGATGCCCGCTAATTATTATTCACTTGCCGCCAATGAGATCGTGATCCCCGAAGGCACGCTTGCAGGAGGAGTGGAGGTACAGCTGACGGATGCTTTCTTTAATGATCCCAAAACGACCAGGAATACTTATGTGATCCCGTTGCGTATGACCGATAAAACCGGTGCGGATTCCATATTGAGCGGGAAAGACTTTATCCTTTATGCCGTGAAATACGTGAACACCTGGCATGGGAACTATTTGCGCCGGGGAAAAGATATCGTATCGGGAAATGTAAACCAGACGATTGTAAGGCATAAAGAATATGTGGAGTCCGACGAGGTGAATAAATTAAACACCCGCTCAGTGAAGGAGCTGGAATTTCCCGTGGTATATAAAGATAAGGACGGCGTTAATGTTTATTGTACGCTGCTGCTTACATTCGACGACCAGGATAAATGCAGCATTTCCGCTGGCAGCGCTGGTTTCACGGCCACCGGAAATGGCCGCTTTGTAAAAAGGGGAGAGAAGAACAGCTGGGGCAGCAAGGATCGCGATGCGCTTTATCTCGATTACCAGGTGACGGTGGCGGGTATGCAGGTAGCTACATCAGACACGCTGGTATTAAGAGACAGGGCGGTAACTATGGAAACTTTTACGCCGGTAAGTAAATAACCATTAAAGTAATTTTTATGAATCGACTTTATAAAATAGCTGTCAGTTTTATCGGGTTTGTTATTATTACTTCCTGCAATAAATACAAGGCGCTTGATTTCAATGTAGATAAACCAGGGAGCATTGCCGCGCAGGAAGACATAGATGCTTACCCTGCCCTGAAGAGTTATATTAACCGGGCTACCAACTCCGGGTTTAAATTAGGAGTGGCGCTGGGGTTGCAGGAGTATCTGGATAAGGGAGTGATGTACCGGTTAGCCAACAGGAACTTCGATGAAATTGTGCTGGGCTATGAAATGAAACATGGGGCCATCGTGAAAGCCGATGGCAGTTTAGACCTGGCGAAAGTTAGCTCATTGCTTCAAACGGCGGGTGAATCAGGGATGCAGGTATATGGTCATACCCTGATGTGGCATGCCAACCAGAATGCCGCTTACCTGAAGGGGCTGCTCAGCCCTCTGCTGGTAACGTCTCCCGCTTACCCGAATGATTTGAACCTTGCGGCCCTGAAGGATAAAAGTTTCACAGGCTGGCGCTTATCGCATCCCGGCGCCGGTATTTCCATAGCTGATGGAGAAGGCATGGGTGCGGGAAACAAAGCCATTAAGCTGGTTGCGGGCGGCAGCTCGAATGCCGCTTCGGACCTGCAGTTAGTGACGCCGGGCGTGGCTGTCAATAAAACACATAAGTATGAAGTGGTAATGTATATCAGGTCTGATGCGGCCGGGGAAGGAAGGATCTCTTTTGAAGGATTGAATAACAATACGCCTTCGGTAGACTGGACCAGGTCAGGAACGCCTTCTCCTACCTTCACCACCGGGATGTCGTGGAAGGAGATCCGTTTTACGATAGATGATTTTTCCGCCGATAATATCAAGCTGCATTTCGACCTGGGATACAAAGCCGGCGTAACGTATTATATCGACATCAACAATTTATACGTATACGATACCCAGGGAACGCCCGTGGTCAGTAATCTTGTAAGCAATGGCGATTTTGAATCCGGCAGCGGCTGGGGAGGCTGGGGCGGCAGCTCCACCCGCGGTGTTACTGCCGATGGTATGGGGCTGGGTAACAAAGGCAAGGCATTTTATGTAACCAATCCCGCTAAAGCCGCTAATTACTGGGAGGTGCAAACCAGCTACGATTTTGCTGCGCCACTGGATAATGGAGAAACTTACGAGTTGAGTTTCTGGGTGAAAGGAACTGCTGAAGGGATCATCCGCCCGGAGCTGCAAAGCGCCGACTATTCCTCCAACGGATATGGACAGGTAGCGGTTACCACTGAATGGAAGCAGGTGACCATAGCCACCACGGCTACCGCGGCCGACAGATCCCGGCTGATTTTCAGTTACGGTGAATTTGCCGGCACCGTTTATATCGATGATGTGGTATTAAAAAATACAAAGGCTACCGGAGGCGCTACCACCACCGTGGAAAAAACAGCCGCAGAAAAGAAATACCTCCTCACAGCAGCGCTTGATAAATGGATGAGTGGTATGGTAGGAGCAGGGAAGCCATTTGTGAAAGCATGGGATGTGGTAAATGAGCCCATGGATGATGGTAATCCGTATGAGTTGAAAACAGGCATAGGCCGGCCCAATACAGCGGCGGACGAGTTTTTCTGGCAGGACTACCTGGGCAAGGATTATGCAGTCACCGCATTTAAAATGGCCAGGCAATATGGTAACGCAAGTGATATTCATTTTATTAACGATTACAATCTTGAATACGATCTCAACAAATGCCGTGGCCTGATTGCATATGTGAATTACATAGAAAGCAAAGGTGCTAAAGTGGATGGTATCGGTTCGCAAATGCATATCAGCACCAGTACCAATAAAGAGAATATTGCGGAGATGTTCAAGCTGTTGGCCGCTACCGGGAAACTGATCAAAATATCTGAACTGGACATAGGTGTGGGCGTAAAAACACCCGAGGCTACTGCGGAGCATTACAAAGCCCAGGCCGATATGTACAAGTACGTAATCGATAAATATTTTGAGCTCATTCCCGTTAAGCAACGCTATGGTATTACCATCTGGAGTCCGTTAGACAGCCGGGCCAATTCTTCCTGGCGGGCAGGTGAGCCAATAGGGCTTTGGACGGAAGCATATGTGAGAAAGTTGAGTTATGCGGCCACGGCGCAGGCGCTGGAAGCCAACGCAAAATAACACGGATTTTGTCTGACTCAGGATTACACTGATTTTGCTGATTAGCCTGATTTTTATTTTTTAATTTTATGTAATTGTTTTGATAATTGTCCCCGGGAATATATTTCCGGGGACTTCTTTTAACAGGCTTTTTCACCGGCGCTGCCTTTTTTGATCTGTGCAACAAATTCCGATGGCAGCATATTGTATTTATTCCTGAATGATTTGGCGAAATAGTTGGGCGTGGAGAACCCTACCTGGTAGGCAATTTCGGCAATGGTCATGTCGCTTTTTTCCAGGAGGGTCATGGCTTTTTCCAGCCGGTAGGAGCGGATGTATTCTACAGGCGTTTCCCCGGTAAGTTCCAGCAATTTATTATATAAAGAGCTCCGGCTCATGCCAACTTCTTTACTGAGACTTTCTACTGAGAGTTGCGAATCGGTTAGCTTTTCCTCCAGGTGGCTCACGATCTTATTGAGCAGTTTTTCTTCTGATGATGCTTTCTGCACTTCCGGGGCCAGTACTTTTATTTGTTTGGTATAAGTGTTTTTCAACGTGTGGTTAAGGTGCAGCAGGTTCCGGATCTTTGCATGCAGGATCTCGAAGTTAAAGGGCTTAATGAGATAGTCGTTGGCGCCGGTTTCCAGTCCTGAGATCTGTTGTTCTTCATTGGTAAGCGCCGTGAGCAATATCACCGGTATATGGCTGGTTCTTTTGTCGGATTTTAGTTTTTGCAACAGGCTGATGCCATCCATCTGCGGCATGGTGATATCGCTGACAATTATATGCGGGTGCAGTGCCAGTGCCTTTTGCCAGCCTTCTTTTCCATCGGCTGCTTCTATTACTTTGTAGCTGTTGCGGAGGTTGTCTTTGAGATAGAATCTGAAGTCTTCATTATCTTCCACCAGTAGAATAGTTGACATTTCAGGAAAACTTTCTGTTCCGGTAGCTGCCACTTGTAGCGCTGGCTGTGCAGGTGGCAACGCAATGGGCAATGGTGCAGATTCAGGAATATGTTGTTCTGCTACCTGTAAAGGAAGCTGTATGGAAAAGGCAGCGCCTTGCCCTGGTTCGCTTTCCACTTCAATGGCGCCTCCGTGCATTTTCACAAATTCCTTTGTAATGGATAGCCCGATGCCGGTGCCCTGGTTAAGTATGGCGGAGCTGGTATTGGTCTGGAAAAAGTGGTCGAATATCTTTTCTCTTTTATCCCGGGGGATGCCGATGCCTGTATCTTTTACTACTATGAGCACCCATTGCTGGCCAGGGGCAGCCGGCTTTTCCGCTAATTTTAGTTCAACCGTTACGGCGCCATCTTCCAGGCTGAATTTGAATGCATTTGAAAGCAGGTTGAAGAGAATGCGTTCCATTTTATCGTGATCAAAGAAAACAAACAGGGATGGCGGAACACTGTTGAAGGTAAACCGGATCTTCTTTCGTTCGGCAAAGTCGCTGAAGGAATCTGTCACTTCCCTGATGAAGGTAACCAGTTCTCCTTTTGACAACTGCAGTTTTAGCTCGTGTTCTTCCATCTTCCTGAAATCAAGTAACTGGTTCACGAGGTTGAGCAGCCGCCTGGAGTTTCGTTTGATCATGTTCAGTTTTTCAATCCTGTTGCCGGTTTTTTCCCCGGCAATCAATTGTTCCACGGGGCCCATGATCAGTGAAATAGGTGTTCTGAAATCGTGACTGAGATTGGTAAGGAATTTAATTTTCATCCGGTCCAGTTCGCGGATACGCTTGATCTCCTGTTTTTCCTGTTCTGCCAGGAATTTCTTTCTTATCCTGGCAATGCCCAGGTACCGGCTATATAGCAGGAGCGCGCAGATAACAATCACATACAACGCATACGCATACACGGTGCGCCAGAATGGCGGCTGTACGTAGATCTTTATAGTAGTATCATCTGTATTCCAGATACCGTCGTTATTGCTGGCTTTTACATGAAAGGTATACACTCCCGGATCCAGGTTGGTGTAGGAGGCGGTGCTGGCAGTTCCAGAATAGTTCCAGTCTTTGTCGAACCCCTCCAGTTTATAAGCATAGTAATTTTTCCTGGGGATGGTATAATTCAGCGCCACGAAGCTGAGGGCAAAATTCTGTTTGTATGCAAGCCTGATATCGCGGGTAACGGAAATATGGTCTTTAATGGGACTGTCTTCACCCGGTACCACTGATTTATTGGATACTTTTAAATCCGTTAGCAGCACAACAGGTACATTTTTGTTCACCGTTAAACTGCAGGGCGTAAAATAATTAAAGCCTTCAAGTCCGCCGAACATAATATCTCCATCAGATAACCGTATGCCGGAGGTGTGAACGAAGTTATTATTCTGCGCGCCGTTGTAATGCGTATAGTTCCGGATCTTTTTTGAGATGGTATTAAAGCTGCTGATGCCGGTGTTGGTGCTCAGCCAGAGGGTATGGTCCTGGTCTTCAAGGATCTGGTAAATGGTGGTATTCTGCAGCCCGTCTTTTTCAGCGTAGTTGATAAACCGCCCGGTGGTTTTGTTGAAGAGGCTCAGTCCTCCGCCATAGGTGCCTACCCACATATTTCCGCGGCTGTCGCGCAGTATCACCTGTATTTTATCGCCTGATAACCGGCTGTTGCTTTGTGTATAGATATCCCATTTGCCGGTAGCGGGATGATACACCCCGATCCCCCCGCCGTGTGTGCCGATCCAGATATTTCCGTCTGCGTCTTCCTCAATGGTTCTGATGTACCCATTAAGCGGCAGCTTTTTTTCGCCGGGCATACCGGGCCTGGGATGTGGACTGAACCGGGCAACGATTTCATCATTCTTTAAAATGTTTACGCCGCCGCCATTGGTGCCCACCCAAACATTGCCCTGGCTGTCTTCTTTTATACAAAAAATATCATTGGCGTTCAGGTTGCCCGGGCCTGGGCCTTTTGCCAGGTGTTTGTAGGTCCCGGTGGCACAGTCCTGTATCAGCAGGCCATAAGCATAAGTGCCAATGAACAGCTTTTTTCCCCGGGTATAATGAAGCGCCATGATGGAAATGTAATTGTTGGCCGGGAGGGGAATATTCACCGGCTGTACTTTCCCGGTTTCACGGTTGAAGCTAAACAAGCCGCCTCCATCCGTGCCAACCAGTATATTTCCTTCGTTGTTTTCTGCAAAAGCGCTTACTATGGATGATTTGCGGTACTGTGTGTGAAAAATAGTACCGGGTTTGAAGTTAAAGAGGTTCAGGTTTTTATCATATTTATTGACACCGCCGCGGAAGGTGCCGATCCAGTAGATCCCCTGCCTGTCGATATAGGTACATTTTATTGATGGGCTGGTGATGCTGTAGATGTTTTCATTGTCGGGGAGATAACGATTGATTGTGTTTGTACGGGTATTAAGAACAATCAGTCCTTCCTGTGTACCGTTCCATAGCTGCT
>JBCNPS010000265.1:0-9726 GCA_039593235.1 Chitinophaga sp. | reverse complement strand
GGTTTTCAACATCCACTGCATAGGAGATCTGCTCTCCTGCTATGGCCGTAGCCGGGCCTGTTTTATGTATGTTAAATGCCAGCGATTTTTGTACCGTTGCAATATCCTGGTCTGTAACTGCAGGTGATAATGGTTCCTGTGGATCGGCAGTTACCCTGTTCAGCAA
Source organism: Chitinophaga sp. (assembly GCA_039593235.1). Lineage (GTDB taxonomy): Bacteria > Bacteroidota > Bacteroidia > Chitinophagales > Chitinophagaceae > Chitinophaga. Next base: position 9,560 of record JBCNPS010000265.1, on the reverse strand, counting down.
CGCGCCTTCAAAACCGGGAGCTATTGTTCCTCTAACGTTAATAACGATCCTGTTGGAACTGCCTGCCGGAATATTGCCGGTGATATGCACCTGGTTGCCTGTACCCGCAGCTCCTGTTGTTATTTCTGCCGCTCCCTGCGCGGTGGCCGACCAGCTTACATCTGACACGGCAGCGGGTACGGTGTCTGTTATTATGGTACCAACTGCATCACTGGGCCCGTTATTGAACAGGTGCATTACATAGGAGATCTGTTCCCCTGCAATAGCAATTACCGGGTCTGCATGTGTTTTTGTTACTACTAATCCTGATGAACTGCTTATGATCGTATGTGTTTTGTTAGACAGGGAAGGCGTGGCGCCTGTTTCCGACGGAGCGCCTGTCATCGTATTTTCGATTACGCCGCTGGCATTCGTATTTACAGTTCCACTGACCGTAATATAGAGCTTACCGGTATCGCCGGCAGGCATATCAGCCACTATGCTCACATTATTACCGGCGCCTGTACTTCCGCTGGTAATGGTAACTTTCCCCGTGCCGGTGGCTGTCCAGCTCACGTTACCCAATTTGGGAGAAATAATATCCGTAAAAACCGCGGCCCTGGCATTACCAAGTCCTGTGTTCCGCGCAGTTATGGTAAACTGCAGGTTATTACCTGCAATAACGGTAACGGGCGCACGTTTTACAATATCCAGGTGTGGTTGCCTCACTACGGGAACTGTAATACTATCCTTCGCGCCGTCGGGGTCAGGTTCGTCGGGCGATACCGCGTCAGCAATATTGGTAAGGTTTCCTTCAAAATCTGCACTGATCAAACCGGTAATTAGAATATCTACCTTCCCGTTTGCAGCCGGTATATCAGCCGTTACATCAACCATGGCTGCGGTGCTGTTATTCTGAACGATCGTTGCTCCGCCGGATGCAGATAAGGTGATATCAGTACCGGTAAACCCGGCCGGCAATGCATCCGTGATCCTTACATTCGTGGCGTTGCTGGGGCCTGCATTTGTAACAGATACCAGGTAGTTTAATACCTGGCCTGCCTGGTACGGCGCTTGTTCCTCTACTGTTTTAACCACTTTCACATCCGCCCGGCTGGTATAAGTAATAACAACGGTGTCGGCTGAAGGCGGACATACATCACCGGAAATGATCCACACCAGTGTTGCACTGGAATTGGCGCCGATGTTCACCGCTGTTTTGGGATTGCTGCTATTGGTGATAGCGGCAGTTCCGTTTACTACAGACCAGGCGCCGGTACCGTTTGCAGGTACATTTGCATTCATGATAAAGTTGCCGGAATTGTACTGTGTAATATCCGGTCCTGCATTGGCCGGTGTAAGCGATGGGCTCACTGTTACGGTCACATTATCGCCGTTTCCTGTACAGGCCCCGTTCGAGATCGTCCACCTGAAAATATATTCACCGGGTATTAACCCGGTAACCGTAGTACCGGGATTATTAACAGCGGTAATGTTTGCAGTATTAGGGCCTTTAACCTGTGCCCAGGTACCGGCGCCTGAAACAGGCGTATTGCCTGCCAGTGTAGTCACCGTATCCGCGCACAGTTGCTGTGCCGGACCTGCATCCGGCATTGTTGGCGTTGCGCTGATGGTAAGCGTTGCAGGATAAGGATCGGACACACAACCGGTAATGCTATTGTTGAACGTTACATTAAAGTGGTAAACACCTGCTGCCAGGTTACCCGGTATTGGTACTGTCAGCGGCGACGCTGTAAGCACAGCATTACTGACCGGCTGGAATCCAGGTACGTTATCTCCCGTGATACTGTACCTGTCTGGATTACCGGAATTAATGGTATAGGAAACAGAAAAGTTCGTTGTTGCCTGGCAAATACCTGGAACGGTATCCAGGGTAGCTGTTACCAATGGATTCACGGTAACCAGGAATGGCTGACTGGTGCCGTTACCGGCGCATTCATGTACGGTGGCGGTAGCCCTGTAATACCTGGAAGCAGTGAGCACACCCGTATTGAGCGTAGCGCCGGTTACCCCGCTGATGGTTGTCCAGCCGGTTATTCCGTTTACGCTGGTTTCCCATAAATAAGTATATCCCGTTGTGGGTGTACCCGTTCCGGGAGCAGGATTAATAACAGCCTTCAGTTGGTTGGATTGGTTCATACAAACAGCTGGCGGACCATCTATTGAAACGCTGAAGTCGATCACCTTCAGCTCCACCGGGTCTGAAGCAACGCGGCAGTTTTCATTATTGATCTCCTCCAATCCTCCTGCCGCTAACACCCTGTATTCATATCCCGCAACTGCATTGTTAATGTCGAAAGTATACCTGTTATTACTCCCGTTTTCTACAACCCCTCCTACATCGCTCCATGTTTCTGTACCAATAGGTCTGTTCTGCAGCTGGTAAAAATAATCCGCATAGCTCCCGGCAGGTACGCTTACAAACATAGCAGTAGAACCGCCGCTGCAAACGCTGTCGTCTACCTGTGTAAAAACAAATGGAGGGCCACAGGCAGCAAAGGCAATATCATCAATGGCCACATCATTACCCTGGTCGTTTGGCGTATTGCTGTATATCCGCAGCAGAATAGTATTAGTGGTAGATGGCATCTGGAACATACCTGCCTGTCTTACCCAGGTACCCGGCGCTACATAAGGTACTTCACCCGTGGCAATAGATGCAATAGGCGTTCCGTTAGGGTTTTTAGCATCTACCACTTCAAACCGGAGACTGGGCCGGGACAAATTCGTTTGCGGATTAATATTCATTACCCATGCAGAAAATTCAAAAGTAGTACCGGCACATAAACCCGTAATGGTGCGTTCGTAGAACTGCCCTGGTTTTGCCTGGGCATCTACTACCATACAATATCCTGTACCGTTTTCAGAAGTGTGATCCGGGCGGTCAACGAAGTAAGTATTATTGTATCCCCTGGTAGTATTGCTGATGGTATACTGGCCGGGGTATGGTCCAAATGGTGTAGTGGTAACGGTTTGGGGACTGTAATAAGTATAGGTGGTGATCCCCGCAGGCAGCGGGGCTCCAAGTGTAGGCTTTACCGTGGTACCTGCATCACCGAATGTTTCTTCAAAAACCGGGTCGCCCAAAGAACCGGTACATTGCTGCGCCTGCAGGCCGTTATAAAAAAACGGCATACCCATTAGCAATAGTAATGTTTTAAAATGCGCAGAATACCGGTTGATATTGCACCAGCTTTTGCAACTGTACATTTGCCGCAAATGCTCCAACAGGATGTAAATATCCAACATGAGCCTGAGGTTTTAGTAATTTTATGATAGCATTACAGAAGCTGATCGTCCGGGGCTATGCGAACAACTTCATGTATGTTAGAATCATTGTTGGTGGCCGGTTTACGGCAGGTTCTGACAAAGCAAAACCATCTCCCGGAAAACTTCCGGAGGTCAGCCAGGGCAACATACATTACCATGGCGTTTGCCATCAATTTGATTCAGCTAATTTGTAATGCCGGGAACCTGTATCAGTTCAGTGAAGAGTATTGTATCTGCTATAAATAGTAGCAGCAGTAACAGATGAAACAGCAATAAACATAAAAATGTTCAGCATAATTTAAAAAAAGACCACACATGTTTTTTCCGGTATGAAGTAAGCGACAAAAATATTTTTTTTGTTAGATGCTTTTTTGGCTAAATTGCATTTATACATTCACGTTCCTACCGCACCAAACATCCCAGCAATCTTCAAAAACTATTTAAACAATTTATTACCGTCAGGCATTAATAACAGTATATGCTGCTACAGGCGCGCCTGCACCTGTAGCAGGCTTATCAACATGTAGTACACGCAGTTTTATCAGATGTATAATATATCATCTGCAGTTCCCAAACATACCCATTAGCATCATCAATTACCGCAATACCCATGTAGCGGGCATCTTATATTTTCATATTGCTATGAAAAATGAGAATGCTCTCCGCATATCATTACGCAAGTATCAAACGTGTGTTTATTCATAAACCACTTCGCTGGAAAATCTTTATAAAAATCTTCCTCATCAAAAACATAGACATATGAAAAAAAAGATGCTGTTATGGGTGTTGATTGCCGCGAATGTGATCTTAACCAATCATGCCTTCGGCCAACAAAAAAAAGATCGCCCCAAAAAACCTAACATAATTATGATCATCTCAGACGATACCGGATGGGGCGATCTTGGTGTATATGGCGGAGGCGTTGGCCGGGGTATGCCTACACCTAACCTGGATCGTATGGCCAAAGAAGGCATGCAGTTCTGGAGTTTTTACGGGCAACCCAGTTGCACACCAGGCCGGGCTGCTATGATCACCGGGCGCATCCCCAACCGCAGCGGTATGACCACCGTGGCTTTCCAGGGACAGGGCGGCGGCTTACCCGCACCGGAATGGACCCTGGCTTCCGTACTTAAACAGGCAAACTATAAAACATTCTTCTGCGGTAAATGGCATTTGGGAGAAGCCGATTATGCCATGCCCATCGCCCACGGATTTGACATAATGAAGAATGTAGTGCTGTATCACCTGAACGCCTATACGTATGCCTTCCCTTCATGGAATCCCGAAATGAGCCCGCAGATGCTGCAGTTCTTTCAAAAAGTGACTACAGGTGTGCTGGAAGGTGAAGCAGGCGGTAAAGCAAGAGAAGTAACAAAAGTTACTGAAGACAATATCGCCGAACTGGATATGAATATGACAGAAAATGTGTTAAAGCAGATAGATGATTATGCTAAAGGCAATGGCCCGTTCTTTATGTGCATCAACTTTGCCAAGAACCACCAGCCCAACCTCCCATCCAAACAATTTGCCGGGAAATCGCCTGCGAGAAGCAAATATGCGGATTGCGTAATGGAAATGGACTACAACGTAGGCCGGATCATGGATAAGATACGCCAGCTGGGCATCAGTGAAAACACCTTTGTTTTCTATACCGTAGATAACGGCGCCTGGCAGGATGTACATCCTGATGCGGGTTACACACCATTCAGAGGCTCCAAAGGAACAGACAGGGAAGGTGGCAGCAGGGTGCCGGCCCTTGCCTGGTGGCCCGGGCAAATTGAAGCCGGAAGCGATGATCACGACATTGTAGGAGGACTGGACCTGATGGCTACATTCGCCAGCCTGGCCGGCATCTCCCTGCCTGCGAACGACAGGGCCGGCAAACCCATCGTTTTCGACAGCTACGATATGTCTAATGTACTTTTCAAAGAAGGACAACCATTACGCGACAGGTGGTTCTATTTCACTGAATCAGAACTTTCTCCCGGTGCTGCAAGAGTAGGCCGCTGGAAAGCCGTGTTCAATACCCGCGGCGACAACGGCGCCCTCGCCGGAAGCGATATGCCCGGGCAACAACTGGGATGGAGAGGAAGTGAAAGCTATGTTGCAACGGTACCCGCTATATACGACCTCTGGCAGGACCCACAAGAACGGTACGACCTGTTCATGAACAGCTTCACAGAAAAAACATGGACTTTACCCATCTTTAATAAGGCCATCCAGGACCTTATGGAATCATACATTAAATACCCGCCAAGACCATTGCAGAGCGAGGTATATTCCGGTGAAATGGAAATAAATAAATTCCGCACCATACAGGAAGCAAAAAAACTGATGGAAAGCAAAGGCATCAAATTGCCTGATGCTATAAAACAATAAAACGAAAACCGGGCATACATACACCGTGCGCCCGGTATTTTTCATACTTCTTTAATACTGTTTGATGAAAACAATTATTATATCATTACAACTCCTCGCAGCCTGTATGGCCATCGGATGTACCGGTTCCCCGGAAAAAAACACCCAGGCGAAAGCGCAAAATCCAGCCACCGCTGCTACCGGCGATCCCCTGCCCTCCTGGAATGAAGGCCCGGTAAAAAACAGTATCATCAGTTATGTGAAGGAAGTGACTGATGATAACAACCCCGACTTCATCCCCGTGGCCGACCGCATCGCCACGTTTGATAATGATGGCACCTTATGGTCTGAACAACCGGTTTATTTCCAGTTCTTTTATGCGCTGGACCGGATAAGATCTACCGCCCACTCCCACCCGGAATGGCAAACAAAGGAGCCCTTCAAATCAGTACTGGCAAATAATATGGGCGCTGTTATGAAACAAGGTGAACATGGCATCCTTGAAATAGTAGCCGCCACACATGCCGGCATGACTACCACGCAATTCGACTCCGCAGTAGCCCAATGGATAGATACCGCCCTTCACCCGCTAAAAAAGAAAACCTATAAAGAGCTGGTTTACCAGCCAATGCTGGAACTGATAAAATACTTACAGGCGCACCAGTTCAAAACATTCATTGTATCGGGTGGCGGGATCGATTTTATGCGCGCCTGGGCGGAAAATGTATATGGCATACCTAAAGACCAGATCATCGGCAGCAGCATAAAAGCAAAATACGATTACGCTGCCGGTCACCCCGTTATTATAAAACTGGCGGAACTGGATTTTATAGACGACCACGAAGGCAAGCCTGTTGGCATTCAAAAATTTATTGGCCGCAAACCGGTGATTGCCTGCGGTAACTCCGATGGCGACCTGCAGATGCTGCAATGGGCCGCTTCCAATAAATACCGCAACCTGGAGCTGTATGTACATCATACCGACTCATTGCGGGAATGGGCTTACGACCGGCAATCGTCCATTGGCAAACTCGATAAGGGACTGGATGAAGCGCAACAGAAAAAATGGCTTATCGCCGATATGAAAACCGATTGGAAAACCATCTACCCTTTCGATAAAAAATAACACCGGGCGCCCCTGAATTTTTTATCATGAAAACATACCTCCATACACACATCCGGGTCTTTCCGGCAGCAATTGTATTGCTCTCTTTTTTCATTAGGAACACCGCCTGTGGGCAGGATAAAAAGGTATTCAAACCATCGCATGAACTGGGCATCAATATAGGCCATGAATACTCTTTTTCCGGTATCAGCGAAAACGGAGGTAAGAACCTGATAGTGCTCCCTTACTGGGGCCTCGACTATAACTTCCGGTTTGCAGAAAAGTTTTCACTGGGCCTGCATACCGACTTCATTGTAGAATCCTTTAAAGTAGAAACGGATGCAGGAGAAAACGAAGAGGAAGTAACAGAACGTACCCGGCCCATTGCTCCCGCCCTGATGGGGTTTTACAAGCCCACTGAACACTGGAACCTGGGACTTGGAATGGGCGGCGAATTTGCGAAAGAAGGAAACTATTGGCTAAACAGGATAGCTGTGGAGTATAGCGTGGGAATAAAAAATGGCTGGGAAGTTTTTGGCGTATTCCAATATGATCTCAGATGGAGTGCATATGATACCTGGACATTGGGACTTGGCATTTCAAAATCATTTGGCAAACGATAAATACATAAGCATGAATGATACGCTATACCACCGGATACTGCTGATCATTATACTATTCCTCGCGGGCATTCCTGCCAGCGCTCAGAAAACGGATACCTCCAACATTAAGTATTCGCCGGTGAAGTATGGGGAAAAAGGATTTGAATTTAGAACGCAGGATAATAAATTCCTGCTCCAGGTACAAAGCCGTATGCAGTTCCGGTTTGCTACACCGGAAGACCAGGATCCCGTAACCTTTGATGATTTTAATGGAGATAAGAACGCTTCCTTTTCCATTAACCGCGCCCGTTTGAAAGTGGGCGGACATGCTTTCAAACCCTGGCTCAAATATTATTGGGAATATGAATTAAGCCAGTCAAACCTGCTGAACTACACCATCATGATTGAAAAATGGGAATGGTTGAATTTCCAGGTAGGCCAGTGGAAACTAGAATACACCAGGGAAAGAAGGATCAGCAGCGGGGAACAACAAATGGTAGACCGCTCTGTAATAAACCGCCCCTTTACGGTAGACAGGCAACAAGGCGTAGAAGTGTATGGACGGCTGAAAGGTAAAGGCTGCGCGGACTTTAACTACTGGCTGGCTGCCGTAACCGGCACCGGCCGTGGCAACCGCCAGAATGACGACAGCCGCCTGATGTATTTCGGAAGGATCCAGTGGAACTTTACCGGCAGATACCTGGATTTTGAAGGCAGCGACCTGGAGATCCATGAAAAACCCACAGGCGAAATCGCTATCTCAGCAGTAACCAATACAAGTCCGTATACCCGTTTCTCACAAGCCGGCGGCGGTTCGCTTGAAGGCTATGAAGACGGGAAACCCGGGCAGTACAAAGTAAACCAGGCCAACCTGGAAACAGCATTTAAATACAAAGGATTCAGCTGGCAATCAGAATTTCACTGGAAACAGATCATCGACAAATATAACAACGACCATACCGACGATCTTCACGGATACTATGTGGAAGCAGGATACTTCTTCCACGAAGCCATAAACTGGTGGCCGCAGCCTTTAGAACTGGCCGTGCGGAACGCCGGGTATATGCCAAACCGGGAAGCCGACCAAACAAAAAAGAGAGAAACATCCATGGCGGCCAACTGGTTTTTCAATGGCCATAAAAACAAACTGACAGCAGAGGTCAGTCATTTCAAATACGATAAAACAGGTGACATCCCATCGGACCAGTGGCGGTTCCGGTTACAGTGGGATATTTCGTTATAGTAAAGGTGAGGTTATCTTACTGAGGATTTCCTCCTGTTTTTATAATGCAATAAAACGACCCGGAGCCCCGTATCATACCGTCAAGATCTGGCGCTGGCAAGTTTCACCCGGAAGGTCCCCATAGATGTGCGCGGCCCGTCTGCTACTACCTGGTCGCTCACGATCAGGTGCTCCAGCCTTGAACTGATGAATGCATCGCCAAGACTATTACGGGGATCGCTAAACCCCATCGTCTGACCTATAACCCTCACGGCCGTTTGCCAACGCTTGCTGCAGAAGCTAAGTATCAGGCTATCATGCGCATCAAGCTCCTTAAACTGCAGTACACCATCGGCATCACATTCCCTAAGCAATCCAGGATGCGATACAATATCTTCGTATTCACGTGCCAGCGCATTCCGCTCCGCGGTATTCAGCGATACGGCCAGGCTTATCAATGGGGCCAGTTCTTCAACAGCACGTATGGCAATACTGTGATAACCCAATAATGGAGGAGCCTGCACCAGCATAACGTTTACGGGCATACGTTCCAGCCAGTGGCAGGCCATTCTGATAAACACATAGTCATTGCCATCACTGCCGGCCCATATTATCAACCTGTCAACCGGCTTCTCCCGCAAACGGGCCTGTAACTGACGCCACTGTTCAAAAACATCTGCATCCCGGGGCAACCAATAAATGGGTGTTTCTCTGAAAGGCAGTCCGCGAAGAAATTCCGTTCTCTTCTTCCCGTCATCCAACGGCCCTACACCGGGCATGTCATTGATAGTAAATACGTCGCCGGTAAGGAGTTTTTTTTCAATGGCCCTTTTAAGGGTGCCCGCTGCACTTAGCGACAAAATGATGTGTAAATCCGTCATACAATTCCCTGCTCAAATTTGATAACCATCGAAATTATTTCTTTATAATTCTCTTCCGGTGTGCTATTCCCCAATCTGTAAGATTACTGATGATGGTTTGCAACGTATCGCCGTGTTCCGTA
>JBCNPS010000264.1:0-9739 GCA_039593235.1 Chitinophaga sp. | reverse complement strand
ATTTCTTCGGCTTATGCGGATAATCCTCAGCGCCGCCGTACAGCGATGGAATTACATCCACACCACCGGTGAGCACCAGTCCGTCGCAGGTATAAATATCTTCTGCATTGTTGTCCTGGAAAGACAGGATCACCACTTCCAGGTCGTCGCCGAGGTCTTCGGGCGTGAACCAATTTTCGTAGTTGGCAAAGCTGGCTTCCGTATAGCTGAGCCCTATCTTTTTCTTCATGTCTATAGCGCGTTTAGGTACAACTGTTTGAAATCTTCCCGTGTAACCGGTTTAGGGTTGTTGGGATGTGCAAAATCAGCCAGCGCCAGGTCGGCCAGCGTTTCCACATGAGCATCTGTAACGCCGATATCGCGGAGATGATGCGGTATGTTTATTTTTGAATTAAGATCAAAGAGATATTGTACCACTGCTTCGCCGGTTTCTTCCTTCAGCTCCAGGGTTCGGGCAATGCGTCGGAATTTATCTTCAAAACCCGCAATATTGAATTGCATGCCGTAAGGAATATTCACGGCGTTGGCGAGGCCATGGTGTGTGTCCAGCAGGGAGGAGAGGGGATGCGCCAGGGAATGTACCACGCCCAATCCTTTCTGGAAAGCAATGGCGCCCATCATAGAGGCCATCAGCATGTTGCTCCTGCTTGCTATATCCGGGTTGTTGGTAGCTTTTTCCAATGAGTTTTTAATGAGATAGATACCTTCAAGGGCAATACCATCGCATAGGGGATGTGGGTTCTTTGCCAGGAATGCTTCCATGTTATGCGTTAATGCATCCATGCCGGTGGCGGCAGTGATAAACGGCGGCAGATCCATGGTGAGGGCAGGATCGGCAAAAACAATTTTTGCCATCAGTTTGGGGGAGAAGAGTATTTTCTTCTGGTGTGTTTCATCATCGGCAATAATGGCGCTCCTGCCTACTTCGCTGCCGGTGCCGGCGGTGGTGGGCACGGTAATAAAATGAGGCACATCGTTGGTCACAAATACATCGCCGCCTATGAGATCATCGTATTTGAAAAGATCTTCCCGGTGATGAACCCTTAGCACAATGGCGCGCGCCACATCCAGCGCGGCGCCGCCGCCAATACCAATGATACTGTCGCGGTCCGTATGGTCCCAAAGGTCGGTGCCTTTGTACACATCGCTCTTCACGGGGTTTTTATGGATATCGCTGAATACCTCCACGGAAATATTACGCGACTGCAGATCCTTCACGATCGATTTAAAAAATGATAATCCTGCTATCGTTGGGTCGGTAACGATCATAGGTTTTGATAACCCGTTTTTCTGCAGGTATGCGGGCAGCTCGCTGATCACGCCAGCCCCGAAACGTATCGTAGTAGGAAAATTATACTGAAATGCCATATGCGGTTGCTTAGATGATTTCAAAATATCTTTTCAATTCCCAATCGGTCACAGCTTTGGCATATTGCCGCCACTCCCATTCCCTGGTTAACGTAAAGTGTTCAACAAACGCTTCGCCGAACAGTTCTTTTGCAAGGGCCGATTCCTTCATTTGTTGGGTCGCCACATGAAGGTTCTGTGGTAATACACCATTCGAGGTGTCTTTGTACCCATTGCCGGTGGTTATTTTTTTGTCAAGCGGCAATTTATTTTTCACACCATACAACCCGGCTGCCAAACAGGCGGCCATTGCAAGGTATGGATTAGTGTCTGAGCCAACTACTCTTGTTTCCAGGCGGGTGGCCTTTTTATCGCCCGGTAAAGCCCGTAACGCCACCGTTCTGTTATCTATGCCCCAGGTGAGCGTGGTAGGGGCCCAGGCGCCTTCCACCAGCCGCTTGTAGCTGTTGATGGTGGGAGCTATCAAAGGCAGTATTACCGGTAAGCAATGTAGTTGCCCCGCAATGTAACTTTTCATAACAGGGCTCATTTTATGTTCGTCCTGTTCGTCGTAAAATAAATTGTGCTTACTGTCCGCATCCCAGAGGCTCTGGTGCACATGCCCGCTGCATCCCGGCAGGCTTTCATGGATCTTGGCCATAAAGGTGGCCATTACGCCGTGCTTGTAGGCAATTTCTTTCACCGCGGTTTTAAACAGGATGGCCTGGTCCGCCGCCTGTAAAATCCCTGCGTACTTAATGGCTGCTTCATATACGCCGGGGCCGGTTTCTGTATGTAACCCTTCTACCGGTATATCAAACTTTACCAGTTGCTCAAACAGGCTGCTCATATACTCATTCTTTAATGCGCTGCGCAGGATAGAATAACCAAACATGCCCGGCGATAAAGGAGCGAGGTCGCGGAACTGTTTCTGGTGGGCGGTATCAGGCGTTTCCGTAAAGTTGAACCATTCAAATTCCTGTGAGAAGTAGGGTACATAACCACTTTGCTCCGCCGTAGCCAGTACTTTTTTCAGCAGTTGCCGCGGGCAGGCATACACCGGTGCGTTATCGGCTTCTACAAAATCGCCCAGGAAAAAAGGCACCCCGTTCTCCCATGGAATTTTACGGAAAGTATGCAGGTCAATTTTTACCTGGGCATCGGGGTAGCCGGTATGCCAGCCGGTATACTTCACGTTGTCATATACCACGTCGCTCATGTCCCAGCCAAAAGTAACATCACAGAAACCCATCTTACTTTCTGTTACAGACACAAATTTCTCAGCTGCTATATATTTCCCTCTCAATACACCGTCGATGTCAGCTATCGCCACCTTTACCTTACCGGACGGATGATTTTTTACATAGGTTAATATTTCGGAAGTTGTCATGTGTGGGCAGGTTTAAAGATTTTGTACAACAAAAAAGAAACGGCCAGCAGCGAAAAATAGATGATGCCAAGCAGCAGGTTGAAAATAAACATCGCTACTATGGAAATGGTGGCAATCACCAGCGCTACCACCGGGAATACCGGGTAGAAGGCCACCCGGAAAGGCCGTGGCAGATCAGGTTCCTGTCTTCTCAAAATAATAATAGACACCATGGAAATGATATACAAAGTGAGCGCACCGAAAACCGATACCACGATGATCTCTGAAGTTTTTCCCGACAACAGGGCCAGTATGCCGATCACCATATTGCCCAAAAGAGCGTTGGCTGGCGTATGAAACCGCGGCGAAATTTTACCCAGCGCTGCCGGTAAGTTATGTACCCTGCCCATCTCGTAAGTGGAGCGCCCTGCCGCCAGGATAAGCCCGTGAAAAGAAGCTACCAGTCCGAATAAGCCTACGGTGATCAAGAGGTGGTACATGGGATGGTTGCTCCCGGTAATTTTTGCCAGCGCCAGCGGTAGCGGGGAATCGGAAGTTTCCCCGCTGATCCCGTTTTTATACACGATAGCTTCCCACCCGGCAATGCCGGTGGCGGACACAAATATCAGGATACAAAGAACGGCCAGCGTGAGGATGGCCCATCCAAAACCCTTGCTGATATCGCGTTGCGGGTTTTTTGTTTCCTCCGCTACATTGGCAATACCCTCAATACCCAGGAAAAACCAGATCGCAAAAGGAATAGCAGCAAAAGCGCCGCCCCATCCAAGCGGAAGCGGATTGCTGGTGAGATGAACAGCCTGGAATTTTGGAAGCGATAAACCGGCAAACAACAGTAATTCCCCTACGGCAAAAATGGTAACGATCACCTCGAAAGACGCCGCTGCCTTTACACCATACACATTCAAACCGGTGAACACAAAATAAATGGCAATAGCGCTGGTGAGAATGGGAACCTGCGGGAAAAAAGCGTTGAAATAAGCGCCGATGGCAAATGCAATGGCAGGCGGCGCCAGGATAAATTCAATCACCTGGGCGATACCGGCCACAAAGCCGATATTTTTTCCCATTGCCCTGTTTGCATAATCAAAAACTCCTCCTGCTTTGGGGATGGCGCAAGCCAGTTCTGCATAACTGAAAGTAAACGTTACATACATCACCATGATCACAAGCGTGGCAATGGCCATACCTCCTGTGCCGCCTTTTTCAAGGCCAAGATTCCAACCAAAATACATACCTGAAATAACGTATCCTACTCCAAGTCCCCACAACATAAAGGGAGTCAGTGTTTTCTTTAAGCCCTTGTTTTGTGTCATTTGAAAGATCTCTGTTGCGTGTATCTGTAATATAATATAAATTAAAATATTATTTTACTAACCAGGTATCTTTACTCTATGAAACTAATACCAAACGGACGCATATGGATTGAAACCGAAGAAGGCCCCTTTCTCGGTTACGGCCGTATTGAGTTGCTGGAAAAGATCAGTGAACTGGGCTCACTGAGAAAAGCAGCCACGGAAATGAAAATTTCCTACCGCCAGGCCTGGGATTTTGTAGACCAGATGAATAAGCGTACAGGCAAACCGTTGGTGAAATTTGAAAGAGGAGGGAAAACCGGTGGCGGTGCACTGCTTACCCCGGAAGGAGAACAGGCCATAAAATTATTTCATGAATTGAACACGGCTTTCCGGCAATTCCTTGCTACCCGGACAACCGGTTTAAATAAGCGCAAATAAGCCTATTCCTTCGCAAATCGTACAGTCATGGCCGTTACTTCCCATATCCATCTTGCAGGCTTCTTTTCGCCGGGAACTACGATCCTGAACGGCCCTTTGCCATCAGGCAACGGCTGCCCGTCTACCTTGTCGGCCAGTATCACTACCCGGTTGGTGAAAGCGCTGTCCAACTCGGCAAGGGAAAACAACACTTCATACCCGTCGCCTGATTTTACGAGCAGGTATTTCGACATATTCTCTCCCCTCAGCTGGGCCCCCAGTGTTACGCCCGCCTGTTGCAAAATAGCGGTTACCGGTACGCCCGAGTAACGGTGCGGTTTCCCGTCGCGATCGGCGGCGGTTACTTCCGTTTTGGGCATCTTCCCGATATCTGCGGCACTGAGTTTAAACGGGTGCGTTACTTCCCCGTCAACCAAAATGGTTTGTGCAAAAGCGGTAGCGGCGGTGAATGCTGTAATAAATAAGTAAGCAGCGAATTTGTATAGCATAGTAGTGTTAATTAAAAGGATCAGAGAATGCGGGGTTCGTGATAAACGACGAATCAGTGAGCAAATGCAAGAACGCAATAATGTCTTTTTGTTCCTGTTTGCTGAGCCGCAGGGAAGAACCACCCGCTTCGTTGGAAGTATTCCTCAACCCAGGGCTTAGCGATGCGCTGTTGTGGATATGATCGCTGTAGTGATCCAGTACTTCTTCCAGTGAACGGAACCTTCCGTCGTGCATGTAAGGCGCGGTGAGCGCAATATTGCGGAGCGTAGGCACGCGGAACCTGCCCCTGTCCGCAGCGAGACCAGTTTGTTTTTCCCGGCCCGGATCATGCGGAATACTATCCAGCCCGTTGTTGTGAAACAGCTCCAGGTAAAGTTTGGGCCCGCCGTGGCAATGGCTGCAATTAGCGCCGCGTACCTGCCGCGCCGGTGCAGGCGCGGTCATGAATAAACGCATGCCTCTCAGCGCAGCGCTGTCGGGTTGGTATTGCCCCTCCAGGTAAAGATCATAAGGCGAACGGGCCGATATCAGCGTTCTTTCAAATTGCGCCAGCGCTTTTACAATCCGGTCGCCGCTGATGGAATCAGTGCCAAAGGCAGCCCGGAAAAGAGGGGGATACAACTCCGTGCGGCGCAGCTTTTCAGCGCTGATATCAGGCAGCTGTCCCATTTCATGAGGGGCGGTGAGGGGTGTAAGCGCCTGCTGTTCCAGGCTGGAGACTCTGCCATCCCAGAAGAAATTCCTGACCCATAACAGGTTGGCGAGCGACATGGCATTGCGGTCTGTAGGCACCCCATCAATACCGGTACTGAAAGCTTTGCCATCAGTGAACGCCAGCCGCTGTATATGACAGCTGCCGCAGGAAACGCGGTTGTTGGCAGATAACTTCTTTTCATAGAACAGCATCCGCCCCAGGTACACGCCTTCTTTGGTAAGCGGGTTGCTGGCTGGGATATTGGTCCTGTTACCAAAGCTGGCAGGGTATTCCAGGGGATACGGCTCATTTTTATATGGCCATCCCGCACTTATGAAAGCAAGTGCCATCATTCCCGGCAATATCATCCACCAGCATTTTTTCATCTTACTAAAAATAAGAATAATTGAACAACACCTTTACAAAGTAGTTCCTGCCCTGCTCGGGATAGCCTTCGGAAAGCATATAATTCTTATCAAAAATATTATTCACACCTCCCTGCACTTTCAGCCAGTTGGTGATGCTGATAACAGTACTGGCATGAAGCAGGAAGAATGACGGCGCTTCCGTACCATAGCTGCTGCTGTAACGGTTGGCGTTGTATTCCCCGTTCACCAGGAAGCCGAACCGGGATATATTGTATTGCAGCCATCCGTTGGCTTTGTGTTCGGGCACATCGGTGAAATGCAGCGATGGGTTATCCAGGTTCTTACGTTTAATAAAAGTGTAATTGGCGCCAGTAGTAAATGCGGTGGTTATATGCCAGGTAATAGCGGCTTCAGCACCGTAGTACTCCGCACGGCCTTTGTTCTGGGATTGTGATAGCCACTGTTTTTTAGTAGTGTCGTAAACAACGTTGTTAACATTCTGGATCACATCGCCGATACGGTTATAGAAAATGCTTCCGTCCAGGTTGATGTTCCGGAGCCGCGTATCGCTATATTGTAATCCAAAATTGAGTGTATTTTCCGGTTTCAGATCCGGGTTTGGTATGGCGGTTCCAAGCTTATAGGAATAACGGTCCTTGATGGTGGCAAAACGCGTCATCCGGTCAACGGACAAAGTGAGGGAACGGTCGCTGTTAAAGGCATAGGCAAGTTTGGCCTGTGCATTCAATGCGCTGCTGTTGTTAGCCGGGAAATCGGTAATTGTTTTCGTTTGACTGTTATAGTTCTGCGCATCAATGCTTTGCCGGTAATTGAATGCGGCGCCGCCTTCCAGGGTCCAGTGGGTGTTAAATACATGCCGGTCTGTAACGCCGGCGGAAAATGTATTATCCGCTACTTTTCTTTCGGGTTCTCCCTCGTTATGCTCCCGGTGTACATCCTGTTTAAAGTGTACGGCTGTTTTCAGACTGTTGGCGGCAGAAAGCGCATAGCCATATTCCACGTTGCCGCCAAACGTATAGTCGTTATAGTAACTGGTAAAAGCATAAGGTTTCTTTTGCGTGGTGTAAGTGGCATCGTCAAAACTTTTCAGCACATTAATGAACCGGTCGAAATACAAACGGCTTTTAAGATAGCTTTTTGGATTCAGGGTGCTGTTGGAAAGAAAATAGATGCTTTCCTTATTCCATTTGGGCCATTGCCAGTAACGCGGACTTTTATATAATGAATTTAGTGTATCCGTTCCCGTATATACCGGGGTTCCTTTGGTACCGTCCTGGTGGGAGAACCCGATGGCCAGCTCATTTTTTTCATTAGGCGTATAACCCAGTCTTACGCCGTAGCGCCAATCGTTGCTATACGAGTTATCCCTTTTGCCGCCGTCTTCTGTTTTGGTGGCGCTGAAATCATCAGCAAGGCGGTAGTAATCCCGCTGATACCTTGATACATCCGCCTGCAGGTAGAATTTCTTCATCCGGCTGCCAATGCTGAGCGCTTCTTCATGCCCGCCGCTCAGCCATCCGGCGGAGGCGTTCACTTCCAGGGGATGCACCGGCCTGAAGGACAGCAGGTTAATAACGCCGCCCATTGTATTGGGACCGTATAATACGGAGGCGCCTCCTTTTTCTACTACTATTTTAGAGAGATGGAAAGTAGTGAACCGCGCCAGGTCTACGTACCCGTCGTAAGGTACATATACGGGCACGCCATCCATGAAAACGGGCGTTTGCCGCAGGTCAAATCCCCGCAGGTAGATCATGGATTCATTGCGGGGGCCTACGTTCGACTGGCTGATGCCGGGCAGCAGGTTAAGGGCGGACGATGCATTGAGCCGGTGGAACTGCCGGATCTGTTCCATGGAAACCGTGCTGGCGGAATCGCCCTGCCGGGCATAGCTAACCACTTCTCCAAGCGTAAATACCTTACTGCTGTCTGTTTTTACCTGTGCGGCCAATGAGGCGGTAATACCCGTGAGCATGCCAACGGCCCATAACTTTTTTAACATAGATAGTGCGTTGTTCATTTTTTTGAATAACGGTGATAAAAGCTTGCCTGTATGCAACAAAAACAAGGTCACGGAGCCGGAAAGGAAAGCGGAAAAAAATAATGTGGTTGCCTGGGTGTATGGTTGATAACGGGTGTAAATTAGTATTAAAAGAACAGAAAGTCAACTCCGGGTTTAATTTCTGTTTATAGCCTGTCCAAAAAAGCATGAGCAGATTACAGGAATGATGCTTAAATTACAGGGGAATAAACCGATGCTTAGATGAAAACTGGAAAAACACTCCCCTCGGCCATCACCATCTTCGGCGCCAAAGGGGATCTGACCAAAAGAAAGCTGATACCCGCACTTTATAACCTGTATACCGATAAACATCTGCCGCCTGTATTCACCATTTATTGCGTGGATTTCCTGCCGGAAGATGAAGCTGCGTTTAAACTGGACCTGCTCGCAGGCGTAAATGAGTTTAGCCGCAACGGGAAAGCGGATGAAAAGCAATGGGAAGGATTTGCTAAAAATATCTCCTATCTGCAGGGCGATTTCCTGAAAACGGAAACTTACACCGGCCTGAAAGAGAAACTGGATGCATTCGGGAAAAAACAAAAACAACATGGCTCCCGGATCTTTTATTTTGCGGTGGTGCCACGATTTATCGAAATCATCGCAGAAGGATTACATAAGCACACCATTTGCAGCCGCGATGGACTTGACCGTATCGTAGTGGAAAAACCTTTCGGTACGGATCTAGACTCTGCTAAAAAACTCAACCGTTTTCTCACCAAACGCTTTGCGGAAAAACAGATCTACCGCATCGATCACTACCTCGGAAAAGAAGCCGTACAGAATATCATGGCATTCCGTTTTGCCAACTATGTGTTTGAACCGCTGTGGAATAAAAAGTATATCGATCATATACAGATCAGCGTAGCGGAAGAAGTAGGCGTGGGAAAACGCGGTGGCTACTATGATGGCGCCGGCGCCCTGCGCGATATGGTGCAGAACCATCTGTTGCAGTTGTTATGTATTGTTGCCATGGACTCACCGGAGTTCTACCAGTCGGAACTGATCCGCGATGCAAAAGTAAAAGTACTGAAAGATATCAGGCATTATACACCGGCGCAGGTACTGAAGAATGTGATCCGTGGACAATACACCGCAGGTAACGTACATGGCGCGCCGCGACTGGCGTACCGCAAGGAAGAACATGTACTGTCTGCTTCCAACACGGAAACCTTTGTGGCCGCAAGATTATTTATCGATAACGAAAGATGGAAAGGCGTGCCTTTCTTCCTGCGTACAGGAAAATCAATGCCGGTGCAATCGTCTGTGATCGTAGTGCAGTTTAAGGATTCTCCCCATAAAATCTTTAAAGATGATATCACGCCAAACAGGTTGATCATCAGCATTCAGCCGGAACTGGAAATCAGTTTACTGTTTGAAAGTAAAGTACCGGGTCTGAAAATGAAACTGAAACCCGTGGAGATGGATTTCACTTACCAGGAATCCTATACAGAAACAATTCCCGAAGCATACGAAGCATTACTGCTGGATGTGCTGGATGGCAACCCTACCTTATTCATGCGTGCAGACCAGGTGGAAG
Source organism: Chitinophaga sp. (assembly GCA_039593235.1). Classification (GTDB taxonomy): domain Bacteria; phylum Bacteroidota; class Bacteroidia; order Chitinophagales; family Chitinophagaceae; genus Chitinophaga. The sequence goes on along the minus strand of JBCNPS010000264.1, from coordinate 98 downwards.
CCGCCTGGAAAGTAGTAATGCCCATCCTGGATACCTGGAAAAAATATCCCGCAAAAGAGTTGCACCTGTATAAAGCCGGCACCTGGGGCCCTACAGCA
>JBCNPS010000263.1:0-9771 GCA_039593235.1 Chitinophaga sp. | reverse complement strand
GGTATAGCGTGGCGTGATCTGTTTAAACGAAGGAGGCACCAGGATATTCTGGTTCAGGATGTGCCCGAACTCGTGGTGCATGGTATGTCCCATCCGTTTCAGGATATTGGAATCCCTTGCCTGGGCGGTGAAATTATTCAGTTCGTAGAGCACCATGGAGGTACCGCCTTCTGCCTGCCCCAGGATCATGGTACCGTTACTTTCAAATTGAGCAGACCCTGCAATTTTGAAAGTTTTCGGGAGGTATTTTCTCAAAAAAACAGTGTTGCCGGTTTGATCGTTATAAGGCCGGAAGGTAACGGCCAGCAACGCTTTCAGCGCCGGGATGATTTTCTCCGCCTTGGGAGGAACAATTTCATAGGGAAAGTCCAGTTGCCCGGGCAACCATTTGTAATATACAGCGATGTTGTACGGCACCGTGAGGCTATCGTGTATAAAAATATCTTCCGGTGTGGTGGCGGTAGAATCACCGCCCAGGCCAACCGGTGGCGTGGTAAGGTTTACCTTTTCTTTTTTGCAGGCGCTTCCCATTAACAATAGCAGGAAGATGCCGGAGATGATATGTAGTTTCATGGATGTCATTTTTAAGTGTACAGGTTATCTCGGGTTCAGTGTCATTCCGTCGTTGACTGCTTCTGCCGGCAACTGTATTAATCTTCTTTTATCGCCCGGCGCCAGGGTGGTACTGAAATTGGGCGATCCTGTGTGTACTATCGGGATATCCAAGCGGAGAATATCGAACCAGCGGAGACCTTCCTGCATGTAAGTAACCCTTTTCATATAAAGCGCTGTTTCAATCATGGATTCGTCCTGCGGCAGGCCGTAGAAATCCATCATTTTTGCGATGCTAACATTATGCCTTGAAGGACTGTAATCAGAGATGTTTTTACTTACCCAGATGTTCATATCGGTAACGGCACTGCTATAGTTCTTTAAGCGGATGTTAGCTTCCACCCTGTTCATCAGCACTTCATCCATACTCAGGAGCGACATGACGGTAACATCGCTTTTGAATTTCGGGAAGTTGAAGTACTGGGGGCCGGAACCATAAATAGACATGGCCAGGTTGCCGCCGGTCACATTTCTCGACAGGAAGTACCTGTTGTTGATTTGTGTACCTATACCATAACGGTAACTGTAATAGTTATCAGGATATTTGGTGCCCGGCGCTTCCTGCAATAAAATATTGGCAGGGTTGGAAGAGTGATTGTAATAGATCACCATATTGTCGTACGACATGCCGTAGAACGCATCCTGGTCGCGGATCAGGTTTGCCGGGTTGGCGCTGCCGAAAACAGCGCTGGTATGCGTTACCACCTTTGCATAATCCCGTTTAAATAAGTAGAACCTTGCCGCAAAAGCATGCGCTGCCTGGCGGGTGAAATGGTATTTGGGTGCGCCGGCATACAGTTCATCTTTCAGTAGCGGCAGACCGGTGTTAAGATCGCTTTCAATTTTCTGGTATACAGCAGCTACCGTGCCCCTGTCGTATTTGTTAAATACAGAAGTACTGATAGTGGTCATATACGGCACGCCCGGGTCGCTGGCGGCGGTGGCCGGGTTGTATGCTTTGGCAAACAGGGTTACCAGCATAAAGTGCGCATATGCTCTGCATACCAGGGCTTCTCCCTTTTGCGCGGAGTAACTGGCAGAATCGGGGCCATTACAATAGGATAATGCCTGGTTGGCCACTGCAATAGCGGCATAGCAGGAATCCCAGTAAGCAATGGGGCCGTCGGCGGAAATATCATCCGCATCCTGGTACTTGAACGTTTGCGTGTTGATCAGGAACGTTTGCGGATCAATACCTATACCGGTATTGCCTTTGTCTTCCACGTTATCACTCATCGCTTCGCAGAACAACATGTAACTGGCGTGCGGATAGGCGGAAGCAAGCAATTGGGTTACCTGCCCGGGCGTGGTGATCACCGTTCTGTTGTCCGGCAGTGTTTCCAGGTATTTCTTACAGCCCGGCGCCGCCAGGATGGCGGTGAACAAGCCTATATAAGTGAGTAGTTTTTTCATGATCAGTACTTTTTGGATTAAAGGCTTACCCTCAGTGAAACGGTTATCTGTTTGTTGACAGGTAATGCTACCCCGCCGGTATTATAAAATTCCGGATCCTGCCCGTGCAGGCGTTCATCGGCGTAAATAAGCCATAGGTTGTTGCCCGTAGCCGTGAGCGATCCGCCTTTTAACCCGATACGGCCCAGTAGTGGCGCAGGGATCTGGTAGCTGAGGGTCACTGATTTCAGTCTTACAAATCCGCCATCCGCTACGCGGTCGCTGGAAAAGTTATAGTTGTTGTAAGGATACGCGGTGTTCGACTGCAGGTCTGTTTGCGTGTAGATGTCGGCCACGGAAGGAATATTCGTTTTCTTATCATCTCCGGGCAAACTCCATCTTCCTTTAAACTCGTTTGGCAGGGAATTGAAATCGGTGTAATTGGTGGTATATACCGGTGTGAGCCTGATCTTATTGCCAGCCTGGTAAGTGATCAATGCGCTGAGGGAGAAATCCTTGTAACGGAAAGTATTGCTCCATCCGCCGGTAATAGTAGGATCCGCCGGGCCTTCATACTTCAGGTACTTTACGTTATGGCTTTGCAGGTATACGCCGGGCGATACGGTGCCGGTATCGTTAATAAACCGCGCTACACCGGTATTGGGATCCAGTCCGGCGTTTTGCAGGGAGAACAGTCCGCGTACCGGGTAGCCTTCCAGTGCGCCGCCGCCTTCACCTACCAGGTCAAAGATCACCGGGTTGTTTTTGGCATTGGTGATCAGGGTATTGTTATAACTGAAGATGAAGGTACTGGTAAGACCCACATTTTTTTGTGCGATGATTTTACCGGTAAGCGCCACATCAATACCATGCGATTTCATGTCGGCATAGTTGGCAAACTGGTTCACCTGTCCGCCTACGCCGGAAGTTTTGATCAGGCCAATGAGGTCAAAACTTTTCCTGCGGTAGTAATCAAATGTTAACCCGAGTCTTTCATCCAGGAACCCAACGTCTGCACCAAGATCCAGTTCATATTTTTTCTCCCAGGTAAGATCGGAGTTTTCAAGTGCCTGTATCAGGATGGCTGTTTGCTGATCGTAGAGATAAGGCCTGGCGGTTACAAACGACCGGAGAATGGCGGTGGTGTTGGTAGCGGCGCCGGTGCTGGCATTCAGCCCGTAACTGGCTTTCAGCATCAGGTGGCTGATGGCGCGTGAATTTTTCAGGAATTGTTCCTGGTCCACGTTCCAGTTACCTGCCACGGTCCATGTAGGCAGCCAGCGGGCGTTTGGAGAGCTGCCCAGCCTGTTGGAACCATCTTCGCGTACGGTGGCCTGCAGGGTGTATTTACTTTTGTAGGTATAAGCGGCATTGGCATAAAATGCAATGAAACGGTCGTAATCATTGCTTACACCATAATAGGTTTTATTATTCTCTGTCATTTTTTTGATGAAGAGATAATCTACGAAAGGTGTACCGCCGCTGTTGTACTGGTAACCTACGCCTACGTTGTTGGAAGTTTGCCGGTCGGCATATTTTACTTCCTGCCCCGCCAGTACGTTCAGCTGGTGCATATCATCGTTGAACGACTGGTTATAGGTGAATTGGTTACGGAAGGTGTAGTTTTTCAGTTCCACATCATTTCTCCGGTAAAACCCACCATACGGCAATACTACTACTGCCGGATCGTTGGGGAAGTCGGGATTTTTATAGAGGAACTTATTCCGCTGGTTAATGATGCTGTTACCATTGGCGCGGTAGGCGTTGGCTTCATTGGAGTTTTCGTTTGATTTATGTTCAGCACTGGTTCTTGCATAGCGGATAGCGCCGGTGAAATCGTAGCTGAAATGCGAATTGAATTTATAATTCAGGTTACCCTGCAACCTGAAATCGATCACGTTGAGGTCTGTGAAGTTGTTCCTGGTTTCATCGATGATATTAAACGGTGCGAAGTTTCGCGTAAAGTATTCGAGCTGGCCGTTTTCATCGTATGCCCTTAACGCCCGGCTGGTGCTCAGTGCATAGGAGAAGGGGTTAATGTCGAAGTCCCTGGTATAGGTACCCTGCACTACGTCTGATACGCGGTCTTCCGTACCCGGGGCGCGTTGCTGGCGTACGTTGCCATTGATCTGCAGGCCGTAGCTAAGTTTACTGTTGGGGGTATAGTTGGCCCGCATGTTCACCGTATACCGTTTTACTTTATCGGCTATGGTCCATCCGGCGTCGTTGAAAAAGCTGGTGGAGAGATAGAGCTGTGATTTATCGGTACCGGTAGAGAGGCTGAGGGAGTGTTCCTGTGTAAGGGAATTACGGAACAGGATATCAAACCAGTCGGTATTGGCATTGGCGTATTGCATCAACCACTTTTGCCGGCCTTCCGCGGTATTGAGTACTGCAAACTTATCGCTGCCGTCGGGATACTGGAGGAGGCGGCCCAGTTTACCGTAAATACCTGAAGTGGGTTCATTGATCTGTTCTGCATATTCCAGCAGTGTTTTACGTTCCAGTTCTGCGTACACCGACATCTGGTCGGCCGAGTTCATGATATCGTAATTTTCGTAGGAGGGTTTCAGTTGTACGCCGAAGTTACCGGTGTAGGAAACAAGCGCCCTGCCTGCCTTACCTTTTTTGGTAGTGATCACAATTACGCCGTTCATGGCGCGGGCGCCATAAAGGGCGGTGGCGGCGGCATCTTTCAGGATGTCGAAGGTTTCAATGTCGTTGGAGTTCAGCCCCGCTACTGCGGAACCCAGGAGGGTGTTAATGTTACCGCTGGAAAGCTGTTCGTTGGAAACGTTCACAATGTCTTCCAGTACTACGCCGTCTACTACCCATAATGGTTTGTTTTCACCGGAAATAGAGGTAGCGCCGCGGATACGGACTTTGGGGGCGGAACCGAATGTACCGGAAACGTTTTGAACGCTTACGCCGGCAGCGCGGCCTTCCAGCATACGGCTCACATCCTGCACACCGTCTATTTTCACGTTGTCCGCTTTAAGGGTAACGGCGGCGCCGGCAAATTTCTTACGGTCAATATTCTGGAAACCGGTAACTACCACGCCTCCCAGTTCTGTTACCTCTTCTTCAAGGGCAATCACCAGGTTAGCGGCGGCCTTTACTTCCCGGGGTTTATAGCCTACGGCAGATATTACCAGCGTGGCGCCATCCGGTACGTCGAGGTCAAATGCACCTGCCGCATTGGTGATAGCACCCCTTGTTGTGCCTTTTATTTTTACCGAGGCGCCGGGCAGGGGTTCGCCTTTGGCATTACGCACAATGCCATGTATAGTGCCTGCCGGTTTTGAGGTTTGCCGCAGCGCACCGGGCGGAAATTTTTCCAGGGAATCCCTGGCACTTGCCTGCAGGGAAAGCGCGAGCAGAAAAAGGGACAGTAGCTTCATAGTTAACAGCGATTTATTTGAATATAATCCGGGCAATGTAGGGGAGTAGGGAAAAGCACCCAGCTTTCTACATCTTTTGGTTGAATGCATAAAGAGGCAATAAGGGTTTAAACTTACATTCTGGTTGATATCACTATCGCTTCCCGGCAGTATTATAAATGGCTCCGACCTTGAAAAAAAAGCAAAAACTTACCGGGGATCTTATCTACATCAGTACTTTTATCATAGTGTATGGAGCTAATTTAACTAAAATTATAATACCAGCAGAAGCAAAAAAGAAGAACGGTCAATTTCGTTATGGCAACGGTTACGCATTTTGCGGTAAACGTTTTTTGCTGTATTTTGCTTCCTTTCTATGGAACTAATCCCATCATTCCAACATCATGCATGATAATGAATTATGGTACTCCTATAAGGAAGGAGATGTAAAAGCCCTGGAAGGATTATATGAACAGTATTATTCCCCGCTCACGAATTACGGATTTAAATTTACGCCCGATAATGTATGCATAGAAGAAAGCATGCAGGATCTTTTCCTGAAGCTATGGCAAAACAGGGAGCGTATTGCACGTCCGGCGGTAGTGAAACAATACCTGTATCTTTCTTTCCGGCGTATCCTGCTCCGTAAGCTGGAATACAATCCGTCCCGGCATGAAGAAGAACTGAGCGGGGAGCATATTCCCTTCCAGTTTGAACTTACCTATGAACACCCCATGGTGAAGAAAGAGCGGATGGAAGAACTCAGCGCCAAAGTAGACGCGCTCCTCAGTACTTTAACCAACCGGCAAAGGGAAGCGGTATTCCTCAAATACTATGAAGATCTTTCCTACGACGAGATCGCAGAGATCATGCACATGAATACAGGCGGCGCCTATAAGCTCATTTACCGCGCCCTGGAACGCCTGCGCGAACAATTCGGCGACTTCACTTTACTCCTGATCCTTTACATTTTAAAACGGTCCTGAAAATTTTTTTCTCCCCGGATGGAAAAAATGGGATAATTCCGGTTTATCCTTGTGTCTTTATAGGAAAGAGACGCATGCATAGCTTATGGATGAGTTGGAAAAAGATTATTCCGTTTACCAGGTCATAGATTTTCTGGCAGATGAAAACTTTATCCGGTACATAAAATTACCGGATCCGGTTTCCCTTGCCTACTGGAACAACGTGCTGGCTAAATGGCCCGAAAAGGCGCCGCTGATGCAGGATGCACGGGATATGACCTATTTGCTGGAACGCCCGGTGATACAACAGAACGAGGCGGCGAGGAAAATGATATGGGAACAGGTGGAAGCAGGTATCCGGCAGGAACGGCGCCTTCCTTTCCTGCGGCGTTACCGGCTGCGCCTTGCTGCGGCCGTATTGCTGCTACTGATAGCCACCGGTGCCTACCGTTATTTTACCGGCAACGTAGTATATGAAACCGGCTATGCCGAAAGCCGCCGGATTACCCTGCCGGATCACTCGCAGGTAACCTTAAATGCCCATTCAAAATTGTGGTTCGCACGCAACTGGAAACTGGGCGGCAGGAGGGAGGTACACCTGGAGGGAGAAGGATTTTTTGATGTAAAGCACCGGGGCGATACCTTTCGCCTGTTTGTAGAAGAGGTGAGCGTAACCGTATTGGGAACCGCCTTTAATGTAAAGGACCGCCGGGGAAAAACAGTAGTGGTATTACAAAGGGGCCGCATCCGCATTGATGTGAACAACACGCCTGCCGCTATACTTTCCCCCGGCGAAGGCTGGGAGTATAACCGGCAACAGTCTGCAGCCGTTAAACATACTGCCGATACCGTGGCCGCCACCGCCTGGAAACAGCAACAGCTGGTGCTGGATGGCACCACATTAAGGGAAATAGTGGAACTGCTGGAAGATGATTATGGTTATCATGTAATACTGAACGACAGCACCCTGGCCAACAGGAAGCTAAAGGGCATTGTTCCTATGCAACGGAAGGAAGATCTGTTTTTCGTCTTATCAAAAATATTTAATATCGATATTATACAACAGCAGGATACACTTTTATTCAGGGCAAAACCCTGATGCTTCAGAGTACTATTATCAACCAGTTTAATCAACCATTATGAAGGGGATGCTTCAGTTTTTTAAAACTGCCGTCCTGGTATGCGCACTACTATGCTATTTGCTGCCAGCCGATGCACAACAAACCGGCGTACCTGTTGCGGACGCGCTGAAAAAAATTACCGGTGAACTCGGAACAAAGTTCGTTTATGAAAATGATTTGCTCGACCATGCAAAAACTACCGCGGACCTGCGTAACCTGCGCAGCCGGAAAGTGGAAGAAGTATTAAAGGAGGTATTGTATCCTAAAGGACTTATTTTCCTGTATGTAAGCGACAACACCTACACCATTATCCGCGATGTGCGGAAAAAGGATACAACACCCGTGAAGCCACCGGGAATAACCGCTTCAGGTGAAATGACGTTACCGGAAAATGAACGCTATGTAGAAGGCAGGGTAACGGATGAACAGGGAGCACCGGTGGCCGGCGCCACGGTAAGCGCTGCAAAAAATAAAGCCGGCGCCATCACTGATGAAACGGGCCGCTTCCGCATCCGCGTGGATAGGGAGGAAGTGGCGTTATCCGTATCCTTTATCGGTAACAGGCCGGTGCTGGCGCCACTGCGCGGGGAATCGGTGCTCAGTATTGTCATGGGCGCCGGTAATATACAGCTGAAACAGGTGGAGGTATCTACCGGTTACCAGTATATCCCCAGGGAAAGAGCTACCGGTTCATTTGGCCTGGTAACGGCAAAAGACCTGGAGCGCCGGTCCGCCACGGGGCTGGTGGAAAAACTGGAAGGTAGCGTGAGCGGGCTGCAGGTGAATGTGGGCCAGCCGGACCGCAGCCTGTTTAAGAACCGCGATAATTTCAGCGTACGCGGGGTATCTACTATCCTGTCTGAAAAGAAACCGCTGATTGTACTGGACGGGTTTCCCACTGAGCTGGACCTGGTAAATATCAATCCTAACGATATCGCCTATATCACGGTGCTCAAAGATGCAGCCGCCGCCTCTATCTGGGGAGTAAGGGCCGCCAACGGCGTTATTGTTATCGAAACAAAGAAGGCCGGGTTTAACCAGGCGCCGGTGGTAAAGGCCTCCGCTATGCTCACCTTCACCGGGCGCCCCCGCCTGGATTACCTCCCGCGCGCCGGTGCCGCGGATTATCTTGGCCTGGAAAAAGAGCTGGTCGATAAAGGAATGTTGCCACTCCCGTCATCGCCGCTGGTATTGTCATTACCGCCACTCACTACCGGCGCGGACCTGTACCTGCAGTTCAAAAATGGCGCTATCACCCAACAACAGCTGGATGCAGCTGTTAACCAGCTACGCGGCCGCGATGTGCGCAACCAATACCAGCAATATATACTACGTTCCCCCTTCAGCGAACAGTACGATGTGTCTGTAGCCGGGGGCAATGCCTTTACACGGAATTATCTCTCTGCTTCCTATACTGATGAATATGCCAACAGCAAAGGAGATTACAGCCGGCGCATGGTGGTGAACTTCAATAACGAAACACGTTTGTCGCAGAAGTTGTGGCTTACTGCGGAGATGTTTGTTACCTCGCTGCAAATGAAAAATAACGGCCTGGGACTGGGCCCCATACAAGGCGGCGCCAACCCTTTGTCGCCCTACGATCAATTGGTCGACGACAACGGCCGGTCCGTGAATTTTGCACAGCGTTATCCCGGTCATATCCTCGACTCCCTGCAACAGAAAGGTTTTTTGCCATGGCGCTATAACTACCTCGATGAACTGGCTAACAGCGACAATACGTACCAGTCGCTCGCCTGGCGCTTTAACACCGGCCTGCAATATAAAATAACCCCTAACCTCAGCGCGGAACTGCGTTACATGCTGGAAAAAACTTCCGATGGTAACCGGGAATATTCCAGCCCCCAAAGCTATGCCGCCCGCGATATGGTGAACAGCTACACCACGGTAACCACGCATGAATATGGAGTACCGCCCGGCGGCATGCTCACACGTAACGATACCAAACAACAGAACTACACCCTGCGTGGACTGGTACGCTTTGATCCCAACCTCAAACACCGGCAGGCACTGAATATTGTACTGGGTGGAGAGTTCAGGGAAACCTTGGAAACAGGTTATACCAACCGTGCCTATGGGTACGACGACCGGCTGCTGGCTGCCGGCGCAGTGAATTACAACCAGGTATATAAAACCACTAACGGTAACCAGAAAGTACCGCTGGTACAATTGTTCCAGCAGCAACGCGACCGTTATACATCTGCCTTTGCAAATTTTACTTATACCCTGCGGGAGAAATATTCATTGTCGGGAAGTGTCCGGAAAGACGACAGCAACCTGTTC
>JBCNPS010000262.1:0-9799 GCA_039593235.1 Chitinophaga sp. | reverse complement strand
CCTGAATGGAAAAATTTTGGTGAGGCTGCGCAAACAAAGCGGGGAAACAGCCATCCTGGGCAGCCCTTACCGCTATAGCGTGATGCACAATGAAATACCCTTCACCGGGCGTACCATCGATAATATGACCTATCTCACTGCCAGTCCACACGGCGACCGGCTGGGGCCCGACAAGATCGGCTACCTCGATAAAGATGTGCTTTTACATATTGTAGGCAGGCAGGGCGACTACTACAAAGTAAGGCTATCATCCCACACCACGGCCTTTATTCCTGAACCGCTGGTAGACACCGAGATACCACAGGAAGAACTTCCCGTAAGCATTGCAGATGACGCCAAAATATGGGGAGATGAAAAATATGATTATGTATCTGTAGCGTTATCGGATAAGCTGCCTTATACTTCCACGCAACTGGTTTCTTCCAAAAAGATCATCATCGATATCCATGGCGCTTATGCGGAAAAAGGGCTTAACACCCCGCTCCAGAACACCAAAGAAATTACATCGGTAGCATGGGGGCAGCCATCGCCGGATGTATGCCGCATGGTGATTTCCCTGCAGCATGCCCCATGGGGCTACCAGGTGTATTACGATAATAACCGTATCACGGTAAAGGTTAAACGCGTACCGCAAAACCTGTCGTTAAAAAACCTGGTAATAGGGCTGGATCCCGGCCATGGCGGCAGCAACCCGGGCGCCACTGGCCTCACCGGGGCTGTTGAAAAAAACATGACCCTGGTGCTTTCCCTGCAACTGAAAGCATTACTTGAAAAAGAAGGAGCTACCGTGATCATGTCGCGCACAACGGAGAAGTTTGTTGCCAATGAAGACCGGCTTTCTTTCTTTCGCAGAACTAATCCCGACCTGCTGCTAAGCATTCACCTCAATGCTTCCGGCAACCCTGTGGATGTATATGGCACGGCCACTTACTATAAACATCCTTTCTGCGAACCGCTCAATGCCGCTATTCATGAGCGCTTGCTGCAAACCGGCCTTTATGATTTCGGGAATAATTCTGACTTCAATTTTATTCTTAACAACCCTACCGAGTTCCCGGATGCACTGGTGGAAACGCTTTTCCTCAGCAACCCCGGCGACGAGGAAAAAGTATTGGACCCTGCGTTCCAGCGTGAACTGGTAACCGCCATCGTGGAAGGCGTGAAAGACTACCTCAAAGAGGCGGCCAGGCCGCGGTGACGCCCGCGCCTTCGGCGCGCGCGTTAATGGACGTTCGCTAAATAGGCAGCGAGGCGGTTGATAGCTGCCGCCACTACGCCGATCTGCTCCTGCGCTTCTTTCCAGCGGCGCTGTTCAATGGCTTCCCTTACACCGGGTATGGTTTTAACGCCGTAACCGGTGTAAAAGCCGGGAGCATACAGGGTATGCTTATACCAGTTGCGGGCAGGCAGGCCGGCATCATTGAGCAGCTGCTGTTCGCCCTGGTAAAGAGCTTTGTTGGCAGCAGCGGGAAGGGTTTTCCTGGTGGCCAGTGAAGCAGTGACGGTGTCCAAACCAATGAGGGCATTCTGCAAGGGGGAAAAATCCAGGTAAGGCACTTCTGATTTGGGAAGCGGTGGCAACAGGTGTTTGGCGGTATCTGTGGCCAGTTGGTATTTACCATCGCGGATCAACTGGTTCTCTATGGCGGTTGATTCCCGCAGGCTGCCGGTGAGCTCCGTTAGCTCGTTCACATACCCGTTCACTGTTTCATACAATTTGCGGTAATCGAAGGGCAGGGTAACGGTGTTGGCTAAACGCAAAACGGTGTGACCGGCAGTTTGGGAAAGCGCTACACCATAATTAAAACCGGGATCTTTGAACCGGGTGTAATCGTCGTAAGAATCGTAGATGGAGTGATATTCGCCGCCTGCATCTTCTCCCCCAAAACCAACATCAAGGGAAGGCACTCCCAGGTGCTGGAGGAACGACGAATAGTCGGAACCCGAGCCCATGGCGCCGATGGCGATGCCTTGTTTGGCCAGTTTCTCCTTTTTCAGTTTTGGCGTAGCGGCTTTCAGCACGTCTGCCGCCTGCCGGCGGGCCAGGAGGCTTACCTGGGTTTGCGGGTCTGTAATATCGCGGGCCACTTCGTTCACCAGTGTTTCCAGTGCATGGGAGCCGCTGGCATTCAGGAAGCCGCGGCCATTGTTATCGGAGTTGATGTATACAACCGCTTTTTCTTTCAGCTCTGTGGCGTGATCTTCCACCCATTCCGTGGAGCCGAGCAGGCCGGGTTCTTCTCCATCCCAGGCGCAATAAACCAGTGTACGCTTTGGCTGGTACCCTTGTTTATGTAATGCGCCGATGGCTTTGGCTTCTTCCAGAAGAGCGGCCAACCCGCTGATGGGATCAGCGGCGCCGTTTACCCAGGCATCGTGGTGATTGCCACGGATAATCCACTGATCGGGTTGTTCGCTGCCTTTCAGTTTGGCGACTACATTATAGCAAGGACGTATTTGCCAGTCGAACGACAGTTTCAGATGTACCCTGGCTTTGCCTCCGCCAATATGATAGGTAAATGGCAAGGCGCCTTTCCAATCGTCTGGCGCTACCGGCCCTTCCAGGGATTTGAGCAGCGGGGCGGCATCGTGGTAGCTGATGGGCAGCACGGGTATTTTCAGCAGGTTGGGCGCCTGCAGGCGATCCAGCCGCTGCGCATTGGCGGTGGCGCCTGTGTTAGGCGTAAGCGGGTCGCCGGGATAGATCACGATATCCATCACGGAGCCGCGTTGCACCCCATATTCATTTTTAAAGGCGCCTTCCGGGTATACGTCGCCGGCGTAGTAGCCATCGTCTTTCGGATCGGAGTAGATAATGCAGCCGGCGGCGCCGTGTTCCTGCGCTACTTTTGGTTTGCTCCCGCGCCAGGAGCGGCCGTATTTGGCAATTACTATTTTACCTTTTACGTTAATACCGGCGCGGTCCAGGTATTCATAATCTTCCGGGAGGCCGTAATTTACGTATACCAGTTCCCCTTCCACATCGCCATCGGCGCTCCAGGCGTTATAGGTAGGCAGCTGGCCTTCCTGGCCGGAGGTGGCGTCTTCCTTCAGGGCAGGTTCCTTTAGCAATGCTTTATAGGTAGTGGGGCCTTTCAACTCTACCACGCGTTCCTTTGGAGTAGGGAAAAGTACCTGGTAGGTCACTATTTCGGCATCCCATCCATAGCTTTTGAAACGTTGCAGGATGTCTTCTGCCACCGCTTTACCTCTGGCTGAGCCAATGTGATGAGGTTGGGAAGACAGTGCTTTGATGGTTTCGCCTATGTGGCTGCTGCTTAACTGTTTATCGAAGCGGCTTTCCAGTTCCAGCTGCCGGGAGGTAGCATTGGCATCGTACCCGGTGAGCTTTTTTTCCTGCGCCTGTAGTGTACTGCCTGTGCACAATGCCAGTGCCAGCAGCAGGGAGAAGTTGGTTGTTGTGTTCATTCAGATTGCAGATCTTGTTGAAAAAGAGGGTTTATCTGCCCAATATACAAAAGTCTATTATATCAATAGACTAATTTGAAAGCTGGTTTAAGAGCAATAACTTTTAGTTATGATCCATAAATATAGGTTATAGGGCAAACAGTCTACTTAACCAGTAGATTAATCTATATTTGTAAATCCTTTCATAGCTTTATTGGGTGAAACGATAAACTAACATCATAAACATCAGTTATATGGCCAATGCGATCCAGGAGTTTAACGACTACCGTGCCAGGATGAACGAGGTAATACTGGGCAAACAGAATAAAGTGATTAACAGGCTTTTCAACCTGGATACCAATACTTATGCAGAAGGGGCGCTGAGCACCAAAACCAAGGAAATGCTGGGATTGGTAGCTTCTATGGTGTTGCGTTGCGACGATTGTATCAAATATCATCTTCAAAAATCGTATGAACAGGGTGTTACCACGGATGAAATGTATGAAATATTCGCGGTGGCCAACATTGTAGGCGGTACTATTGTGATTCCGCATACCCGCCGGGCGGCACAATTCTGGGAAGAATTACAGGCACAGTGAGCTGATAATTACAGCTATCTATCGTAACTTTACGGACTCTATAATATTTTTATTTTAACTCATACTAATGTCAACAGCAACTATAGCCCCGCAGGCGCCACTTACATCAAAGGACTTTGTAACTGACCAGGAAGTACGTTGGTGCCCTGGCTGCGGCGACTACTCTATACTTAAGCAGGTACAAACTATTATGCCTTCGCTGGGAGTGCCCCGCGAAAATATTGTGATCGTTTCCGGTATCGGTTGTTCTTCGCGCTTCCCTTACTATATGAACACTTACGGGATGCACTCTATTCACGGCCGCGCCACGGCCATTGCTTCCGGTTTGAAAGCAGCGCGCCCTGAGCTGAGCGTGTGGATCGTAACAGGCGACGGGGATGGCTTATCCATTGGCGGTAACCATACCATTCACCTGCTGCGCCGTAACTTTGATGTGAACATCATGTTGTTCAACAACCAGATCTACGGTTTAACGAAAGGACAGTACTCTCCTACTTCAGAAGAAAATAAGGTGACCAAATCCACTCCAATGGGCAGTATCGACCATCCTTTTAACCCAATGGCCCTGGCCCTGGGTGCGGATGCCACTTTCATTGCCCGTAGTATGGACCGTGATCCCAAGCACCTGCAGGAAATGCTGAAGCGCAGCCATGCACATAAAGGCGCTTCCTTCCTGGAAATATACCAGAACTGTAACATCTTCAATGACGGCGCTTTTGAAGCCTTCACAGAAAAGAGCAGCAAAGCCGATGAAACCATTTTTGTGGAACAGGGCAAGCCGCTGGTATTTGGCGCCGCCAAAAACAAAGGCATCCGCCTCGATGGCTTAAAGCCTGTGGTAGTGGAACTGGGCAGCGAGTACTCGGAAAGCGACCTGTGGATCCATGATGAAAATGATTTCTACAAAGCGCAACTGCTCACCCGTATGTTTGACGATGTGCGTATTGAAGGACATTTACCCCGTCCGTTCGGTATCTTCTACGAGGCTTTCCGCCCTACCTATGAAGATATCATGGGCTACCAGTTGACAGAAGCCCTGGCTAAAAAAGGCCCCGGCGACCTGGATAAATTACTGGCAGGTAACGAAACCTGGACCATCAAAGGATAATAAACACCTCCAATAAAAAAAGGGGCTGACCAAAAGTATTGGTCAGCCCTTGTTTATTTGGATACCTCCTGATGGAGGCTTATTATCGTTTATGCAATTCCCAAAGCCTTCATTTTACTTTTTGGCCAGCCCTTTTCTTCTACAAATATTTTAGTGACCCATTGCCCCAACATCGAATAATACTTTATACAGCAACACCACCCCGAAAATGATCATACTTGCACCCGCAATACGGTTCAGCCATTCTACATTGGTAAGCGTTAATTTATGACGGATCTTATCAGATACAAACACTTTCAGGATATCTGCCGATAACACCAGGCTTAAGCAAACCGCGTACATAATGATCCGGTGACCGGCCGTGGTAGCGCTGTTGGCTACGCAAACCCCCAGCCAGAAAATGATCACACCCGGATTCAGTGTATTCATCAAAAAACCGGCAAGCCAGATCTTAAGATAGTCGTGTGTGCGGAACATTTCCGGTTTTTCATCTCCCGTACTGATCTTTACTTTTTTAAACAACAGCCCGTAAACACCCATCCCTATCAGTAAAAATCCGCCCACAATGCCAATAGATCTTTTGTATTCTTCCAGGCCGCTGATAAAAGAAGTGGCCAGGTTACCTGTCAACACAAACATGATATCGCTGAAAGACACGCCCAGTGCGAAACTGATCCCTGCCTTAAAGCCGTTATTGATGCTGTATTTAATAATCGCGAATATTACCGGGCCTACCGATAAAGAAAGAAATAATCCAAGCCCCAGTCCCGCTACAATTGATGCTATCATGCGTATAATTTCCGTGTCACAGGTGCAACTTAACTCTTAACGGTTTTTCCGGCAAGAAATTTCTCCCAGTCTTTCAGTTTTTCACCTTTCATTACACGGGGAAACTTATTCATGGCGCCTTCCTTGCCTTTGCAACGGAGGTAATCTATAAACGCATCGTTCGGTAATATCTCCACAAATACTTCCTTCAGGGCTGCAGAACGTTCCACGGCATAATCATCGTTTACCTCTGCAAGGGTTTGATCAATGATTTCGCGTACTTTTTCCGCATCCACACCCGGTGTATCCGTACCTACATACCAGCGGTGCGCAAACAGGTTCTGATAAGGGAAGCCGGCTACGGTAAACTCACGGACGGTAATTCCCATCTTCTTCTGAACGTTATCGATGGCTTTGTTCATGTTGTCAATACTCATGTGCTCCCCGCAAAGACTGAGGAACTGCTTGGTACGGCCAACAATCACAATTTCATGTTCCTTTACGGAAGTAAATTTCACCACGTCGCCGATCAGGTAACGCCAGGCCCCTGCGCAGGTAGACAGCATCACGGCGTATTCCACATCCTCCACCACTTCATGGATCATGTAAGATTTCGGATTTGGCCTTACTTCTCCTTCCGCGTCGAAGTTCTCTTCATTAAAAGGAATGAACTCATAGAAGATCCCGGCATTCAGCACCAGCTTAATGCCCCTGGTACCAGGCCGTGCCTGGAAGCCAAAAGATCCTTCCGAAGCCATATAGGTTTCAATGAACGCAATAGGCTTTCCGAGCAGCTTCTGGAAGCTGTCGCGGTAAGGCTCAAAAGATACGCCCCCATGAATATATACTGCCAGGTTAGGCCATATTTCATGGATATTTTTAACCCCGTGGTATTTGATGATCTCTTCCAGTACGATCTGTACCCAGGCAGGCACACCACAAACGGTACCTACGTCCCAGTCTTTCGCCTTGCGTACAATTAGCTTGATACGCTGTTCCCAGTTCGGTTTGCGGGAAATTTTGCCACCCGGCTTATAAAAACGGCGGAACCATTTAGGGATATTTTTGGCTTGGATGCCGCTCATATCACCTTCGTAGTAATCGCCTTTCTCAAATAATGAAGTAGTACCGCCCAGCATGAGGATGCCTTTTTCAAAGGAGCGTGGCGGGATATTAAAATTGGCCATTGAATACAGCTGCTTCACACCTACTTTCTTAACTGTTCTCAGCATGGCCTTGGTAACGGGTATGTGCTTGCTGGCTGATTCTGAAGTACCGGAACTCAGTGCAAAATACTTGATCTTTTCCGGCCAGCTTACGTTTGCTTCGCCTTCCAGGCAGCGGTACCACCATTCTGCATGCATTTTGGTATAGTTATGCACGGGTACTTTATCGCGGTAATGCCCTATAAAATTAGCGCTGTCCAATACTTCCTGAAATTGGTAGTGGCGACCAAACTCTGTATCCTTGGCCTTCTCCAGCAAACGATGCAGCACCTGCAGCTGGTATTGGCGAGGTGTTCCTAATTTAAATGTGAACTTCTTCCTGATGCGTAGTGACCTGGAAATAAGATTACCTATGATGGCCATTAACTTTCCCTCTCTTTAATTGAACTACAAAAATAAGTGGAATCTTGAATATAAGTTGACTGATAATTCGGAATTACAGATTATGTGGTAACATTAAGTCATCTATACATATAAAATACCCAAAATATGTAGGTTATAATTCGCAATTCATAATTCGTAATTCGTATTACCTTTGCGGCATGTTAAAAACAACTTTACTCAAAGCTACTGAAGCCAGCGGAAAAATACTGCAACAATATTTCAACGGTCCTTTCGAGGTGAGCAGTAAAAGCACCGTCAACGACCTGGTAACAGAAGTGGATAAAAAATCTGAAACCGCTATCATCAACATTATCAGGGAAACTTATCCAGATCATTTTATCCTGAGTGAGGAAGTAGGTGAAATAAAGACAGATTCTTCCGTGAAATGGATCATTGATCCCATAGATGGTACAGTTAACTACGCCAATGGCATTCCTATTTGTTGTGTATCCATAGGCGTGGAAAAAGATGGGGAAATGGTGCTGGGAGCAGTTTATAACCCTTTCATGAATGAGTTGTTTTTAGCAGAAAAAGGACAGGGAGCTACCCTGAACGGCAAGCCGATCCATGTTTCTACCAAAGCAGAGGTATCAAAATCCTGCCTGGTAACGGGCTTTCCCTATCAATGGCAGGATATGCCCAACAATCCTTTAGTGGTGTTTGAGCGTATTATTAAAGAAGGTATTCCCCTTCGCCGCCTGGGTTCAGCGGCCATAGATCTTTGCTGGGTGGCCTGCGGCCGCTTCGATGGTTTTTATGAACACCATCTCCAGGCATGGGATTCTGCTGCTGGCTACCTCATTGTAGAAGAAGCGGGAGGAAAAGTAACCGACTTTTCAGGCAACCGTTTCTCCCCCTACCAGAAGAAGATACTGGCTACCAACGGCCATATCCATAGTGCATTACTAGATCTTGTTAACGGTAAATAAGTATTGGGAAGATGGAACAGGAAAGAACAGAAATACAGGACCTGGGAGAGTTTGGCTTAATCGACTATCTCACCAGGAATATAGAAATACAAAACGCCAGCACTGTATTGGGTGTGGGCGATGATGCCGCCGTGATTGATCACTTCGGCAAACAAACCGTGGTCAGCACGGATATGCTGGTAGAAGGCATCCACTTCGACCTGATGTATACCCCGCTGAAGCACCTGGGTTATAAATCGGTGGTAGTGAACCTGTCGGATATCTACGCCATGAATGCCACGCCCACGCAGATCACAGTGAGCATTGCCTTCTCCAACCGCTTCTCCCTGGAAGCGCTGAACGAATTTTATGAAGGCGTGTACGCCGCCTGTGAAAAATATGGGGTAGACCTGATCGGCGGCGATACCAGCAATTCACAGAAAGGATTCATCATCAGTGTTACCGCCATAGGCGAAGTAACGCCCGACCAGTTCGTAAAACGGTCTACCGCCGAAAAGGGCGACCTGCTCTGCGTTACCGGCGACCTGGGCGCGGCCTACCTGGGGCTTACCCTCCTGGAAAGGGAAAAGAAGATCTACCTGGAAAGCCCGGACGTAAAGCCCGACCTGGAAAACCAGACCTATATCATTGGCCGGCAGTTGAAACCTGAAGCCCGTAAGGATATTATTGAGTTCCTCCAACAGGAAGACATTAAGCCTACAGCCATGATGGACGTAAGCGATGGTCTCAGCTCCGAAATACTGCATATCGCCAAGCAAAGTAACCTGGGCGTGGTGCTGTATGAAGAAAAGATCCCCATTGCCCAGGAAAGCAGGGAAATTGCCATGAAATTTGGCCTGGATCCCACTGCCTGCGCACTGAGCGGCGGGGAAGACTACGAACTGCTGTTCACCATGAAACAGGCCGATTACGACAAAATTGTACTCAATGAACAGATCAGCGCCATCGGCTACATGACCGATATTACTGAAGGGGCGCACATCCTCACCAAAGGAGGTAATAAGTTCAAACTGGTGGCGCAGGGCTGGAATGCCTTTCAGCAATAATGCAGCGGATTTTGTCTGACTCAGGATTACGCTGATTTTGCTGATTAGCTGGATTTGACTTTTTGGATTTTAAAGGATTCGGGGAGATTTAAGCGGATGTTATCTGACTCAGGATTAAACTGATTTCACTGATTACGCTGATTTGATTACTTTGGATTTTAAAGGATTCGGGGAGATATAAGCGGATGTTGTCTGACTCAGGATTAAACTGATTTCGCTGATTACGCTGATTTGATTACTTTGGATTTTAAAGGATTCGGGGAGATATAAGCGGATGTTTTATTGAAATTTTAATACGATTAATACTTAAAAATCCCGGTTGTTTTAAGCA
>JBCNPS010000261.1:0-9811 GCA_039593235.1 Chitinophaga sp. | reverse complement strand
CTTCGCGGCTGTTCACACTGCAGGCAGCGGGCAGCAGGACCAGGGACAGCAGGCACCACTGGATAGCCCAGCCCTTCCTGAACCACAGTAGTAACAGTAATGCCACCGGGGCTATCACGAGGTAGCCCATATCGTCCCAGGCTTTTTCATCAGTACGTGTATCTTTTTCAAAGATGAGATGTTTACGGATACGCTCCGCAATGCCGCCAACATCCGTAGTGTCCAGCGTAAGGCGGTTCACGCGGATGCGGGGTGCAGCAGCAAATGATTGGAGCACGCTTTCATCCTGGCGGGAAGTTACCTGCGGGAAGCCTGGCACATTTGCGCCGGCAGGCGACGACATCAGCAATATTTCCAGGTGATGAACGGAGCTGTTAATATAATTGGTAAACAATGCCGCATCGGCGGCCGTAATTTCATCTGTAAAAAGTAATATGTTACTGGGCGCCAGTACAGGATTCATCAGCGTATCGATATACTTTATGAGCAGTGCGGTATTGTTGCCCGGCAGGGGCATTTCATTGGTACGGAGTGCACCGGCCTGCAGTTTAACCAGGCTGTAATCTGATGTAAAAGGCATTACCAGGTGCGGAGTGCCGGCGTATGCTATCATACCGGCTTTGGCGCCCGGATGCGCTCCCAGGAAATCGCTGAGTTTGAGCTTTGCTCTTTCTATCCTGCTGGGAGGAATATCCGTGGCATCCATGGAAGCAGAAAGATCCATGACTACCAGTACTACCGCCTGTACCTTCTGGCCGGGAACTACGGTGCGGCGCCAGGTGGGTCCTGCAATGCCAAGAATAGCAAGGCTTAACATCAACACAAAAAAAGCAAGTGGTAACCACATCGCGCTGCGGCTCCCCTGCACAAAAAGATAAGGACGCAATACGGATGAAATAAGCTGTTTCCATTTCTGTGGTTCATGATTGCCAATAATAAGGATCACCACCACCAACAGTAATGGCGCAAAAAGAAATAATGCCTGCGGACGCAGGAAATGGAATTGCTGCCAGTTGATATGGGTCATGATTTCACGCATGTGGCAACCATTTCCGGGTGAGGGAATATGTACCTGTAATAAACTGGAATACCAGCGCCAATGCAACTGCGGCCAACAATGGATAGTAATATAAAAGGGTAATGGGCTTATTGCTTTCTTCTTCATATTCCACTGGCGTGAGCTTATCCAATGCTTTATATACACCACTCAGTCCTTTTTCATCCAGTGCATTGAAGTACCGGCCACCTGTAGCAGCCGCAATGGCTTTCAAGGTATGTTCATCCAGGTCATATCCGCCACTGCCGGATGCCTGCCCTATTCCCAGCGTATAGATAGTGATGGAATCCCTGCCGGCAGCACTGGCTGCATCCAGCGGCAGCAGGTCGGTACCGGTGTCTACACCGTCTGTAATAAGCAGCATCACTTTCTGCTTCAGCGTATCCTGCTTCAGTATTTTTACACTGTAAGCAATAGCATCGCCAATATTGGTCATTTGCCCTGCCATGCCTACTTCTGTTTGATCCAGCAACCAGTTGATCATGGGCAGATCGGTGGTTAGCGGCGCCTGGATATAGGCGTTGCTGCCAAATACCACCAGCGCCATCTGGTCGCTTTTGCGTTGTGCAATAAATTCTTTCATGAGGGATTTCACCGCCTCCCAGCGGCTCATGTGCCTGTTATGTACCACCCAATCATTTTGCGCCATGCTCACGGAAATATCTGCAGCGATCAAAAAACTGCGCACTGTTTTAGGACGCTTACCCGGTTTGCTTACATAACGGGGAGAGGAAGCCGCAGCTAACAGGCAAATCCAGCATAGCGCCAGGACCATGTAAGCCCAGATACTTTTACGCGTGATCCAGGCAGCCGGCCCGGGCTTTGTACCCGAAATAGCGGCAGCCCGTTGAATGAATGGCGCTACCAGGGCAGTCCGCCTTCTGCGCAATGGCGGCAGTATGGCAAATACCAGGAGTGGTAAAGGCAGGAGCAGCCATATCCATTTATATGCGATTTCGAGATGCATGTTTATGATAGCGTATCCAGTTACTGGTTTTCGAAATAAAATGGTCCGTGTCTGCTACGTTTGCCGTACCGGGACTTTTATAAAGCATATCTGTGAGCAGGTAACTATCGGCTTCCGAAAATAATCCGCCACGACGATACTGCCGGTTCAGGAAAGAGATCCATTCATTTCCCTGTAAGGCGGCCACCTGCTCACGGCCATATATTTTCATGGCAATGCGTTTCATCAGCATATCAGCTTCATACAATTGCTGCATATATGCCTGCTGCGCATGCAGGGCAATCATCCGGCTGCCCAGCCATTGCAGGGCTTCACGGCGGTACCGGTTACGCCGGCGGTACCGGATCAACCAATATGCTCCAAGCAACAGCAGCATCAGCAGCAGCGCCTCTACAACATACCATCCGGGTGCATGAAAGCTGAACGGCACCGGGGCCGGCTCAATAAGGTCTCCGAATTGTTGTACTGGTTGCTGCATAGTGATTCATTTATTTGTTTTCCCGAAAAAATGCATTACCTGGCTCGTAACCGGTAAACTGGTATCTATAAATATTACGGGTATACGATAATTCCTGAAACGTTGGACCAGTGTATTTTTCATGGCCTCGTAACTTTCCGTATAATGATCACCGTTATTCCGGGTTTCATTATTCCAGAGCAATTGTTCACTGCCATCGCTGAGCACCAGCCGGCCATGCGGCAGCGTTGCATCCAACGGATCTGTAAGATGCACCAGCATTACATCGTTATGAGCAGCAATATGCTCCAGGTGCCGTACGGTATCTTCATCTATCCCGGAGAAGTCACTGATCACCGTCACTACATAATCGTGTGTAAGCAATGCGCCCGTTCTGTGCAATATTTCATTCAGTACCGGTGTATGCGGCCTTATCGTCTTGCGCTCGGGTAGTTGTGCATTCATACCGGCAATACTGGTCAATAAATACTGTACATGTGATTTACTCCTGGCAGATGGAATGTATTCGTTGTTGCTTTCATTAAAAACAATACCTCCTATCCTATCACCGCGGCGAACCGTATAAAATGCGCTGAGTGCGGCTACCTGTGCGGCTACTACTGATTTCACCCGTTCCCCTGATCCGAAGAAAAGCGTGCTTGTTTGATCTGTTATAATAAAACCCGGGCGTTCTTTTTCTTCATTGAATACCTTTGAATGTGTAACACCGGTACGGGCAGTTACACGCCAGTCAATATTTCGTATATCATCACCGGGAACGTATATACGTACTTCTTCAAAATCCAGTCCCCTGCCCCTTAGCTTGGAAGCATGACGCCCGGCAAGGATAGTATATACAGGGTGCTGTGGCAGCAATGGAATATCCTGTACATAATATTCAAAGCGCATTAATTCTTCGAGGGTAATAGTTACCCCAGGTGGATATACGCCGCTGGTATGTTTATTATTTGCTTCCATTATGGAACAGCTATTTTTTTTAACAGTTCATCAATCACTTTATCGGCGCCCATGCGTGCTACGTTAGCCTCATAACTGAGAATAATGCGATGCCGGAGTACATCGTGTACAATAAACCGGATATCATCGGGCGTCACATAGTCGCGGCCATTAAGCCAGGCTACTGCACGGGCGCATCTGTCGAGCCCTATGCTGGCCCTGGGACTGGCGCCATAGTTCAGCCACTTTGCGAGGTTGTCATCTATTTTTTCCGGGTAACGGGTGGCATTTACCAGGTCGGCCATGTAATTGGCGGCGGCATCGGATACTTTCACTTCATTGATCTCTTTACGCGCATCGAATATCACCGTTTGAGGAATGGCGGGTGTAGTATCTTCTTTACCTTTCGACTCTTCCCGCACCAGTTTCACGATACTGATCTCACTTTCCTGGTCGGGGTAAGTAATATTAATTTTGACCACGAAGCGATCCAGTTGTGCTTCAGGCAGCGGGTAAGTACCTTCCTGTTCTATTGGATTCTGGGTAGCCAGCACCATGAACAGCGGCTCCATTTTATGCGTTTTACCAGCAATGGATACCTGGCGTTCCTCCATGGCTTCCAGCAGCGCGGATTGCACCTTGGCGGGGGCCCGGTTTATTTCATCCGCCAGTACCAGGTTACTGAAAATGGGTCCGGGCTGGAAAATAAACTTCTCTGCGGCTTCGGGTTGATAGATCTCAGTACCGGTAACATCCGCCGGCAGCAGGTCGGGGGTAAACTGGATACGACTCAGTTTACTATCAAGATGTTTTGCCAGGCTTTTTACGGCACGGGTTTTCGCAAGGCCGGGCAGCCCTTCCAGCAATACATTACCATCAGTAAGCAGGCCAATGAGTATCTTATCTATCACGTCCTGCTGACCAATAACGTCGTCGCCTATACGCTTTCTGAGTTCTTTTACCTGTTCTAATGTAGTCATGATACAAAGTGATTAAAGAGGTTGCTCCCGTTTTCTGAGAACAACCTCTTCGGCATTAACGAACAACACAATTATTTAACTGCATTTTTTAATGCATTGGTAAATTCATCCACATTGAAACTGGCGGGTTTCTGCCGTGGCGGAAACTGTTTGTAAGTAGCCAGGTAAGCGCCTACAGCCTCTGCCGAAGGTAGCACCAGGAATGCACGGTCCATAAACCATTTCTCGTAATAGGCGGTAGCATGATCGTGCGCATACTCAAACGGATCCGCGCGGAGATCTTCCAGCAACGGCGCGCGCAGCAGCGTCATGGGGTCCCGCCAAACAGCAATTCCTTTTGAGTTTTGTATCATATAATTGAATTTCCATTTACCCTGTCGGAAGGCCATCAGGTCCCCATCATCACTGAAGTAAAAGAATTGTTTACGTGGTCCCTCCTTCACCTGTCCGGT
Organism: Chitinophaga sp.; assembly: GCA_039593235.1. Taxonomy (GTDB): domain Bacteria; phylum Bacteroidota; class Bacteroidia; order Chitinophagales; family Chitinophagaceae; genus Chitinophaga. The sequence goes on along the minus strand of JBCNPS010000261.1, from coordinate 4,941 downwards.
GAGATAGGGCAACATGTTATACCCGTCGAGATGCACTCTAAAATGTTTGGACCCTGCCTGGAATCCATTTGTCACCTTTGCCGGCAGATCGGATTCTCCCCCTGCGGCAGCAACAAGCGTGGGCAGCCAATCTTCTGCAGAAAAAATATCATTGAACACTGTACCGGGTTTGATATGACCAGGCCAGCGAACAACACAGGGCACACGGAAGGCGCCTTCCCAGTTCATGTCCTTTTCTCCTTTAAACGGTGAAACACCACCGTCGGGCCATTCGCATTTCATGGCGCCATTGTCTGTAGAATAAATAACAATGGTATTTTCAGTAAGACCGTTATCATCCAGGAATTTAAGCAGATCGCCTACCATATCATCGTGTTCTACCATACCATCTGCCTGTAAACCCAAACCTGTTTTGCCTTTGGAAGACGGCTTCAGGTGAGTGTTGATATGCATACGGGTAGAATTAAACCAAACAAAGAATGGCTTGTTGGCATCTTTTTGTCTTTTCATAAAGTCGACGGCTGCGGTATAAAATTCCTGGTCAACTGTTTCCATTCTTTTTATAGTTAGCGGACCAGTATCTTCTATTTTTCCGTCTGCGGTAGATCTAAGCACACCACGGGGGCCATATCTCTTTTTAAAAGCGGGATCTTTGGGATAGTCTTCATGTTCTGGTTCTTCCTCTGCATTTAAATGATAGAGATTTCCAAAAAACTCATCAAACCCATGTGCAGTGGGCAAAAATTTATCTTTATCACCCAGGTGATTTTTGCCAAACTGCCCGGTGGCATACCCCAGGGGTTTCAGAAATTCAGCAATGGTAGGATCTTCTTTTTGCAGGCCAACATCAGCGCCGGGCAAGCCTACTTTGGTAAGCCCGGTGCGGAAAGGGCATTGTCCTGTTATGAAAGCCGCTCTTCCGGCAGTACAGCTTTGCTGACCATAATAGTCGGTGAACATAGCGCCTTCCGCGGCAATCCGGTCAATGTTGGGTGTTTTAAAGCCCATCATACCACGGTTCCAGCAGCTCAGGTTCCATAGCCCGATATCATCGCCAAAAATGACAAGGATATTCGGTTTCTTCTGTGCGGATGCTTCCTGCCCGGAAAGCACCAGGGATAACAGGCTTACGAAAACAAGCAGCCGGTTTAAGATTGGGAAACGTTTCATATAAACCATTAATTAGGTACACAAAATGTCCATTGCATGGAAATTCCATCACATGGAATAAAAGCCGGATGATGCTATTGGGTTTATACTTAAGAGAGGGATCTTTGTGTTATAAACAACAGATCTTTTTTTTTGTTTACTTTTTTTTTGCACCGCCGCCAATTGGTATTCCCACTGTGAGCAATACCTGCCGGTTATATGCAGCCATGTTGGTGTTTTTATAAATATTCACAAGGCCCAGGTTAAACTGCGCGTTCAGCCGTAGTCCTTTTCCTTTCATTAACGCATATTGAATGTCGAAGGTGGCGCCTGCATCCGCAAGATGCGTATAGTCTTTACTGTTATAGCGGTATGATAACTCTCCCTGGTCCATGCTTTTCTGGTAGGTGTCCCTTGCTGTTACCCTTGCGCCAAGATGCGGGCCAACAGCTATCCCGAAAGAAGGGCTGAATTTGTAGCGTATAAGTGGCGCCACGGTGAGATAAGTAATATTCCTGTCAATCTCCGTTCCAACCAGTTGCGGATCATCCGGAGTGATGAACGTATTTTCATAACGGATATCCTTTGCACCTTTGGGTGATTTCATGATGATGTCCAATACGCCCTGCCATTTATCATTAAAATCATAACTGGTATAGGCGCCAATGGCAAAGCCCACGCGGGGGCGCTGGCCGGTGGCGTTTTCCAGCCAGCTGGAAGAAGCGCCCAATATAATACCCACCTTCAGCCGGTCGTTGGTAATTTTTTTACCAAACAATAATGCAATGAGCGCCTGACCTTTGAGTGACTGGCACCCTATCAGTAACAGGAATACTACGAAGCTGTATTTTTTAAGACAAGACATAAAAAGATTTAAGCGGTTATTTCAACCAGGCGCTACCGAATTGGATATAGAAACCCCATTGCTCAGGCCCCCTGGCAATATCTGCACCCATATATAAACCGAATTTCCGGGCAAGGAGGTACCTGAACCCGGTGCCGTAGCTATAATCCCAGGAAGCGGAACCGAAGTCGGAATAGTCATCGAATGCCTTGCCCACACCGGTAAAGAACACTGCACTCCAGCGCCGCACAATGTTCCATCGCTGCTCTGTTTCCACCAGCATATTTACATCTCCCTGGTAACGTCCTTTAGGAATGCCTCTCAGATCGATGGATGGTTTATAGTAGAAAGGGATATCGCCCAGCACCTGCTGCATATCTGCACGCAGCCCGCATACCCATTTCTTTTTGTGGTCAATGGGAATATAATGGTATACGTACGCTTCTATATTCGTATAATCGAAATCACTTCCAAAAATGTGATTGGAGAAATTAGCGCCCACGTGTAGTTTGGTTCCTTTGCCTGGTGTGAACTCATTATCCCTTTTATCATATTCCACCAATACGCCTGCAATGCTGCTGATGTTATCCATTTCCTTTGGTTTGAACAGCGAATCAGGCAGCACAGACTTTTCCAACCTGGCAGTAGTTTTTGTAAAGATATAGCGCACACCTGCATGCCAGTTGGAAAAGCCAAGTTGTTTCTGCACCTGTAAAAAAACAGGGATCGTTTTAAGGTTCACGCCAAACTCCGTTTCTCCTTTTACAGGCAGCGTTTTGTAGAAGTCAATGTTCATATTAAGATAAGCGGCAAATACTTTATAACGTACGCCCCATGGGATGATGGTGCCGCTTCTCCCGGCGCCGCCACCCCAGCTTTTGTTAGCCGTATAGAAACCAAAGCCACCGGTAACATCCGGTGGTATGGCAGCCATATTTTTATGTTTCCGGTAACTGGCCGGCTGATGTCTTTTCTGCAGGAGTATAGGGGCAATGGCGCCACCAATGCCCACCGCAGGCTCCGTGATAAGGATGGGTACCGGTATAAACCCGTTTGCATCGATCATAAAGTCGCTGAAATCTATAGCATGGTCCAATGAATCGTGTAAGCTGATCTTTTTTTTATGCGGTTTCGTTGCTTTTAACAACGTGTCCTGCGCAATTGCGGGCAGGGATATCCCCGCGATCAGCCATAAGGCTATCCACCATTTAATTTTTGTTAAGGGAGATGCTATATGCATACTGTTTTATTTTAACAGGTAGTGCGCCATTGACAGTGATTATACAATTGGTTTCTAACTACGGGTAAGTGTTTTTATATGCACTGCGCCTCGTTTATCTGATTCCAGCTCTTTAATAAAGGGCAATTGCTTCTGTATGTACACACGGGTGGATTGTTCTATATAATTATCCAGCTGAAAAAATTTTGCTGCGCGTGTAGCGCCCAGTACTTTGTTCATTTTCCGGAAGTAACGCATTTGCAGCCGGCCAAATTCAAGATCGTTGCTAATGATCTGTTTCGTAAGACTATTCATCTTAGCATTATCCAGCGAGGTAAATTCTTCGTTATACATTTTCAGCAGGGCGAGTCGCTCTGTAAGCCATGGACTTTTTTCCGTTTCATATTCGAGGAAGGCTTCCTCAAAAGCCCTTTCTTCCAATGGGGAGATCTTCAGGTTATCTGCCAGCAGGGTAAGCTTATCTTTGCCGAAGATGGTTGTTACCAGGTCTTCTTCTTCGGCTATGGTATTTACTACAGTAGTAGTTTGGGCAGTAACACTATACGTGATGGTCATCATCAGTAAACAATAAATCAGCGTTTTCATATACTACGTTTTAGAGTTAATGTCTTCTTTGAAATCCGCCGGAGCGGAAATTGCCCTGCGGGCGTTGGAATGATTGCCGGAAATTTTCGTTACGTTGCCAGCCGCGTTGTCTTTGCTGAAACTGTTGTTCCATTTGCTGCCGGCTGCCTCCTCCCGATGCAGGACGCCATTGATTGCCTTCCCGCTGCTGCCAGTTACCGGTACTGTTCCGCTGGAATATATTTCCATTATGGTCGGCCTGAACATTAGGATAACGAGTGGCGCCGGAAAGATTCCCCGAGGTATTGCGGGAAATGTTGCGTTGAGACATGCCGGATAAATTATTGTTCCTTGCGCGGGAAACAGCGCCTTGTGTTGCACCTGATAAATTTCCCTGGGTAGCGCGTGAAATACGGCCCTGCGTAACGCCTGAAAGATTCCGGTCTCTTGTTATCACATCTGTGCGGTGGTTATAAATATTATTGGTGTGGTTATAAAAATTGTTGACGTGGATATTGTTCACCACCACGGGGCCGCGGCCGTAAACATGCGGGTAAGGATAACAGAAGGGCGGGCGGTAAACGGGAGGTCCCCACCAGCCTCCGCCGAAGTTGTAGCCGATGCCGAAATGAAAGAACCCCACGCTTACGCCGAAGCCGATGCTCCAACCCGTCCACGGGTTATACGACATCCCAAATCCCCAGGTTACCGGGCGGGGATAGTACATGCTGCCATACCATGGAGCGTAAGTATAACCGGTGCCATATACCACGGTGGGGCCCATTACGTAGCAACCGGTATAACCCGGTGTATAGCCCATATAAATCACATCGGGGGTTACCTCATATATGTATACATACTTCACGTTATACACGGGTGAACCCGGGGGTATTTTATCAACATCGCCGGGCCTGCTGGTGGCGGCAGTCCAGGGACCGTGCGGGGTATTGCCGGTGAACCAAACGCCTTTATCCACCACATAATAAACATTGCCTTCTTTCAATACCGTGGAAGCGGTGTTTACAGCATATTCCAGCCCTGTTTCAGACACGGCGGCAAACTTCGGATCTCCGTCATAAACAACTGTAGTGGTCGCTTTTTTCCGGTCCACCTTTGCTGTTTGGGGCACCTGTGCATCCATCAC
>JBCNPS010000260.1:0-9847 GCA_039593235.1 Chitinophaga sp. | reverse complement strand
TCACGACAGCGCCAAAGCCTGGGACCGGCTGGAATATGCGCTGCCACGGGTACTGGAGTATTGCAGGAAGCAAAAATTTGAAGTAGCTGCTATTTTATAATAACTGTTGCTGATAAAATTCTAACATATTTCCAGTAGAAGCCCGGGGCTGAAACATACATACAGTAGAAATTTATCAGCAACAGTTAAGCAGTTTGTTTTATAACTGAATTTCTCTTGTTTTATCTCCAACAGTAATTGTAACGGGATCAGTACATTTACCATTTCCATAGTCAATTACCCCGGTTACCTTATCAAATTCAACTTTCAGCTTTCCTTTTACAAAGTGCCCGCAGTCGTATACTTTCACCAATGCCTCCTGTGTGGTAAAGGTGGCAGTAACGCCGGTTACAGGCCCTTTCTCATAAGAAATGCTGGCATTGCCTTCCACTGCGTATACATCATCAGAAGGATTCAGCAGGGGTGTTACCTGGTCAAATCCTGCTGTTTGTTTAATGGTTCTTTTGCTGGTATAATTCACCACTACTGAATCGTTTAGCGTTACTTTGCCGTTAGTTACTTCGGTGGTATACTGGATTCCGGTGGTTGGGCTATAGCTTACACCACTGATCTCGAAGCTGCCTTCCATGGGCCTGGCATTGAGTTTATAACCCTCCGGTTTCACCGTAATAGTAGAAGCGGGATCAAACAACGGGCCACTGAAAGTAACATTCAAAACACCACTGCGGTATACACCGTACCTGTCGGGGCAGGAATCGCCAAAGGTGATCAACACCTTTTTAGGCCATTGATCAGGATTAGTGGCATCCAGCAACTCTGCCACCGGGCAGGAGGTTGATACCGCATTCACCAATGCCTTGTTCACATCGGCCTTACGCGCGGTGAACAGCCCCTGGGTAACGGCTACTTCGGCCACTGTTTCAAAGAGTCCGCCGTACATTGTGCTAACCACTGCTTCGTGTTGCGCCGCGGCTATAGTGTTGTTATCCGGCTGGTTATTGGGTGCAGTATCTGTGGTTACTTCCTTTTTACAGGCAAAAAAAATGGTGACAACCGCCACGCTGGCAATGGTCCACGCCAGCACACGATTTGTACTGAAATAGCTTTTCATAGTTTAGGTTTTATTAGCAATTAGGTTTTCCGGTCTTTACCTTTGCAGTAATAAAGATACCGTTTAAATATTAAAAAAATTACAAATTTAATAAAATAATTATTATGCTTTGGATAGATACCCACACGCACCTTTATTCCGAAGAATTTGAGGCCGACAGGGAGGAGATGGTAGCGCGGGCCATAGCAGCAGGAGTGGATAAACTGTTTTTGCCGAATATAGACGAAAGCTCGGTTGACGGGATGCTGGCGCTGGAAGCGAAGCACCCGGATCATATTTACGCCATGATGGGCATACATCCCTGTTATGTAAAAGAAGCCGTAGATGAGCAGCTGGACCTGGTAAGGGCCTGGTTACAACAGCGCCCATTCAGCGCCATCGGCGAAATAGGGCTGGACTTTTATTGGGATAAATCCCTGTTAATCCAGCAATACAAAGCCTTCCAGGAGCAGCTGATGCTGTCGCGGGAGTATAACCTGCCCGTATCCATTCACAGCCGGGAAGCCACACGGGAATGTATCAACGAAGTAAAGGCATTACAGGACGGCCGCCTGAGCGGGGTATTCCACTGCTTTTCAGGCACCCTGGACGAAGCAAAGGAAATCATTGACCTGGGCTTTTACCTCGGCATAGGCGGTGTGGTCACTTTCAAAAAGTCGGGGCTCGACAAACTCCTGGAGGAAATAGACCTGGCACACATCGTAATGGAAACAGATGCCCCCTACCTGGCGCCGGTCCCTTATCGCGGTAAACGTAATGAAAGCGCCTACCTTCCACTGGCAGGAGAAAAGGTGGCAGATATAAAAAATCTAAAAATAGCAGACGTTGCAGCTATAACAAGCAGCAATGCCCGGAAATTATTCAAAATGCTCTAACTGTTTAGTGAATACCTTTGCAGGCAATGGCTACTAGCACAATGAGTAAAATTCTGATAATTTACACGGGCGGTACTGTAGGTATGATCTATGACGATAAAACCAAAGCACTGCGCCCGATCGGCTTCAACGAAATAAGGAACAATTTGCCGGAACTATACCGGATGGGCATTGACTTTTATGTGTACGCATTTAATCCGCCTATAGATTCATCAGACATGCAGCCGGAGATATGGGTGGAACTGGCCAGTATTATTGAAGACCGCTACGACCGTTACGACGGGTTTGTAATTCTCCATGGGTCCGATACAATGGCCTTCACCGCCTCCGCCCTCAGCTTTATGCTGGAAAACCTCTCCAAACCTGTTATTCTCACCGGCTCACAGCTTCCCATCGGGAAAATTCGTACCGATGCCAAAGAGAATATCATCACGGCCATGGAAATAGCCTGCAGCAGGCATAACGGCACTACCGTTTCTATGGTACCGGAAGTATGTATTTACTTCGACTTTTCCCTGTTCAGGGGCAACCGTTCAAAAAAATATAATGCGGAAAAATTCGAAGCTTTCTACACCATGAACTATCCGCAGCTTGCGGAAGCAGGCATTGATATTAAATTCAAAAACCAGTTTATTTTACCTCCACCTACACAACCCTTGAAGGTGCATAAGGAACTGGAAACAAATATTACCGTACTGAAGTTGTTCCCGGGTATTACCAGGAAGGCCGTGGAAGCTATACTAAGCGTATCCGGCTTAAAAGGGGTGATCATGGAAACCTTTGGCAGTGGTAATACCAACACACAGCCCTGGTTTATTGAGAGTATTAAAAAGGTGATCGACAACGGCGCTATTGTAGTAGACATCACCCAATGTGACGGTGGCTCTGTGGAACTGGGGAAATATGAAACCAGCCAACACCTGATGGAAATTGGAGTAGTGAGCGGACATGATATGACCTTTGAAGCAGCAGTGACCAAGCTGATGTTTGTACTGGGTCAGGGGCTCTCTGTCAGCGATACCAGGAAAATGCTGGAAACGTCGCTGCGGGGCGAACTAACGCCTATTGAAGTATATTAAATATCTTATTCACAGAAGCTTATACAAGCGGGGGGGAACATTTATTTGTGGCTCCCGCTTTTTTTTATTTTGAATATTTAAGGTAAATTTAAATATCACCAAATACTCTTTCCCCATTTCTATTCACCACAAAATTCATTATTCTATGGGAGTTTCCTTATCACAAAAATGCATTGCTGAATTTTTTGGCACTTTTGTCCTGGTATTTATGGGTTGTGGAAGCGCCGTATTAGCGGGCGCGCATGTAGGATTTCTTGGTATCGCTTTTTCATTTGGTTTATCGGTGGTTACAATGGCCTATGCAATAGGTCATATTTCCGGATGTCATTTAAATCCGGCTATCACCATTTCACTGTGGTCTACAGGCAAAATATCCGGCAAAGATGCAGGCGGGTACATTGTTGCACAGATCATCGGAGGTATTGTAGCTGCTGCACTGTTGTATTTTATTGCACAGGGAAAAGCTGATTACAGTATTGCTGCCAATGGTCTTGGCGCCAATGGAGTGGAAGATGGTTCACCGGATCATTATTCCCTGATCAGCGGCCTGGTGGCAGAAATCATCCTGACCGCCATTTTCCTTGTAGTAGTGCATGGCAGCACCAGTAAAAACAATGGTAACACTGCGTTTGCCGGACTGGCAATTGGTCTTTGCCTGACTATGATCCACATTGTAGGCATCCCGGTTACAGGGGTTTCTGTAAACCCTGCCAGGAGCATCGGGCCAGCTTTGTTTGTAGGTGGCGCCGCTCTTTCCCATCTCTGGGTATTTCTTGTAGGACCCATTGTAGGCGGCCTTTTAGGCGGTGGAATATGGAAGCTCTACGATAAGAATTAAACTTTTTTTTGAAATATAAACTAAAGGATTATCTTTGCAACCCTGAATTGGAAAATCAACCCTTCCGTTTTGTTCAGGAAAAGATAATCACGGAGAAGTGCAGGAGTGGTTGAACTGGCACGCCTGGAAAGTGTGTATAGGTGAAAGCCTATCAAGGGTTCGAATCCCTTCTTCTCCGCAAGCTTTAAAGATGCCCGCTCAATGAGCGGGTTTTTCTTTTAAAGCATCATCACAAAGCCCTCTCACTACTCCGCAATACCCATCTTTTCAAATAGAAAAATTCTCAATAATATCACTTAATATTATCTATTATTGTAATCCTAAAACAGATTCAATGAAAGTCGCTTCCCTATCCCTGACTTTAGCAGTGCTCTGCTCAACCACCTATGCACAAAAACCAACCATCAAATGGGGCGAAGAATTTAACCTTAAAAAAGGCAGTTCAGACCTGAAGGTTGTACTGGCAGATAAAAACAGCGCTTTCCTGCAGGAAAGTCACCCGGTAATGAAAAGCTACTTTGTTGTTGGCGCAACACTAAGGGAATCAGCTTCCCTCGTTAAGGTGGATAAAAATCTCTCGGAGGTTTTCCGTAACGACTTCAATAAAGAATTAAGAGGCAAAGAATTTGTTCAGTTCTTTGCCTGTGAAGATAAGCTGTTCCTGATCTCGTCCGACTATAGTAAACGGGACAAAACCCTGTCGCTGTATGCTTCTGCGGTAGATAAAAACTCCGGAGAACTTACCGGGGAATGGAGGGAAGTAGCCAGCTATCAGAAAGAAGAAAAAGCAGATGATATTAACTTCAGGATCACTTACAATACAGACAGTACAAAAATGATTATTGTAAGCAGTGTTGAAGGAAAAGAAAGAAATGAATACAGCTTCCAGGAACTCAATAAAAATCTCAAAGCTACTGCCAAACCTTTTACTATTTCAAATGAATTTGAATCTAAAAAATATCAACTGGAAGATGTATTGTATACCAGTGATGAAAAGGTAATACTGGTAGGTCGTAAGTATGAATATGAAGAAGGTAAAAAGAAGAAAGAGAAATTTCTCGATTTTATGAACTACAATATTCGTATTTACGACAAGAAAGGTAAACAACAATCGGAAATAAATACCAGTATCAATGGAAAATGGCTGATCAGTACAAAATTGGTACAGGAGAAAAATAAAGACCTGATCCTTGCAGCGTTTTACAGCAATCAGAAAAAAGGAAAAACTATCGACGGAATGTTGGTGCAGAGGATCAATGTGTCAAATGGAACTGTAATATCCACCAGTGATAAACCTATCAACAATTCCCTTTTATCCGCCAACCAGGACAACGCAGACAACGATACCGACGATGATAAGGATGAAAGCAAAGAGGAGAAGAAAATGAGAGAGAGTTTAAATAAGCTGAAAGATGAAGGAGAAGGATTCTCAAAATATATGCAATTCAGGAATATTTTTTATACGGCAGACAATGGTCTGATTATACTGGCAGAGCATTATCACCAATTCATTACAACCAGCCAGAGTTATAGCGCAGGCGCCAACGGTACACCTGGACAATGGACCAGCACCACGAATTACAATTACATATCCGGCGATCTCATGATGTGTAAGGTAGATGCCTCCGGTAATATCGGCTGGCTTCAGATCATCCCCAAAACACAACGTGAAGTAATTCAAACTTCAGGAAGAACCTATGGCAGCGGATTTCAATATACCACCAGCTATTTTATGGGTGGAAACAGACCCTTTTATTCCGGGTTTGGCGCCATCCAAACGGCCAATACTATCCAGATCATCTTTAACGATAATACTAAAAATGCCAGTGTAATCCAGGCCGGACAGAAAGCAAAAACAATCAACCGCTTCTCCAAATCAGACTGCTTTGTTTTAAATGTAAACGAAACCACTGGCGAGTTTAAGAGAAAGGTATTTTTCACCAATAACGATGTGCCCACAGCTATGCCCCGCTTAGGCATAGTAGCTGGAAATGAAATGTATATGGTTGGAAAAACTGACAGGATATTTGGTAAGTCAAAAGTTGCCCTGGCGAAAATTACAGTGAAATAACGCACATTGCTCACAATACATTTTCAAAGCCCTGGCATAGTTGCCAGGGCTTTCTCTTTTTAGCAATGCATACTAACTACCGGACATCACACTTTTTTCATTATCTTCAATAATGAACATCTCAAAAGAAACAGAAAGTAAAGTGCGCCTGCTGTTGCAACAAAACAGGAAAGTGGAAGCCGTGAAACTTGTTTATGATACCGCCCGGTGCGGACTAAAGGAAGCCAAAGATTATGTAGACCAACTCCAGCTGCCAACACAACATACCTCTTCTTATAAAACCGGTAATAATATCGATGATACCATCCTTTCATTACTTGCGGAAAACAAAAAACTGTATGCAGTAAAATACTACAAAGAACAAACCGGCAAATCACTTGCAGAAAGCCTCGCTTATGTGGATAGCCTGCCTGAAAGCAGGAAACATGGCGCACGCGCTGCCACCATGAGCACCGAAATTGATAAAATTATACAACAACAGAAACTGTCCTCCGGTAGCAGGCAGAAGCAGGGAAACTTCTTTCTGAAACTGTGTATAGTGCTGTTGGTAGCCGCATTGATAATCTATTTTATATTCTTCCGGTGACGTTCACATACACATCTTTTTGCGTGCCCGGTTTTTCATTTTGAATTTCCTGCTTTTTTCGGTAAATTTATTTGGTATCCTAAGTACGCTATTCACCATTATTTTATTGCTATGCAGCATACATGGTCCGAAAAAAAATCAGGTAGCCATCCCTCAAAAGCAGCCAGCGAACAAAAAGTTCACAGCGCCGGTAAAAGCCTGCCGGATGTATCTCAAGCTAAAGCGGCTCAACCTGGAAACCAGGTAACAGCCCAACTGGTAAAACACGAAGAGGAAGTACCTCCCGTTCAGGGGCGGTTTACTATACAACAAAAGAAAGAAGAAGAAGAATTACCCGCGCAATTAAAACCGGTTCATCCGCATCCCTTCCAGGCAATAGCTCCCTTTCAACTGAAAGAAGATACCTCAACGGCCAAAGTGAATAACACCGGTTTACCCGATCAGCTGAAATCCGGCATAGAACAGCTTTCCGGCCTCTCAGCCGATGATGTAAAAGTACATTATAATTCCAGCAGGCCCGCTCAGCTGCAGGCTTTGGCTTACGCACAGGGAACCGATATTCACGTTGCACCGGGTCAGGAGAAACACCTTCCTCATGAAGCCTGGCATGTGGTGCAGCAGAAACAGGGACGTGTACAACCCACTCTTCAGATGAAGGAGAGTATCCCGGTAAATGATGATAAAGGTCTGGAAGAAGAAGCCGATAAAATGGGAGCAAAGGCGTTACAAAAGATGGATGATAAAAACGTATTGGAGAGCAAATAAAAGTGATCCCTTTTTATAACCAATTACCAGGACATCCCATTAAACTTATCACACCATTCTTGATAAAATAACTTTGTCTATATAAAATGTTCCGAAAGGAATAAAACATGCCAGCAATACCTTCCAGGTAGTGGTACGGAACTTCCATCTGTAAGCAATTCCAACGCTCATGGTATTTAATACAAAGAGCAGGAATAATATACCATGTGCAGGCCCCATCGCTTTTACCAGGGAAGGATCATGATATACATATTTCATTGGCACCGCTATACCAATCAGTATCAGCAGGGAAATTCCTTCTAAGAAGGCTATCAACCTCAATCTTCCGAGTTGTGTATTAAAGAACTTCAGCATAATTAAAAATAATACTGTAAAGCTCTGCTTAAAAGCTCCCGGTTGTTAGGACCAATATGGGCAATTTTAGGACAATTCAATCTTTCGACGAAAGCTGGTGGGTGTTTCGCCTTCATACTTCCTAAAGAGCCGGGTAAAATACGACTGGTCCTCAAAGCCTACCTCTTCCGCCACCTCGCTGATACTGAGGTTACTTTGGCTCAATAATACTTTTGCTTCCAGTACAATTATTTCATCGATCCACCGTGCAGGGGATTTACCGGTAACGGCTTTCACCGATTTATTCAGATGATTCGGCGTAATGTTCAGCAGGGAGGCATAGTCTGTCACAAGATGCAATGTGCTGATATTGGCAAATACCAGTTCCTTAAAGCGGTCGGCAATGCTGACAGCTGCCGTTTGATGGCGGCCGGCCAGCGGTTTGTAAAGCTGTTTCACTTCACATAGCAAGGTTATCAGGTATGGCTGGATAATTTCAAGATTATTCAGCCCATTCTGGCTGTAGTCAAGTAAAAGACGTTTAAAAAGATGCAATACAAACCTGGCGGTTTGGTTATCAAGTCGCACTTGTGGATTACCCCATACCCTTAAAAAATCGAAGGCTTTCAGCGGCTCCTGTGTATTGTATTTCCCGGTAAGAATATCGGTATGAAAATTACACAGGTATCCTTTATTCACTTCGCCACTTTTAAAAGAAAAGACCTGTCCTGCTGGTACAAACAGCATCTCATTTTTCTGGATCGTATACAACTCGCTCCCAATTTTCATACTGGCCTCTCCGCCTGTAATAAATAAGCAGCTATGGTTAGTAGACCGGGAAGCAGGTATCGCCTGTGTTACCAGGCGGTACATCTCTTCCACTCTCACGATAAAAAATTTTTCGAAATCAGGTTTTAAGATATCATCGAGCTCCTTCCGGGGTTGCATAAACCTGGCAGTAAATGAACCCGGATGATATACCGATATTCCTTTTTTCACTGGCATCACCAATTGCATTTATCTGAAAGATAAAGACAAAACCCGGTAAAAGATCTATTGCTGCTTCGACAACGAATAGCAAAGCAATCCGGACAGATCATCTTCTTTCTCCAGTTCTTGTTTCAATGGATCATCTACAATAAAATGATACCGCTCCAGGAGTTTAACAGATCTTTCATTGCCTACAGCCGGGAAGGCCGTAATTTTTTGAAGATGCAGTTGTTCAAAGCCGAACTGTATCACTACCGGCAATACTTCCTGCATAATGCCTTTTCCGAAAAAAGCCGACTGCAGCTCATATCCTATTTCCGCCTGATCCTGTTCCGGTACTATATTCCAGTAACAAATGGTACCGATGGGAACATCACTCTCTTTTGTGGTGATCACCCAGTAAAACGACTGATTGGCTGCATTATTGGCCTGGATCTTTTCAATGAACTGCCTGGCTTGTGCTACCGTAGTGGTAGGGGCCCTGTTCAAGAACTGGTTCACACGCGGATCCGATCTCAAAGCGGCGATGGTTTCATCGTCGTATAATGCAGGCGCCCGCAGGATAAACCGCTGGGAGGCAAGGTTGGGAAAGGGGTTGAAATTAAGTATCAGCATACGCTTAAAAATAATCATAATTACCAATCAGCGGCAATGATCTCCATCGCAGCCTGCAATGGTAAAAATGACGCTGTTTTATAACAAAGGGAGCGGCAATATAAAGTACAATCCGCATGTAACGGGTGTTCATGCGGATCGTTATTTTTTTGAAAGATGTATAACGGCACTATGCTACGCCGGCCAGGGGTTTTGGTAGGTGGAATTATTCAATTTCACTTCCCTGGAAGACAAAGTCAGCTGTATTTGCAGCGGTTGCTCATTGGCGGAATTAAACGTTTCGGCGTATTCAACGCAATAGGCGTCTGTAAATTTCAGCTCTTTGAGCCGCGACATGGAATCCCTCCGGAAAAAGGTAATGCTGCCGTTTTTCGTTTGGGTGTTGGAAATCATCCAGTCAAACAAACTTGTTTCACCGGCAGACTCAACCAGCAGGTTAATGGTGCCTCCTTTGGGGCGGGCGGCAGGTTTCCCGTTATGATCTGTATTTTGGGTAAATGAAAACCTGCATTCCAGGACATTCATTTCTTCCCCATCAATGTTGAGAACGGCTTTAAAAGACATAATTTTTCTGGTTAACAGGT
>JBCNPS010000026.1:0-25225 GCA_039593235.1 Chitinophaga sp. | reverse complement strand
AATCCTGTGACCACATAGGCCAGGCCATAACGGAAACTGCGTAATACCGGTTCCAGGAACATGCCGCCGATAAATAATCCCAGCATATTGGTGAAAAGATGTGCCAGCCCTGCATGGAGGAACATACTGCTGAATAACCGCCAGTACTGGTGTTGCTCAATGGTTAGTGACCAGTAATTGGCACCGGCATGCAGCAGATGGGTGCCATCGCCCCACCATATATCCATTCCTGTTAGTGTGGTGTAAAAAAACACCAGTGCGTTTATGCCGATCAACGCCAGCGTAACCGGCATCGCCTTTAATCGGTCAGCGATTTTCATCTTCTAAAAGGTAATGAAAAAACACCAATTACGCGCTATTCGTATTGATATTGCAGTGCAAAATGGTTATCGCTCCCCAGTTTGGTGAATCCTTCGCTGTGTAAATGTACCCATGCGCCTGCCGGGTACTGCCGGCCACCGTTGTAGTAGTAGGCATACTGAACAGTAGTGGAGCGTTCGTACTCCAGCAAATGTTCCTGGCAACGGGCTTTTTCTTTCTCGGTGATCTTTACAAGAAAAGGGTTGTGGGTATTCAGGTGCAAAAAGGCAGTTGATAAATCACCCTGCGGGGAGGGATTTACCACCGGCGACACTGCATGGCTGAGCAGTAGCTGGTTTATCAACGGATGCAATGGATTTATGGAATCCTCGCATTCATACTTCGTGGTTCTTAAAGTGACCAGGGTGTCTTCTTTTTTACCTGCGAAATTATCAATGCTGATGTCTTTTCTGACAGGATGATCCGAATCGTAATTCCAGCTTACGGCCTGCGTGGAATCGGAATATTTCATGGCAGCGGGTACGCCGTTCTTCCAGCGAATATTCGCTACGCGCAGCAGGCGTTCACGGGCGTCAAAATACTGTACGGTGGCAATGTTGCCGTCATTATCCCAGGAAGTTACTTTGGCGCGTTCTTTTATTTCCGTGATATTATTTTCCCGGTTGGATAGCACCATTCCCGTGATCCGGTGTGAGGGGTCATAGGAGAAGGTACTGATGCTGGTGTCGTCCTGTTGCCGGTTGCATACCAGTTCGGCCAGGTTGCCCTGTTGGTCGTACCGGAAGGTATACCGGGGGATATTATCGCCCTGGATGCTGATAGCGGTTAGCCTGGGAAGCCCGGGGCGATGATTCCTGGTACTGCAGGCGGAAGCTGTAACGAGGATAATAAAGTAATAGATAATATTTTTCATACTCATGGCGGAATATTGGTATGAAAATACTAATAAGATTTGAGTTTTTCGGCGGTGGACCTGCTGAGGTTATGAAAGCAGGAAATGATGTGGTGTTTCAGATTGTTTTCCGAATGAATGATGATTGAAAAATAGATATCCATATCTATGGTATGAATAGCTTCGTTATATTTTTCAATCTTATCTGTTTGCCGTTGATTATACCATAGTTCAAATATTCTCATCCTGCTTCTTTCCCTCGCATCAGCGCTGTCGCACACAAAAAAGAAAACCTTTTCAGGGTGGGTGGTCAGGTAATCAATGATGATATTGGAAATAGTAACCCGCACCCTTTTGTCAAAAGGTGTTTTTCTTAAAGGATTAGTTATCATGTCAAAACCGAGTGTATGTACGTCAGCTGAAAATTCAGGATAGGCGTCAAAATACAGTGATTCATCCAGCATATATACATTATATATAATGCCGGAATCGGTAGTGAATAAATAATCTCCTTCTTTTAACTGGGAAACATTATAGGAACTTAACAAACTTAAATCCTTTAGGTGCTAATTCACTTAAGCTTTTCCCGTTTCGGATATGCTCATGAATTATCTTTTTGTCTGCTATCATCCTTTTTAAGATAGCGACAACCTTAGGATCAGGTGTTGATATGTGTTTTTCTGGTTTCATTGTGGTTACATTACAAATATAACCAAATCTACCCACAACTCCATTGCCATTCGTTAATGAAATCCAAATGCAATCATTTTGATACAAAAAAAATCCCCGGCTGATTCAGCCAGGGATTCTCTTTTTCCAACAGGTTGGAATATTACTCAGCTACCACTTCAAATTCCAGTTCGGTTTCGTTGCCTTTACCGAAATCGAGGCGTGCTTTGTAGGTACCCAGTTCTTTAACATCATCCAGGATGTGGATGCGGCGACGGTCAATTTCATAACCTTTCTGTTCTTTAATTGCACGGGCAATCTGAACACCGGTTACGCTACCGAAGATCTTACCGGAAGTACCGGTTTTAGCGCCAATTTTAACAGGAGAAGCTTTCAGTACTTCAACTACTTTCGCAATTTCAGCCAGCAGTTTCTCTTCTTTCACTTTCTGTACTTTCAGGCGTTCCTGCAGTTGCTTCATGTTAGAAGGACTCGCTTCTACCGCAAATTTCTGGGGAATCAGGAAATTCCTGGCGTAACCATTTTTTACGTTAACCAGTTCATTCTTCTGACCCAGGTTATCTACGTCTTGTATTAAGATAATTTGCATAACTTCTTACTTTAAAAGGTCAGTAACATAAGGCAATAAAGCCATTTGACGAGCTTTCTTAATAGCCTGGGCTACTTTACGCTGAAATTTCAGGGAGTTACCCGTAATACGACGTGGCAACATCTTGCCCTGGTCGTTCAAAAATTTCTTCAAAAACTCCGCGTCTTTGTAATCTACGTACTTGATGCCCAACTTCTTGAAACGGCAATATTTTTTCTGACGTTTCTCGGTTTTTACGGCCGTTAAGTACTTGATTTCTTGTTTCGGTTTAACTGCCATAATTTTAAGCTTCAGTGGTTTTAGATTCAGCATTCACACCATGTCTTTTGCGACCGTTGTAAGCAACAGCGTGCTTGTCCAGTGCAGTAATCATGTGGCGTAATACATTTTCATCGCGATTCAGCTGGATTTTCAGCTTCTCATTGAGGTCGGATGGCGCACTGTATTCCAGAACAACATACATTCCTGTAGTCTTTTTCCGGATAGGATACGCCAGTGATCTTAATCCCCAGGGATTTTCGTGCGTAATTTCTCCGCCGTTATCTTTAATGATATCAGCGAATTTCTTTTGGGCGGCTTTGTAGTCGTCCTCAGAAAGCACAGGGGTAAAGATCACCATCAATTCGTAGTTCATAATTCCCTGTTTTAAATGGTTTAATTAAAAAATTAGGACCGCAAAGATACAGAACTATTCGTTATTTCCACACGGAAACGGCCGATTTCCCTAAATATCTTGCCTTTTATGGAGCGTAATGCGTAATTGGTTGATAACCAAATGTAAGAAGCCGGTCCGTTTTCGCAGACCAGCTTCTTTTTGCATGGTTTTTTCAAAAAAGCTTAATGGTTAATGAGAATCTTTGTTACCTGCACCTGATCGCCGGACTGTATTCTCAGGAAATAAATACCTGATGGCAGCTGGTCAACCGCGATGGTCCTGTAGTTCCTGCCTTTTATCAGCGTAGTTCTACCCTGGTAACGAACCCGGCCCTGTACGTCAACCAGCGCCACACTGGCATCGCCGCTGCGTGGCCAGTCGAGCCAGTATTGTAGCTGGTGGCCAAATATGCACCATAACAACTTCAACCAGAGATCTTTGTTGGCAACCAGTACCATTTTAACCGGGCTGTACCTTATAGTGCTATCCAAACCGGTTATTTTTAAACGGTAAGCAGAGAATCCGGGCCGGGGCCGCTCATCATAGGAAATATAATCAGATCCTTCCGCACTGCTGCCCCGCGCCGCCACCGTATCTACCGGCTCATAGGTCCGGAGGTTCCGGGAACGCTCTACCACGAAATTACTGCTGTTGATCTCATAAGGAGTATGCCAGCTAACCAGCACCTTACCCCCGTCTGCCTTTGCATCAAAGTTTTCTACGGGTAACGGGTTGGCCAGGATGCCAAGGTTATAGCGGCTCAATACCGGGTAGTGATCCGTGGTGGTGGTACCATAACTGCTCACCAGCCCCGCCACCTGGGTCTGTATTCGTGCAGATGCCGGCAAATACGCCACACCCACTTCGTTGGAACTGATCACATTATCTATCACCGATGAATAACTGACAGTGGAACGCTGACCGGATAAACTTAACGGCAACGTGAGTGGCCGGTAGTTAATGCTGTCGTTGATAAAGTCAATATAAGAAGTAGTGGTATCCGGCAATAACTCGGTAGTAATTGTTTTGGACAGATCATCATTGAAATCTCCCAGCATAATAATATTACTATACGGATATTGCAGGTCCAGCGTGTCTTTCAATTCTTTCAACCCATCCTTACGCCGGTTCCATGAGGCAATCTTTTCGGCTTTTGTACCTGTATTAGCTTTCGCATGTAATAAAATAAACCGGATCCGGGCGGAATCATTGCCCAGTTTTGCGGTGGCTTCCATTTCATACGGGAACCTGCCGGACGACCAGTTATAGTACGCATTACTGCTGCCGCCCCGTCTTAATATGCCATAGGTACTGATCTTGCGGATTACAGCGGTTTTATATACAAATGCCAGTTTCTGCGCAGATACATAATCAACATCCGTAGTGCTGTCGGCATAGGAACCAAAGTCCGACAATATATAGCTATACCCCGGTAACTGGCTTACCACCGCGCGGAAACGGGCAGTATCTACTACCTCCGCCAATGCAAAAATATCCGCATCCAGTTTTTTAAGGATAGTGGTTACGTTGGCCTGCTGCAAACTGTCGTTGGCCGGGTTCTGCGCCGGGCTGCCAAACCATTCTATATTCCAGTTAACCACTTTCAACGATCGCAGTGAAGTGCCGCTAAGCGCAACAGAACGGCCGGGGAACCCGGTGGAATTAAATGTGAGGTTGCCGCTGTAAGCCTGATCAGCAGCAGTGGGTGCAAACCTTACCCATACTTCTTCCGGGCCTTCAGCCAGCGTTGCAGCGGTGAAAGTTACCTGGCTGCTGTAGCTGCCACTACTATCTGCTGATACTTTGAAACCGGCAGGAGCATTGATCTTCAGATCCCCGGTAAAATCATTGGCCCAGAAACTGATGCGTTGCGCCTCCGAGGTTTGCCCTGATTTCACATAATCAAAATCAATGGCTGCGGGACTGCTGTTCAGGCTTGGCGCCGGTGCAGCGGCAGTATCGGTAAAACTGAAATCATCAATGGTCCATCGTGCGGCTTGCACTGCAGGTCCGGAAGTATAAACAAAGGCGATATAAACTGCAGATTGCTTGTAGGCAGCGAGATTAATACCGGAAGATAAAGTCCATACATCACTGCCGGTTTCAGGAAAACGGCCGTTCAGCGTTGTCCAGGTGGCGTTGCGCGGATCGCCGCTGCCGGAATAATTGGTGGAAACCCGCAAGCTGAGCGCCGGTCCGGTAAATGCAGTACGGCTATAGAATTGTAACAACGGGAACTGCATCCCGGTGAGGTCAAATGCAGGAGATATCAGCCAATCTTCATTTTCAACAGCTCCCCCGCTGTAACCGTTTATCTGTACACCATTAGTGTTTTGTTGTCCGAAATTGGTGCAGCCCCAGAGCTGTGCGCCTGCTACACTGTATTGTGTAAATCCTCCGCTCAACTGGCTGCTGCCAACCGGCGTACAGTCGTTGAAGTTATAGTTCAGTTCCTGGTTTCCGGTGGTAAAATGCCATTGTGTGGTATCTGTAATTCCCGTAAAGCCGTTATCCGACAGGTCCTTCACAGCCCCGCTATCCAGCGTAATATAATAATGCTGGCGGGGTTGCAGGATTTGTTTCAACGTAAGCGTGTTATTATTAATAATAATTGCACTGCCGGCTACCGGGAAACTGTCTGTAACCCCGTTGTTGCTGTTGTGCAACCGGATATACCCGTTGCCCGCTTTTATATTTTCGCTGAAAGTTATTTCGGGAGATGTAACAGGCGATACATCTGCGGCTGCGTTAACCGGTTCCAGGGTGCTGATTACCGGTGGCGTGCTATCCCGTCCACTTCCCGATGCCGAGATATTATCAACCGCAAATCCCGGCCTGGAGCCCGCCCCGCCGATCTGCCGGTTTACCCAGCGCAATTGCACTACTGCCTGGTTACTGCATTCCGGCGGCAGCGTTATCAGCACATTTACCAGGTGTTGCGGTAAAGTAAGACCGGAACCCGTTTGCTGGATAGTGTCGTTCTGGTAAGCAGTTTCGCCAATACTGGTAAAGGTACCGCTAACGCCCGTACGATATTGCACCACCACTTCATTGATCCTTGTGTTGGAGTTACCATCGTAAGGATTCCTGATGGTCATAACGTCGTAGCTTAAACGTACATTTTGCTGACCGCTGGTATTGAGACACAATACCAGCGAGTTGTCGGCGCTCCCGCTGTTTAAGAAACCTAATTTGCCGGCATAGTTATAAACACCATTTGCAGTAGACGATGCACTGCCGCTTATCAGTGGTTTGTCCGAAGCAGGAGCCGCCGTATTAAAGCTGCCGGATGGACTGCCACTGAGCAACCATCCCTGCCATCCCGCCGGGTATACCGTAGCAGATGACGGCAATGCGTCGAAGTTCTGTTCATAAGGCAACGGTTGTGCCCCGGGATTGGTTTGGGCGCTCACAGTGCCGCAAACAACAGAAGCAATAAGTAATAAAGAAAGTAAAGGTTTTTCCATAGTAATTTTTGAAAAATTGGGGAATCAGATTTCGGTACAATAAATCTACTGAATAAACCGTTGCTCCGGATTTTTTAAATATGATTATTTTGTTAATTTGACGGGAATGTAATATGATCTTTTTTTATATTCGTTTTGGGCTGCCCTTTTTACAGCATTTCCAGCAGGAGATAAGTAAACCGGATGGAATATTTCCCTTGCTGTATTTGTTTTGTAAGGGCTTTCTTGTCATCTTGTCAGCCTTACTTCAGCTGGCATACACTTTGAAAAAGTCTACAAAAAATCAGATAATCAATGCAAAAAGGTGCAATACGTGTTCAGACAGAGAACATCTTTCCGATTATAAAAAAGTTCCTGTATTCAGATCATGAAATTTTTATCCGCGAGCTGGTAAGTAATGCCGTGGATGCTACCCAGAAATTGAAAACCCTGGCAAGTGTAGGTGAATTTAAAGGAGAGCTGGGAGATATTGCTATTGATGTAAGAGTAGATAAGGAAAAGAAAACCATCACCATTGCTGATCATGGTATTGGTATGACTGCAGAAGAAGTGGATAAATACATTAACCAGGTAGCTTTTTCAGGTGCAGAAGAATTTCTGAAAAAATATAAAGGACAGGAGAACGGTACTAATATCATCGGGCATTTTGGACTTGGATTTTATTCATCGTTTATGGTGAGCAGCCAGGTGGAAATCTTCTCAAAATCATGGAAGGAAGAAGCGCCCGCTGTGCGTTGGGAATGCGATGGCAGCCCCGAGTATGAACTGGAAGAGATCAGCAAGGCAGACAGGGGAACGGAAATAGTAATGCACATCAATGAGGAAAGTGAAGAATTTCTGGAAGATGGACGTATCCGTACCATCCTCGAAAAGTTCTGTAAATTCCTGCCTGTTCCGGTTACTTTTGAAGGTACGCAGATCAATAATACTACACCGGCCTGGACAAAGAAACCAAGCGAATTAACTACTGAAGATTATCAGAATTTCTACAAAGAATTATACCCCTTTGCAGAACCTCCTTTGTTCTGGATCCACCTGAATGTCGACTATCCGTTCAATCTCACCGGTATCCTTTATTTCCCGAAGATCAATAAGAGCTATGAAATGCAGAAAGATAAGATCAATCTGTATTCCAATCAGGTATATGTAACAGATGAAGTGAAGGACATTGTTCCGGAATTTCTGATGTTGCTGCATGGTGTGATCGATAGCCCGGATATCCCGCTGAACGTTAGTCGCAGCTACCTGCAGGGAGATCCGAATGTAAAAAAGATCAACGCGCATATCACTAAGAAAGTAGCAGATAAACTGGATGAAATATTCCGTAATGATCGTGCTTCCTTTGAAGAAAAATGGGATTCTATCGGGCTGTTTGTGAAGTATGGTATGATGACCGATGATAAGTTCATGGAAAAGGCCAACAAATTCCTCATCATGGAAGATGTAGATGGTGGTAAATTCTATACACAGGAAGAATACCGTACAGCTGCCGCAGCACTGCAAACCAATAAGGATCAGAAACTGGTGATCTTATATGCTACCAACCCGGTGCAACAGGACAGCTACGTACAGGCAGCAAAAAATAAGGGATTCAAAGTGGTAAAAATGGAAACCCTGGTGGATGCCGCATTCATCAACAACATGGAAATGAAATGGGAAAATATATCCTTTACCCGTGTGGATGCAGATATTGCTGATAACCTGATAGACAAAGAGGAAAATACCACTACCGTATTATCTGCCGAGCAGGAAACTACTTTGAAGGAATTGTTTGGTAACCAGGTAACACAACCCAATATCAAGGTAGAAATGAAAGGTCTCAGTGCAGATGCACAACCGGTAATTGTAACCCGTCCGGAACTGATGCGTCGTATGAAAGATATGGCGGCTATGGGAGGCGGCGGAATGAACTGGTATGCGAATATGCCTGATGAAATAAATATGACCGTTAATGCGAACCACCCCGTTTATACACAGATTCTGAAAGAAGGTGATAACACATTGCAGCAGAAGCAGATAAAGAACCTGGCGGACCTGGCATTATTATCGCAGAATTTGCTGACAGGTGCAGATCTCACAGCATTTGTGAACAGAAGCGTTGAATTAATGGGCGAAAAAAAGTAATAGTGCTACACAATAAATAAATTGACAGTGTTTATTCTTTTTGTTTTTTATTTGCAGGCAGATCCCCTGCCTGAATAAAGAAACTGAAAGGAAAAATATTGTAAAACCTGTCCCCCGGCATTAGTCGGGGGACTTTTAGTTTGTAGTAGTTATATGAAAAAAAGAGCAATTAAAATTTTGTGCCATGTCTTTGTGCTGAGTGCGCTCGCACTTTTTTCCTGTTCAAAAACTGAAACGGCGAACCCGGTGCAGGTTAACCCGCCGGGAGACACTGTACCGGTAAACCCTCCGCCGCCTGCCGGAGATACATTCCCATCACAGCAAACAGGTATCACTGTGCAAAAAATAGACACCAAAGGTGGAAATATCAGCAACTATGTGCTTTATGTTCCTGATGGATATAACGAGAAGAAAGATTATAAGTGGCCGATCGTAATTTTCCTTCATGGTGTAGGGGAGATGGGGAATAATATTGATGTGATAAAGAACGTAGGGCTGATGAAAGTGGCAGCAGGAAAACCGTTTGTGATCATCGCACCGCAATGCCTCAGTGGATGGTGGAACCCGCAGTACCTGGAAATCCTATATAAAGAAGTGATTAGTAAATACCATGTGGATCCTAAGAGGGTATATCTTACCGGGTTGAGTATGGGAGGTTATGGAACCTGGGACTGGAGCTCCGCCCATCCTGAAGAATTTGCCGCTATTGTTCCTATCAGCGGTGGGGGAGATATAAACAGGATGAAAAATCTTAAAACTATGCCTGTATGGGTTTTCCATTCAGCAGATGATCCTACGGTAAATGTAGAAAATTCGCGTACCCTGGTGCAGCAATTGAGAACCCTGGGTAATAATGTGCAGTATACGGAGTATCCAACCGGGGGACATGATGCATGGACCAGGGCATATGCCAACCAGGATGTGTATACCTGGTTGCTGAAGCAACATAAATAAAAGAAGGGTTGTTTCCCCCGCGAAACAACCCTTCTTTTATTTATTATTTGCGGACGACCTGATATCAATTACTTTCAACTGTAAAGAGGTTTGTCCGTTCCATTCATTTTCATCAAGTGTAAACACCATATCAAACGGCTTTTTTCCAGCCACTAAGGGAAATTTATCCGCCATATAAAACCCGATCCCCGACATAGTTGGGCCATATCTTCCCTGTTTTACAGAGAATTTGATATGGTCGTCTTTTACAATCTTCGAATAACCATTATCCATCAGGTTCCTGGCCAGGAAAACAGGCCGGAGATTTTCAGGTCCCAGTGGTTCAAATTGCCGGAGAATATTATAGAATGCGGCGGTAATTTCCTGGAACTGGATTTCGGTATCTATTACAATTTCCGGTACCAGCTGATCCGGATGGATAGTTCGCGCCACTACTTCTTCGAAGCGTTCCTGGAATGCTTTTACATTCTCTGTTTTAAGCGTCATGCCAGCTGCGTAAAAATGCCCCCCGTAATTTTCGAGGAGATCTTTACATTGGTGAATCGCCTCATATACATTGAACCCCATTACAGAACGGGCCGATCCAGCAACTTTATCATTCGACTGGGTAAGGATAATAGTGGGGCGGTAGTAGTATTTATCGATCAGCCGGGAAGCCACAATACCTACTACGCCTTTGTGCCAGTGTGCCTGGTAAAGGACGGTTGATTTTCTGCGGGCAATATCTGCATCATTTTGCAGCAGCACAATTGCTTCCTGGGTAATGGTACTGTCAATTTCCTTCCTGTCGAAATTATCCGAATGAAGCACGGCTGCAATGGCAGCAGCTTTTTCCACATCATTTTCAATAAAGAGGTTTACCGCTTTCCGGGCGTCATCCATTCTGCCGGCAGCATTTACGCGTGGAGCAATTACAAACACCAGGTTAGCGATGGTTAGTTTTTCTTTCAGTGCACTGAGAGTAATCAGCGCTTTAATGCCGGGCAGCGGATCCTCATTTACTTTTACCAGGCCATGAAAAGCCAGTATCCTGTTTTCACCGGTCATTGGAACAATATCGGCCGCAATACTGGTGGCAACCAGGTCCAGGAATTTATTGGCTTCCGATTGGGGAAGCCCTCTTTTTTGTGCAAAGGCGCAAATCAGTTTGTAGCCAATGCCGCATCCGCTAAGTTCTTTATAAGGATAGGGGCAGTCGTGCTGCTTCGGATTCAGGATGGCCACGGCAGGAGGCAGTACCGCATCAGGCAAATGGTGATCGCAGATGATAAAGTCGATACCCCATTCCTTTGCTGTGCTGATATGTTCCACTGATTTAATACCACAGTCGAGCGCAATGATCAGGCTGAAATCATTGTCCCTGGCATATTCAATGCCCTGCATGGAAATACCATATCCTTCACGGTAACGGTGTGGAATATAAAATTCAATATTGGTATAGAGCTTTTGCAGAAAGGCGTATACAGTAGCTACTGCAGTACAGCCATCTACATCATAATCCCCGTAGATCAATATTTTTTCATGTTGAAAAAAAGCCAGTTCAATCCTGGAAATGGCTTTATCCATGTCTTTCATTTTCCAGGGATCATGAAGATCATCCAGTGTAGGGCGGAAAAATTGCCGGGCAGCCTCATAGTTGGTTACATTGCGTTGTACCAGTAACCGGCATAACAGCGGATGTATGCGCAATGACGACTGTAGTAACTGTTCCTGATTTGGTTGATATGCCTTTACCGTCCAGCGTTTTTGCATTATTATATTTTAAAGGCCCAAGCTTTACGCTTCTTCCGCATATTACATTATTTTTTATTCTTACTAAAATGTTCTGTCAGTTGTAAATCGCACCAGGGATTCTAATCCGTTCCTGACAGCGTTTTCAGGGAATTTATTTAAGATGGCAAGGGCTTCATCCCGGTATTCAAACATTTTTTGCCTGGTATAGTCAATACCGCCAGATGCTTTTACCAGGCGGATAACTTCTTCCACGCGGTCTTTTTCTGTATTGTGATTTTTTACTATGTTAATGATCTTTCTTCTTATTTCGGTGGAAGCGTGTTCCAGGGTATAGATCAGCGGGAGGGTCATTTTTTTCTCGCGGATATCGATGCCGGTTGGTTTCCCTATTTTGGCGGAGCCATAGTCGAACAGGTCATCTTTAATCTGGAAGGCAACACCTACTTTTTCGCCAAAAAGGCGCATTTGTTCAGTGGTATGGTCATCGTTGCTGCTGCTCCATGCACCTGCAGCACAGGCGGAGGCCAGTAACGAGGCTGTTTTGCGGCGGATGATCTCAAAGTAAATATCTTCCTTGATATTCAGTTTCCTGGTTTTCTCGATCTGCAGCAGCTCACCTTCACTCATTTCCTTCACCGCTTCCGATAATATCTGTAAAGTCCGGAAATCGTTATTGTTGAGGGAGAGCAACAGTCCTTTTGAAAGGAGGTAGTCGCCTACCAGTACCGCAATTTTATTTTTCCAGAGGGCATTAATTGAAAAAAGGCCGCGGCGTTCGTTGGCGTCATCCACTACATCATCATGCACCAGTGTGGCGGTGTGAAGCAGTTCCACCAGTGCCGCTGCGCGGTAAGTGCTTTCCTGGATATTGTCACTGAAGAGTTTTGCGGATAATAAAACAAACATGGGCCTGATCTGCTTTCCCTTGCGCTTTACAATATAATGCATGATCCTGTCCAGTAATGGCACATGACTTTTTACCGAATCTGCGAATTTGCTTTCAAAATCCTGTAATTCTTTACCTATCAGGTGTTTAATATCGTCCATGAATTAAATAAAAAGGATTGCTAAGCTAACTTTTATAAATCATATTTTAACATTTTGGCCTCTAATTTGTATATGGAGTATAACATTCCTTTAACAGGAGTTAAGGAATACTTTAACAAGAGATATACATATCCTTAACTTAAGCGGATTTAAGGTATATAAATACTTTCATTTAAGCTCTAATTTTGAAGGACTTATCAATGAAAATAATATTGCAAGAAAAATTTGTATATTCATTTATGATATTTACCTTTGCTAGGTAAAAAACGGGTTATTAGTAAATTTTTAACAGTTTTTAATAAAAAAAACAATTATGGCAAGCAAAAAGTACTTATTACTGGCAGGCGCTGTGGGTTTACTATCAGCATCTACTAGTTTTGCACAGGTTCAACCAACCGGCTACGATGCTCTGGATAGCTCCAAAGTGTCTAGCAAGCGTATGGTACAACAAAATAACTTCACGAACCACCAATCAAATTTCCCGGCTAAACCGAGAGATATGTGGGAACTGGGTTTTAGTGGTGGTTTACACCTGATCAGCGGAACTGTTCCTCCTCAACCAGGTTTTGGTGGTGGTATCTCCCTGAGAAAAGCACTGGGACATACTTTCTCCCTGAGAGCTGAGTACATCGGTTCTATCGATAAGGGTCAGGATTTCAAACTGCGTCCAAACATGCCTGCTGGTGGTATTAACCCATGGGCTAAGACTGCTGCTTTAAATGGCGGTATGATCGTTCCGAACTACAAATCTCAGAACCATCAGCTGTCTTTGGATGTGATCGCTTCCCTGAGCAACATCCTGTTCTACAGAGCAGAACCTAAAGTTAACTGGTATTTATTGGCTGGTTACTCTATCGTAATGGCTGACGTTGACGTTGACGCATTGGATGCAAACGGAAATGGTTATGACTATTCCAGCATTAACTTCGGTGCAAAACGTAGCGATATCAGAAAACAGATCAAGAATCTGAGAGATGATAAATACGAACAGAATGCTCCTTCTCAGGGTAACAGGGTGTCTATCGGTCGTAACGATGACAACCAATTGCTCCGTCATGCACTGGACGTAGGTACTGGTGTTGCGTTTAAGGTTTCTAAACGTTTCAACATCGGTATTGAAGAGAAAGTAACCATGCCGTTTGATGCTTACCTGGATGGATATCCTGGTCCAGGCGGTTCTTCCAAAGATTTTTATTCTTACACCAGTGTTCGTCTGAACTTCAACCTGGGTAACCCTGCTAAACGCGTACAGCCATTATGGTGGATCAACCCACTGGAATACGCTTACAGCGAGCTGAGCAGCCCACGTCACATGAAGCTCCCGGCTCCGGTTCTGCCTGATGCTGATGGCGATGGCGTAACTGATCAGTTCGATCGCGAACCTAACACCCCGGCTGGTGCACCAGTGGATGTTCACGGTGTAGCTAAAGATACTGATGGTGATGGCGTTCCTGATTACAAAGACAAACAGCTGATCACTCCAACTTACTGCCAGCCAGTTGACGCTGATGGTGTTGGTAAATGCCCAGATCCAGAATGCTGCAAAAACCGTGTTGAACAATCTTGCTCTACACTGGTACTGCCTAGCGTTTCTTTCAAAGGCTCTTCTACCAAAATTGGTAACGATCAGGAAGCTATCCTGGCTTCTGTAGCAGCTACCCTGAAATCTAACCCTTCCTGCAACGTTCTGGTAACAGGTCACGCAGGTGCTAAAGGTAAGAAAGGTGGTGTTGACCTGAGCAGCCGTCGTGTTGATTCAGTTATCGACTACCTGGCTGATAAACAAGGTATCGACCGCGGTCGTTTCATCAAACAAAACACTCCTGGTGAGTCTGGCACTGTTGATTTAGCTCCTGCTAACTAATCAGTATCACTCATTAAGATGATAACTTAAAAGTCCTCTCCCGTTCATTCGGGAGAGGATTTCTTTTTGAAGCAAACACTCCCCTGCGAAATATTGTTGGAGTATCAATATTTACCCCTAATTTTGGAGGCTTTTTTAATAAACTTATTATTACGTGGGAATTAACATTAACAAGGTTTCCCTGGCTGGCCTGGTAGTAGCTCTTGGTATTATCTATGGCGATATCGGAACATCTCCACTCTATGTTTTCAAAGCCATCGTAGGAGGGAACCCCATCAGCGACCTGTTGGTAATCGGAGGTATTTCCTGTATTATCTGGACACTTACCCTGCAAACAACCGTTAAATATGTTATCCTCACCCTCCGGGCAGATAATAAAGGGGAAGGTGGCATTTTTTCACTTTATGCGCTCGTAAGGCGCCATGCCAGGTGGACTGTCATCTTTGGTATGATCGGTGGCGCCGCCCTACTGGCAGACGGTATCATCACTCCCCCTATTACTGTTACATCCGCCATTGAAGGTCTCAGAACCCTGGAGGTCTTTAAGGACCTGGGGCAAATGACCATCGTTAAAATAGTGCTTACCATTATTACCGGGCTCTTTGTTATGCAACAGTTCGGTACTGTTTCCATCGGCCGTATGTTCGGACCTATCATGGTACTGTGGTTTTCTATGCTGGGGATACTCGGTATTTCACATATAGCGGATGATTTAAGCATTTTCAAGGCTTTTAGCCCCCATTACGCCATTGAACTCCTTACAACTTATCCAAAAGGATTCCTGATCCTCGGGGCTGTATTTCTTTGTACAACAGGAGCGGAAGCCCTCTATTCCGACCTGGGCCACTGTGGTAAAGGCAATATCCGGGTATCCTGGGTCTTTGTTAAATCCTGTCTTATTCTGAATTATCTCGGACAAGGCGCCTGGTTACTGACACAAAAAGGACAGATCCTGCCAAAAGATCAGAACCCTTTCTTTACCATCATGCCTGAATGGTTCATCATTTTTGGTGTATTAATAGCCACACTCGCCTCCGTAATTGCGAGCCAGGCACTCATATCAGGTTCTTTTACCCTTATCGCGGAAGCCATGCGGCTTAACCTGTGGCCCAAAATGCGGGTAAACTATCCCACTGAAATGCGGGGACAATTGTATATACCCGGCATCAATACCATGCTTTTTGTTGGCTGTGCTTCCATAGTACTCATTTTCCAGGAGTCATCGAATATGGAAGCGGCTTACGGATTATCTATTACCATTTGTATGCTCATGACTTCCTGCCTGTTTGCCTTTTACCTCTATACCAAGCGGGTATGGGTAGGCTGGATCTTATTATATCTTATCGTTTATTTCACTATCGAATTTTCCTTCCTCTTCGCTAATGTGATTAAGTTCATGCATGGAGGTTATGTAACAGTGATAGTGGCCGGCGCCCTTTTCCTGGTCATGATAGTATGGTTTAAATCGCGTAAGATCAAGAACCGTTATGTGGAATTTGTGCGGCTGGAAGATTATCTGCCTATTATCCAGGAGCTGAGTAATGATACCTCCATTCCCAAATATGCTACTCACCTCGTGTATATGAGCAGCGCTGATAATCCGAAGGAGATAGAACATAAGATCATCTATTCTATTCTCAATAAAAAGCCCAAAAGGGCAGATATATACTGGTTTGTACATGTGGATGTGGTAGATGAGCCTTATCTGAGCGAATACTCCGTACAAACAATCATTCCAAACGAAGTGATACGCGTAGAGTTCCGCCTGGGTTTCAAAGTGGAACAACGCATTAATCTCATGTTCAGAATGGTAGTGGAAGATATGGTACGTAATAAGGAAGTAAATATCACCAGCCGCTATGAGTCATTGAGTAAGAATAATGTAGTTGGCGATTTCCAGTTCATTGTGATGGAGAAATTCCTGTCGCACGACAACGACCTGCCTTTATACGAGAGAATGGTAATGAAGATGTATTTCTTCCTGAAAAAGATCAGTTTGTCGGAAGAAAGAGGCTTCGGACTGGACTCCAGTTATGTGACCATCGAGAAGTATCCGCTGGTGGTAGCACCAGTAACCAATCTTCAATTGAAGCGGATTGTGCATTAACTATAAATTTTTATCATGGAAAGCCGGGTCTTACATAGATCCGGCTTTCCTTTTTTTATATGACCAGTCATCCCGATAAACGGAAAAAATCCACTTTTTTTATAGATATTGAGGTTTCCGGATAACAGTGATGCTTAACCTGTCCTGTTATTCCAATATCTGAAAACGCTAAAATTTAGTATGGTGAACAAATTTTTTGGCGTGCTGGTAATGCTGGCACTGCAACAAAACGTATGGGCGCAAACATCTCCTGCCGCTGGCTACAGGGACCTGCCCGATCCCAAACCTGTTAATAAAGCTTCCTGGGCAGCTGTTAATGACACCAGGCTTCACGTTGCATTCGGTACTGCAGATACCCGTTATGAAAAAAGAAATGCGCCGGATAACAACGGATTAACGCCTTCCTGGGAAACAAAAGCCTGGAAGGGTGAAAAGGTCCATACACAACTGGTGATATGGTCGGCAGCAGCACAACCCGAAGTAAGTGTTCAGGCTTCTGCACTGAAAAACAGCAAAGGCCATACAATTGCTGCTTCAGCAATAACCACCGGCTTTGTGAGATACGTACTCACAGACGAGCTTAATAAAGATGGCAGCGGTTGCGGACACCGTAATCCCAAAGACTTCGATTCATCTTTGGTAGCGGATGGTATTGACATCATTAATAAAAGCACCATGGCTGCCAGCACTACCCAACCGGTGTGGCTGAGCATCCAGGTGCCGGCAAATACTCCAGCCGGCGCTTACAAAGGTTCAGTGAGTGTTAAATCCGGTGCAACAACGGTGAACATGCCTTTTGAAGTAACCGTGCTGGAACATACGCTGCCCGCGCCGAAAGACTGGCAGTTCCACCTCGATCTGTGGCAAAGCCCGTATGCAGTAGCGCGTGTATATGGTGTAAAACCCTGGAGCGAGGCACACTTCAAGGCCATGAAACCTTATATAAAAATGCTGGCAGATGCAGGCCAGAAAGTGATCACCACTACCATCATTTATGACCCCTGGAATAGTCAGACAGAGGATATCTATGGTACAATGGTGAAGTGGACAAAGAAGAAAAATGGCAGCTGGACCTACGACTACAGCATCTTTGATAAATGGGTGCAGTTTATGATGGATCAAGGTATCCGGAAGGAAATTAACTGTTACAGCATGATTCCATGGAACCTGAAATTCTATTATTACGATGAAGCTGCGGGAAAAGATACTTTCATTGTTGCCAAGCCGGGTTCTGCAGAATACACCAGGCACTGGCAACCAATGCTGACTGATTTTGTAAAACATCTGAAAGCAAAAGGCTGGTACAACATTACCGCTATTGCCATGGATGAAAGACCAATGGAGGCTATGCTGGAAACCCTGAAGGTGATCCGCAGCGCTGATAAGGATTTTAAATTATCACTGGCTGGCAGCTATCATGAGCCTCTGGCCAATGAAATACATGATTACTGTATTGCATTGAAAGAATCTTTTCCTGAAAATATAATGAAAGCACGCCTGGCAAAAGGATTGCCTACTACTTTTTATACCTGCTGTACAGAAGGCTTTCCGAATACCTTTACATTTTCCCCGCCTGCAGAATCGGCCTTTATGGGCTGGCACGCGGCGAAGAGAGGATACAACGGTTACCTGCGCTGGGCATTCAATTGCTGGGTAGCTGATCCGCTCCACGATTCGCGGTTCCGCAGCTGGGCCGCAGGAGATACTTATCTCGTATATCCCGGACCCAGATCTTCCATCCGTTATGAAAGACTGATTGAAGGGATACAGGATTATGAAAAGATAAGAATACTGCGCGAGGCGTTTGCAAAAAGCGGTAATTCCGCAGGTTTAAGCAAACTCGATGATCTGGTAAAACCTTTCGAGGAAGAAACGCTGAAAACTACGCCTGCGGCGGATGTTTTGAAGGTAGCGAAACAAGGATTAAACGAATTATAAGAGGTGTAACTCATCATAAAAAAATCCTCCGGGGAACCGGAGGATTTTTTTTAACACAACTAAAAAAACAATCAAATGTGTTCATCAATCGGGCTTTTTCCCATCTAAAAAGGTATTGATCGTATTAATTTCTGTATGATTATTGGATCCCTGATCACCACTCACTGTATAGTTGGAGTAAAAGTGTTCAGCAGAACCAGCGCCATTATCCAGGTTCACATTCCTGCGCAGGTAAGCCGGTACATTTTCCAGTTCCGCATTATTGTCCATGTTTTTCACATTAAAACTGATGCTGCGTAATTTGGCTACACGCTCCGCCTGTTTGCGTTTTTGTTCTTCCAGGTCCTCATAAGCCTGCTGCATGGGCACTTCCGGAGGAGCAGGCGGTACATTCGCTGCACTTTCTTCTTCCTCTTTATACACCATTTTCATTTCAGGAGCAGGGGCGCCTGGTTCCACGTAAATATGTGACGGCCTGTTTAAATAACCGCCTGCTGCATTGCCTGGTTGTGGCTGAATTATATTCACACCAGGTTGTTGTGCAGGTGGCGCTTGTTGCACGGGCTGTTGTTGTATTGGCTGTTGCTGAACAGGTTGCTGCATCTGTTGCTGTTGTTGCATTTGCTGCATCTGCTGTTGTATCTGCTGCGGGTCAGGCTGTTGTGGCTGTGCAGGTGGTACCTGCTGTATATTCAGCACATAGTTCTGGCGTGCAGGAGCAATAGGCGCCTGTGGTTGTGGCTGCGGTGGCGTATAGGCCATTACAGGCTCAGGATGGCTCACTACGGGCTCCATCAGGCGTGGGGCCATCAGGTCCTGTGGTTCCTGGAATAAAGTTCCCTGTGCCTGTTGAACGCTCATCTTTTTTTCATCACCATCTTTGCCTAATTGCATTACAATTTTAGGCTCTGTGCGTTCTGTATTGGCAGGGGTAATTTTTTGCTGGGTGATAGGTTTTTGTTCAAAACCGGTAGCAATGATGGTTACGCCCAGTTGCCTGTCCAGCGATTGATCATAGCCTACACCAAGGATCACATCGCAATCTTCACCAGCCTGGCTTTGCACATACGCCTGGATGATATCCATTTCATCGAGGGTGTGTTCAAATTCACCTTCGGAAGAAGAGATATTGATAAGGATCCATTTGGCGCCGCGTATATCGTTGTCGTTCAGCAGCGGTGAAGTCAATGCGTCTTCGATAGCCCTTTGAGCGCGGTTTTCGCCTTCCGCCAGTGCAGCGCCGAGGATAGCCACGCCACCGTTACGCATAACGGTGCAAACGTCGGCAAAGTCCACGTTGATCTGACCGGTGGAGTTGATTACATCGGTAATACATTTGGCGGCGGTAGCCAGCACGTTATCAGCTTTTTCGAACGCAGCCTTGAACTTCAGGTCGCCGAATTTCTGACGTAATTTATCATTGGAGATAATCAGCAGGGTATCTACATACTCTTTCAGGCGGGTAACACCTTCATCAGCCTGCAGCATTCTCTTTTTTCCTTCGTAAGAAAAAGGAGTGGTAACAATACCTACGGTCAGAATACCGAGTTCCTTACATATCCGCGCAATGATAGGAGCGCCACCCGTTCCGGTGCCACCGCCCATACCGGCAGTAATGAAGGCCATTTTGGTATTTACCTCCAGTATTTTTTTGATTTCTTCAAAGGATTCTTCCGTCGCCTGTTTCCCGATTTCAGGATTTGCACCGGCGCCAAGTCCCTGTGTCAGGTGCGGCCCCAACTGTATTTTATTGGGAACAGGGCTATTGGCAATAGCTTGTGCATCGGTATTGCAAATAATGAAATTTACCCCCTCAATGCGCTGGCTATACATATGATTCACCGCATTACTTCCACCGCCACCGATACCGATGACTTTGATGATAGAAGATTTTTCCTTAGGAAGATCAAAATGTATCATGACTCTATACTTTTATGGGTTAGTACGAATAATTAATAATGAACTATTAAGAATTAAGTGCGTGTATGCTTGTATGTTATTACTATGGTTCATTTGTCCTGTCATTATTAATTATCGTTCTTAATTCTTATTATATTAAACGTTTGGTTTTTGCAACAATTGCGCCACTTACTATTAAAGTTTTGCATCTTCTTCTTCCGTGAACATATCAATGATCTTTGTTTTCATTTTGTCCAGGAAGTTTTTCAATGAGGCGTTCCTTTCTTTTGCTTTCCGGTCCTGTATTTCCTGGCTGCTCGGGGTTTCTTCTTCAATCCAGTCTTCAGGTGGAGCCACCGACTGTGCAGCCTGTTCTTTTGCCAGGTAGCTGGTATTAATTTTCACATAGTTTTCTTCCAGTGCTTTACGATCATTTTCAAAATCGTTGTAGCCTTTCAGGATCAGGCCCACGCAGGTGGCATACATCGGTTTGGTTAACTCATCTATGTGACCGCTGGCGAGGTGCTCGTTGGGGAATCCTATACGGGCGCTTGCACCGGTGGTGTATTCTGTTAACTGTATGAGGTGTTTCAGCTGGGATCCTCCACCAGTAAGGATAATGCCGCCATTCAGCATTTTGTTATCCATACCGATCTGCTTGAGATGATATACTACGAAATCGAGTATTTCACTCATGCGCGCCTGGATGATGTGCGCCAGGTTCTTCACGGAGATCTCTTTGGGGCTCTGACCTCTTAATCCGGGGATCGTGATATAGGCGTTGGTTTTAGCTTCATCAGCCAGGGCGTAACCGAACTGTACTTTCATCTGTTCCGCCTGTGTTTTTAATACACCCAGGCCGTTCTTGATGTCGTTGGTAATGTTTTCACCACCGTACGGAATAACAGCGGTGTGTTTCAGTATACCTTCGTAAAATACAGCCAGGTCCGTAGTACCGCCACCAATATCCACAATGGCTACACCCGCTTCAAAATCCATGTCGCACATTACCGCTGCAGCAGAAGCCAGTGGCTGTAATACCAGGTCGCGGATCTTAAGACCGGATTTTTCAACGCTGCGGTTAATGTTACGGATGGCGTTTTTGTCGCCGGTAATAATATGGAAGTTGGCGCCCACCTTTACCCCGGACATACCGATAGGGTAAGTGATGTTCTGCAAACTATCCACTATATATTGCTGCGGAATCACATCAATGATCTGATCGCTCGCGGGAATAACTGTTTTGTACTGATCGTTGATCAGCTGGTCAATATCTTTCTGGGATATTTCCGCATCAGTGTCATTGCGTACAATATCTCCACGGGTTTGCAAACTTTTTATATGATGACCGGCTATACCAACATATACCTCGTTAATTTCCAGGTTAGGGTTGGATGCATAACAATTTTCGAGTGCTTGCCTGATAGCCTTAATGGTTTGGTCAATGTTCAGCACCATACCGTGCTGTACACCAAACGATGTAGCTTTTCCGAATCCCAGGATTTCCAGTTTCCCGTATTCATTCTTCCGTCCTGCAATGGCAGCAATCTTCGTAGTACCTATATCGAGTCCTACAATGATGGGAGCTTCCTGATTCATGGCGTTTTTTGTTTTTTTGATGTGTTAACAGATTTATTCCCTGGCTTATACACTGCTTTGGGTTGTTGTTTGGCCGGCGCAGCTGCTTTTTCTTTCTTCACCTTTTCTTTTTCTTTCTGCGGTTTGGCTTTTTCTTTTGCTGCGTGTGCCGGTTTTGACACCGGTTTGGCAGGTTCGGTATGCACCGGTTTTACTGGCGGCGCTACCGTTGTTGTGGAATCCTCGCTGTCCGCTATCGGCGGTTCGTCTGCACCAGCCAGTTTCAAACTATCAGTTTTGATCACTGGTTGCAATGGAACAACGCCATCTTTACGGGTACACACCACTTCGTTTTCAAATGCGATGTTGATGCGTGTATAATTATTCCAGCCTACTTTGTTCAATCCTTCTTTATAAAAAGCCAGCAGTTTGGTGAATTTTTTATCTATGTCTGTACCTTCTCCGAATGCAATCACCTGGTCGCCCAGCTTAGGTATGAACTCAAACCTGCGATCGTCTGTGATCATCAGTTGTTCTACCTGTGCCA
Source organism: Chitinophaga sp. (assembly GCA_039593235.1). GTDB lineage: Bacteria > Bacteroidota > Bacteroidia > Chitinophagales > Chitinophagaceae > Chitinophaga. Next base: position 2,819 of record JBCNPS010000026.1, on the reverse strand, counting down.
TCCAGAAAGGATCTTTACCGATGTAAGTGCCGAGATCCACGATCTGTGCTGACAAAAGGCTGTCTGGCTTCTGCAGCTTTTCTGCATCCGTAGGAAAGCCTGTGAATACGGGTACCCTGGCTGCATAGCGACTGGATACCGGTATATGCTCTCCGGCGCCATCCAGGTAAAAGCTATTGCCGGAAAAAGTAAATACCCTTGCCACCGGCTCGCGTTGCGTTACTTTGATATTCAGCTGCTGGCTGTTGTCAAAATAAATCTCTGCATTTTTTACCCACGGATCCTGGTCTACAATGGATTCCAGTGCTGCTATATTGATATCGGCAATACTTTTACCGACCGGGTTCAGATTTTTATCTTTCGTGATCAGAGATTTTATATCCTTTGATTCAATAAAAAAGTTATCATCTTTCCCTTCAAATTTTACCAGTATACTTTTACATTTACCGGCATCCTTGTCTTGTATAGCGGCTACCAGCAATACTGCAAAGCCTGTGATCACCATTCCCCAGAGAACAGCAACACCCAGTCGTTTTAATATTGTGGCAGTTTTAGACAAGCTTTTTATTTTTTAATGTTTTGTTGTTTTATTTTTAAGGAGATGAGCCACCGGTTCTTTTAACTGGTCTATATCTCCTGCGCCGGCTGTGATCAGTAACGGAATATCCTGCTTTGCGAGATATTCCATTATTGCTTCTTTTGATAAAATTTTTACAGGTACTGTTATTTTATCCGCAATCATTTCACTGGTTACTCCCGCTATGGGCTGCTCCCGCGCCGGGTAAATAGGGAGTAGTATTACCTCGTTGGCCAGCGACAGGCTTTCTGCAAAGCCATCTGCCAGGTCGCGGGTGCGGGTAAATAAGTGCGGCTGGAAAATAACCGTGCATTTTTTCCCGGGAAACAATGCCTTTGCACTGGTGATCAATGCACGCAATTCTTCCGGATGGTGTGCATAGTCATCGATGTATACCTGTTGATCTGTTTTTACCGCGTATTCAAATCTTCGTTTAATGCCTTTAAAACTGGCGATGGCAGCGCGGATCTTAGCGGCGTCTATTCCCAGCAGCTGAGCTACTGTAATGGCAGCTACTGCATTTTCCACGTTGTGCATACCGCCAATGTGCATTACAACATTATCGATCATCCAGTCCTGCTGCATTACATCAAACTCGTATCCGCCGTTGATCATGCGGATGTTGGCGGCATAAGCGTTGGCAACATCGTTTTGTAAACTGTACAACAACTTGTTTGTTGCATTGAGCTCATTATTGCGGTGCAGGCCGAACTTAGCAATCAGCGTGCCATTGGGCTTGATGTTATGCGTATACTGTATAAAAGCATCTTCCATTGCTTCCGGTGTGCCGTAAATATCCAGGTGGTCTGCATCCATGGCAGTCAGCACCGCGATATCCGGACTTAATTTCAGGAAAGAGCGGTCGTACTCGTCTGCTTCAATTACTGCTACCGCCTTTTCACTGCTCCAGAAGTTTTTATTATAGTTTACGCTGATACCACCCAGGAAAGCATTACAGCCGTAACCGCTATCCGTAAGCAGGTGAGCGATCATGGTAGAAACAGTTGTTTTGCCATGTGTGCCCGCTACCGTGATGGCAAACAGGGAACGGGTAATTTCCTGCAGCACATCACTGCGCTTTACCACTTCATAACCATTATCGCGCAACCACTGCAATTCAGTATGAGTAGCCGGTATAGCCGGCGTATACACTACCAGGGTAGCTGCTTTATCGATCAGGTTAATATCGTCTGTATAATGGATTTGCATACCCTCTGCCTCCAGCTGCTTTGTGAGCGCTGTGGAGGTACGGTCATAACCGCTTACCTGCACACCCTTCTCATTGAAGAAGCGTGCAATGGCGCTCATGCCAATACCACCGATGCCGATGAAATAAACCCTTTGTATGTTGTTCAAATCCATATATTCTTCTAAAAAAATCTCTTCTAAATAATTCCCAATACCTGGTTGGCAATGGTTACATCGGCATGAGGATTTCCCAGCTTACCGATATTGCTTTCCAGTTGTTCCATCAGCGCTTTGTTTTGCAAAAGGCTGAACAGTACATTACCCAGTTGTGAGCGCACCTCATCATCTTTAATGATCAGCCCTGCCTGTTTGTTAACCAGGTTCATAGCGTTGGATGTCTGGTGGTCTTCCGCTGCAAACGGGTAAGGCACAAATATCACCGGCTTTTTTACCACACACAGTTCCGCGATGGCCAATGCACCGGCCCTTGATAACACTACGTCTGCCGCTTTATAGGCAAAGTCCATCACGTTAATGAAATCGTATACTTTAATATGCGATCCATATGGCGCAGCGGCAGCTTTCGCTGTTTCGTAATAAGGCTTCCCTGTTTGCCAGATCAGCTGTATATCTTTATCCGCTATTTCTTTCAGTAACGGTTGTAATCCTTCATTAATGGATTTGGCCCCCAGGCTGCCTCCCACGGCGAAGATGGTTTGCTTTGCAGTGCTCAGTCCAAAATGCTGCAGCGCGTCTTCGCGTGTTACGGCCGACTGTGAAATGCTGTTCCTCACAGGGTTGCCGGTCATTACCAGTTTTTCGGGCGGAAAAAATTTATCCATACCATCATATGCCACACAGATCTTTTTCGCTTTCTTACCCAGTATTTTATTTGTTTTCCCCGCAAAAGAATTTTGTTCCTGTATCAGGGTAGGCGTACCATTTTTCTGTGCCCTGTTCAGCATCGGGAAACTGGCGTATCCACCCACACCCACTACTACATCCGGCTGGAAGCTTTGCAGGATGGCCTTTGCACGGCGCAGGCTTTTCCATA
>JBCNPS010000259.1:0-9860 GCA_039593235.1 Chitinophaga sp. | reverse complement strand
AGTACGCTCTGATTGATTTTCGACCCCCGCCTTTTCTTCGCTGCAGGTAAGGAAAGGATAAGAGCGGATAGCCGCCATCATATGACCGGGCATATCTATTTCAGGAATAATTTCTACCTGGCGCCCGGCCGCATAGCGGATAATATCCTTCATCTGTTCCTGTGTATAAAAGCCCCCATACAGGGTTTTGCCATCTTTTTTGATGATGTGCTGCGGGTCAATAGCCATATCCGGGTTAGCGGCGGCCTTTTCCATACAAACGGAGTCCTGGTTGTTAAACTCCCTCCAGGCGCCCTGCGAAGTAAGCAGTGGGTATTTCTTTATTTCAATGCGCCAGCCCTGATCGTCCGTCAGGTGCAGGTGCAGTTTGTTCATTTTGTATAACGCCAGTAAGTCGATGAATTTTTTGAGATAATCAACGGAGAAGAAATGCCGGGATACATCCAGGTGCATACCCCGCCAGCTATAGGCGGGATGATCTTTTACAAGCATGGCCGGGATAGCTACGCTTTTCAGCGTATGCGCTGCTTCAATGCCGGCCGGCATCAGCTGCCTTAAGGTTTGAATAGCGCGGAAAAAACCGGTGGCGGTACGGGCGGTGATCAGCAGCTGCTGCGCACTTACGTCCATGGTGTAATCCTCCTCCCCTGCCAGTGCGGGGTTTTGCTGCATCACAATGGCGCCTTTTGCCGCCTGTTTGGCTACCGGCAACTCCTTGCCCAATGCCTGTTTCAGCAATGCCTGCAATTGTGTTGTTTCTGTAGTAAAACCTGCGGGCACTACCAGTTTCGTGGCAGGCGTGATCACAAATTCCCCCGTCCTCGCTTCCAGTTGCTGCGGGTAAGGAATTAAGGGATAGCGCGCGGATTGCGCGAAGGTTGCCTGCAGCAGTAAACACAAAGCGCCTGCAAGCCAGAAAGTCTTCTTCATAAATTATTCGTTATAGCATGATGTCCGATCGGCAAACCTAATAAGAAACCCATCAGTAAACTAATGCGATCTTCGCTTATCATGATTAATCCTTGTAGTTGGTGATTTTCAGCAGCCGGAAAAATGCCTCTTCGGGGAGTTCCTTTACCTCGCCGGGTTGCAGGTTACCCAGCAGCAGGTTTTCTATAGATACCCGTATGAGCCGCTGGCAGCGGTGCTTCACCGCTCCTACCATTTTGCGCACCTGGTGGAACTTCCCTTCCGTGAGGGTAATTTCCAGCCAGGTATGCGGCGCACTTATGGGCAGCTCCCGCGGATGATCAAATAATCCTTCCGGCCGCTCCACTATTTCTACGCGGCAGGGTGTAGTTACATACTCCGCTCCATCTGCCACGCAAATAGGCACGCCCTCTTTTAAACGCTGTAAGGTAGCAGGGCTCATATGTCCCTTCACTTTTACCAGGTAAGTTCTTTCATGCGGCGTAGTTCCCTGGAACAACAGTCGCGTTACTTTTTTATTGGTGGTTAAGATGAGCAGTCCTTCGGAATCATTATCCAGCCGGCCTATGGCATGTGTGCCTTCGGGAAAATCGAAAGGCAGCTCCCCCAGCAACCGCACCTCATGCGAGCTGATAAACTGCGACACCATATCAAAAGGCTTGTTTACAATAAAGTATCTGTGCATAAGCGGTTATATCAGCAGGATATCGATGCGGTGCGCCTGTACCAGCTGCTGCTGATCCGACCAGGAGAATACCGTAAAATAACCATCCTGCGAAGCTACCAGCGCAATGGAATCGTGCTGGTCGTGTACAAACTGTGCGGCCGACAAATGCCGGGTGCCGCCAATGGCAGATGGATGGATCAGCGCAGGCACGCCCCCTTCAATAGGTTCGGTAAGCAGCACTTTATCGATAGGCCACGCATCTTTGGCGCGGGTAATTTTGGCGCCAAAGGCGAGCAGCTCCTGCTGGTCGTTTACAATGGTGGCGCCGTCTACCGCGGTTAAGCCGGTAATATTTTCCACCTCCCGGCGCAGTGCATTCTGCCAGAAGATCTCGGTTACGCTTTTGCCATCGTATTTGAGCAGGTCCGCCACCCCGGAAAAAGCCGGGCTGATGGGATATTGCAGCGGGTGGATGATAGACTCCCGCCATTCCTCGCTGTTGGAGGGCGTTACCAGCAATATACCGCCTCGCTTATGCGCCCGCATAGACACGGCTATTTGTATCAATACATTTACGCTGTTGTTCCATAAACAGGAAGGCGTTAAACCCAGCAGGGAACGGAGTATAGGCGGACTATCAGCCAGCAACCCGCTGTCTTCATTCACCACCTTTACCTGGTCGCCCCGCAGCATGGCCACGTTGGTGAACTTGCCCAAACCCGCAGCGCGACGGTGTTTCACCACCAGCAGCCCCGGTTCGGATACATCCAGTACAAAACAAAGGTTAGGCAGTTTTATAGTGGTGCCCCATACATACAGTTCATCGCCTACCGGCCATACACCAATGTGGATGCCCGGCCTTTCCACGCCCGGCGCCAGTTTGGTGAGCAGCTGCGGGGTAAGCGGCAACGGCTCTGCAAAAAGTAAGGGCTTACCGGCCTGTGAGGGAGGCAAAAACGCCAGGGAAATACGGATAGGGTTTCCTTCTTCCTTTCGCAAGCTGGCCCAGAAGGCCACATCAATAATTTTCTCCACCTGCCGGGCTGCCGGTACCGTGGCGAGATCATCCTCCCCGTTTTCCCTGGCAGCACAGAGATGTTTCTTAAAATGTGCTTCTATTGTGGCAGACACCTTTGCGGCAGCCTGGTATGTTGCTTCATTTATCATTTCCATAATTCCCGGGTCACATTTAATCGTCCTATATATAATATTAAACCGCTAATTTAAATCATTTCGGAATAGCAGGCGGTGGTTACCAGCCGGTAACCAGTACCCAGGGATTTTTAGTAAATGTGGTAGACGGTACCTGCGCTGTGTTTACTAAAGGATAAAATACTATTAATAGCGGCTAATATACGGTTAACAAGCTATCTATAATTCAAGTAATTTGGTTGTACTTGTAACCACGTATGGAAATTAACACCTACAATGAAAGGGAACTTTTGTTGAGCCTCGCTCAGGGCAATGATCATGCCTTTGCGGAGGTATTCCATCACTACCGTCACCGCATATACGCTATTGCTTTCCGTCTTTTAAACTCCACTTCCCTGGCGGAGGATACTGTACAGGATGTTTTTATGAAGATGTGGATGAAGCGGTATGAGTTACATGAGATCAGTCACTTCAAGGCCTACCTTTTTACCACAACCCGCAATCATATTTTCACTTCCCTGAAACTGCTGGCCCGGGAACAGCTGATGGAATCCGAGCTGAGCGCCGTTATGATGCATGATGTAAGGGATGCCCATCATCTTCACAAAGAATATGAGCAGATCCTGCAACATGCCATTGCGCAGTTGCCGCCCCAGCAGGGACTGATCTACAAACTCAGCAAGGAAGAGGGACTGAAAAGAAATGAAATTGCTGACCGCCTGCAGCTGAGCCCTGAAACCATTAAAGTGCACCTGGCCAATGCCATGCGTTCCATCCGTGCTTTTTGCCTCACCCGGATGGACCTTAACACATTCCTTATCCTGTTATGGGTATGCAGTTAAAAATATTTTTTAACGCACTAACCCATCTGCTTCATTTTATAGTCTCCTTAATCAAATAGCTATTCATGACAGTATCCCGATTCAGGTACCTGTTTAACCGTTATTATTCCCGGCAATGTACACCGGAAGAACAACAGGAGTTTATGCGCCTGATGGAACAACCGGCATACGACGAAGAACTGAAACACCTGCTGGATGAATTGCTCCTGCAGGCCGATGAAGAAACCGGCGCCATGCCGGACGATACTGCCGCCAATATGCTCCGCCACATTATGCAAACCGGCACTACGGCGCCGCCCGCTCCTGCGCGTACCATGCCCGTATGGCAGCGCATAGCTGTTGCTGCCTGCGTGCTCGGGGCTATTGCAGTGGCCGGCTATAAGATATATGTAAAAAGCACCGCGGTAAATATACCCATTGCCAGCAACTACGCGCCTTCACTTAAAGATGACCGTGCCCGCCTGGTACGCGGCGATGGCTCGGTGATTGACCTGGAACAACAAAAAGATACAGCCATGGATGTACAATCCGGCGTATCCGTGAACCGCCAGGGCAACACGCTTTCCTATACCAGCAACACCACTGTTACGCCTACCATCAATACGCTTTATACCAATAAAGGAGGTACCTACCAGGTGGTATTACCGGATGGCACCAAAGCATGGCTCAACGCCGCTTCCTCCCTCCGCTTCCCCACCGCATTTACAGATAGTACCCGTGAAGTAAGCATACAGGGAGAAGTATATTTTGAAATAGCCCAACAGGCCAGTCAGCCTTTTATTGTAAAAACCAATACTGTGAAAATTGCCGTACTGGGCACCCACTTCAATGTGATGGCTTACGAAGAAGAACAAAACATATGCACCTCGCTGCTGGAAGGCGCCGTGAACGTGATCAGCGGCAACAGCGTGCGGCTCATGAAACCGGGACAGCAGGCGCTGGTAAACCGGGAACACAAAGGTATCAGCATTAGTAATGCCGATGTAGACGCCGCTGTGGCGTGGAAAGAAGGCCGCTTTGAATTTAATGGCAACATCAAAAGCATTATGCGCGAACTGGCCCGCTGGTACGATGTGCAATTTATTTATGAAGGGGAATTAACCGACAAAGCCTTTGCCGCTACGTTTTCCCGGCAGGATAGTTTGAAAGATATTTTACACACATTGGAATTAACCGGTAGTATCCATTTCAATATCGATGATAAAACAATTACAGTAAGTCCGTAAAAAAACCACGCGTATTCTTTAGTTATGAAAAAAAACAGACATCAGCCAAAATCAACGACAGCTTAAACATTTAATGCCTTTTACGGAACAGTGAAGAACCACCAGCGGCCTGCACGCTCCGGCGCAGCTATGCCCTTATGTACCGTCATCAACCTTAATTAACATGCTAAATCGCAGAAAAAAATGATGCAAACTTTTCAGCAAGTCCGCCGTAACCGGTGGCATGTTTCATCAAACCAAAAACTATTATGCTTTATGAAACTCACCTTCTTACTGTTGCTATCCACCCTGCTCCAGGCCCGTGCCACCGGGTATGCGCAGCCGGTAACCCTGCACGTAAAAGCAGCCCCGCTGATGGAGGTCATTAAATCTATCCGCAAACAAACCGGTTATGTATTTGTGTTTGACCTGCAGATGGTAGACAATGCCAAACCCGTTAGCGTTTCACAGGAAAACGTATCGCTGGAACAGCTGCTGGAAGAAGTGTTCAGGGATCAGCCGCTTACCTGGACCATCGTTAAAAAAACAATTGTCCTTAAAAGGAAAACGCTTGTTACAACTACCGCTTCCACGGCAGCTGTACGTATAAAAATAAAAGGACAGGTAACCGAAAGCAGCGGTACCCCCATGGTAGGCGTTACCGTAGTGAATAAAACATCGCATACCAACGCCCTCACCGACGAACTGGGTATTTTCACCATTGAAGCCAATATTGGCGACAGTTTGCTATTTACGATGGTGGGTATGCAGCCGGTGGCTGTACAAATAAAGAACGATAAGCTCCTCAAAATAACCATGCAGCAAAAAGTATCGGATGTTGGAGAAGTAGTGGTAGTGGCCTATGGTACGCAAAAGAAAACAAGTATGGTGAGCGCCGTTACCAGTATCAATCCCAAAGAGCTGAAAGGCCCTACCAGTAATCTTACTACCATGCTGGCGGGTCGCCTTTCCGGCGTAATATCTTACCAGCGCAGCGGGGAGCCCGGCAGGGATAATGCCAGTTTCTTCATACGCGGTATTACCACCTTTGGTACAGGTAAGGTAGATCCGCTGATATTGATTGATGGCATGGAATCCAGCACTAATGACCTGGCCCGCTTACAGCCGGATGATATAGCCGGGTTTTCTATTTTGAAAGATGCCACTGCGTCATCCCTTTATGGCGCCAGGGGCGCCAATGGCGTGGTGCTCGTAACAACCAAATCCGGCGTGGAAGCAAAAACATCTTTCAATGCGCGCTTCGAAAATTCTATCTCCAGCAATACCCGCAACTTCAAATTTGCAGACAACATCACTTATATGAAGCTGGCCAATGAAGCGGTGCTTACCCGTTTCCCTTTGCAGGATGTACAATATTCCCAATCCAAAATTGATCATACCGCAGCCGGCGATGACCCATTGCTGTATCCCAACAACAACTGGATAGCGCAACTGATCAAAGACTACACCGTGAACCAGCGCACCAACTTCAACCTGAAAGGTGGCGGAAAGGTAGCGCAGTTCTATATTGCAGGCACTTATAATGTAGACAACGGCGTACTGAACATCGACCAGCGGAACAACTTCAACAGCAACATCAAACTAAAAAATTATTCGCTGCGTTCCAACGTAAACATCAACCTCACGCCTACTTCGCAGGCTATTGTGCGCACCTACGGGCAGTTCGACGATTACAACGGCCCTGTAGGCGGTGGCGCCGGCCTCTTTTCACAAACAGTGTGGGCCAACCCGGTGATGTTCCCCGCGGTATATCCCGCCAGCTATGCACCTGAACTGAAACATCCATTGTTTGGTAACGCCGTAAAGCCGGGCTTTAACAGCCTCCCCGGCGATGGCGGCAACCTTTATAACAACCCTTACGCCAACTCGGTGTCCGGCTACCAGCAATACAACACCTCTACCCTGCTGGTGCAGGTGGAACTGAAACAGGATTTTAAATTCCTGCTGCCTGGTCTTACCGCCCGCATGATGGGTTACACGGAACGTTACTCCTACTTCGATGTAACGCGCCGTTACACCCCCTACTTCTATACCATGAAGTACGACCAGTTCACCAAAACACCCACGCTTACTTCGCTCAATACAAACGGTACGGAATACCTGGGCTATGAGCCCGGCAATAAAGTGCTGAACACCACGGCGTATATGGAAGCAGCAGTGAACTACAACCAGCAGTTCAATAAAGTACACAACGTGTCCGGTATGCTCATTGGCCTGGTGCGCAACTACCTCACCGCCAATGCAGGCACCTTGCAAACCTCCCTGCCTCACCGCAACCAGGGCGTATCCGGCAGGTTCACATACGATTACGACAGCCGCTACCTGGCGGAGTTCAACTTCGGTTACAACGGCTCTGAAAGATTTGCCAGCAACCACCGCTTTGGCTTCTTCCCCTCCGCCGGTATTGCCTGGAACCTGCAAAACGAAGCCTTCTTTAAACCATTCGCCCGGACAATAGATAAACTGAAACTCCGCGCCACTTACGGCCTCGTAGGCAACGACCAGATAGGTAATGAAAACGACCGCTTCTTTTATCTCTCCGATGTGAATATGAACGACATCAACAAAGGCGCTACCTTCGGGGAAAGAAGAAGCTACTCCCGCCCCGGTGTATCGGTGAACCGCTATGAGAACCGCGACATCACCTGGGAAAAATCCTATAAAACAAACCTGGGGATGGAACTGGGCCTGTTCAACGCCATGAACATCACCCTGGATGTATACCAGGAACACCGTACCAACATCCTCATGACGCGCAGCACCATCCCCACCACTATGGGGCTGAATGCCGCCACCCAGGCCAATGTGGGCGAAGCCTCCGGTAAAGGGGTGGATCTCGCTATCGACTATACGAAAAGTTTTAACAACAATTCCTTTGTACAGTTCCGTGGTAACTTCACTTATGCTACCAGTAAGCTGCTGGTAAATGAGGAACCCATTTATCCAGAAGCTTACCGCTCCCGCGTAGGGCATTCCCTTTCACAAACCTGGGGTTATATAGCAGAAAGATTATTTGTAGATGAACAGGAAGTAGCCAATTCCGCTTACCAGAACTGGGGACAGGCAGTAATGGGTGGCGATATCAAATACCATGATGTAAACGGCGACGGGCAGATCAACGCTTCCGATGCCGTGCCCATTGGCCTCCCTACCACACCGGAAATCACTTACGGGTTCGGGTTCTCTTTTGGTTACCGGCAGTTCGACCTGAGCTTCTTTTTCCAGGGCTCTGCGCGTTCCTCCTTCTGGATCAGCTCTTACGAAATATCGCCTTTTGTACTCAACGGAGGCGGTCAGCATGGCCTGTTACAGGCCATTGCCGACGACCACTGGAGCGAAAATAACCGCAACCTGTACGCCATGTGGCCCCGCCTGAGCGATTACTTTGTGAACAACAATAACCAAACCTCTACCTGGTGGATGCGCAACGGTGATTTCCTGCGGTTAAAGTCGCTCGAAATGGGATACACTTTTCCCAAAAGCCTGCTGGACCGTGTACACATGACAAACGCCCGCATCTATGCCAATGCCTCCAATCTTTTTGCACTCAGCAAATTTAAAACCTGGGATGTGGAAATGGGCGGCAACGGCTTGGGCTACCCTGTGCAAAGGGTGATTAATATGGGTATAACACTGGGACTTTGATTCACCATTCAATGATGCAAAAAATGAAACATACCACTACATACAATATACGCCGCTTCCTGCAATACTGGGGGCTATGCGTACTGCTGCTTTCCGCCGCTTCCTGTAAGAAATTCCTGGATGTGGTACCGGACAATGTAGCCACCATTGATAACGCCTTCACCATGCGCGCAGAAGCAGAGAAGTACCTGTTCACCTGCTACTCTTATCTTCCTTACAGTGCGGACCTTTCCTCCAATCCCGCACTGGTGGCCGGCGATGAGTTCTGGATGGTGCGTCCCTACAGCACCAGCGAAACGCCCTGGCAGATATCGCAGGGATTCCAGAGCGCCAACAACGTGTACATGGCTACCTGGAGCCAGTATTACAAGGCGCTGCGCGATTGCAACATCTTCCTGGAAAATATTCATAAGGTGGTAGACATGCGCCAACCGGAAAAAGACCGCTGGAGTGCGGAAGTGATTTTCCTCAAAGCCTACTATCACTGGCTGTTGTTGCGCCAGTACGGCCCTATCCCGGTGATCCGTTACAACCTACCCATTTCCAGCACCGCGGAAGCCACCAAAGTGCCCCGGGAACATGTGGATACCGTGTTTAACTACATCGCGCATTTGCTGGATACCGCTGCCACCGGGTTGCCGGAGATCATTGCCGACCGCTCTACAGAACTGGGGCGCATTACCAAACCTATTGCCATGGCTATTAAGGCAAGGGTGCTGGTAACCGCTGCCAGTCCGCTGTTCAACGGCAATACCGATTACATTGCGTTTAAAAATCCGGACGGCAGCCCGCTCTTCAACACCACCTATAACGCCGCCAAGTGGAAAGTGGCCGCCGATGCCTGCAAAGCGGCTATTGAAGAATGCGAAGCCACCGGCAACCTCCTGTATACCTTCAGCCAGCTGGGGGTAACGTTGTCGGATACACTGACAAGGCAAATGTCGATACGTAATAGTCTTTGTGAACAATGGAACCCGGAGATCATCTGGGCCAACCCTACCGGCGGCACCTATGAAATGCAGCGACAGGCCATGCCCCGCCTCGATCCTGCACGCATAGGCAACGAATCGGTACTGGGCAGCCTGGCGCCTACCATGAAAATTGCAGAACAGTTTTATACGGACAAAGGCGTGCCTATGAATGAAGATAAAACGTTTGATTATGCCGGTCGCCTGAAACTGAGAACCGCCGTAAAAGCAGAGGGAGAACTGATCCAGGAAGGATACACCACCGCATCCATGCACTTCAACCGGGAAGCCCGCTTTTATGCGAACCTGGCCTTCGACGGCGCCATGTGGATGATGCAGAAGAAAACCTTTCACATAGAATCCAAAGCAGGTCAATGGCAAACACGCAAAAACATTTATGATAATAACACCACCGGCTACTTTGCCAAGA
>JBCNPS010000258.1:0-9875 GCA_039593235.1 Chitinophaga sp. | reverse complement strand
GAAGATCTTATGGTGGTTATGCCGAGGGTGTTCACCTCTTCCCATTCCGAACAGAGAAGTTAAGCCCCTCATGGCCGATGGTACTGCACTATCATGCGGGAGAGTAGGTAGCTGCCATACTTATTAATAAAAAGCCTTAGTGTTTCATACACTAAGGCTTTTTTATTTTATATCATCTGTGATCTCCCGGTATATCATCTCCGGAAAATCATCTTCGTAAATTATTATTTCCGGTTATACCACTTTGCCAGATCTATTGCAACGCCCATGTTGAAATTTACAGGCTGGAAATACTCATTGAAATTTTTATCGGAAGAATAATTGTCGTTATAGAAACTGTTATTATTTAACGGTGTTGAAAACAGCAGCTGCGCCTGGAATTTTACGTACTTGAATCCTACACGAACAGTAAACGCCGGCTCATAAAACACTACTGTTTTATCGTGAATGCGCATAAATTTGTTTTGCTCCACTTCATTGTTTTCAAATGCCTTTACACCCATACTGCTATTGTAAAAGTTTACAAACGAAAACCGGCTGCTGAACGCCGCTTCCACCACACGATGGGCAAGGCCGAAACTGGGTTGAATAAATACCTTACTGAAGCGGTTTTTGATAACATAGTCGTTCAGGTTGATATTACCCGTACCGTCGTTATCTGATTTGTAATCGCCGGACAGTGTTTTAAAATGGCCGCTGCCATAGCCTGCATACACATCAAAAACCGCTTTCTTACTGGGACCAATGGGTTTGAAAAAACCAACAGCTCCTTCTATCAGTCCTCCGCGGGTGTTATTGTCGCTGAACAGGCCATCATCATCATAACTGTTTGTAGGATCTGCATAATCCCATCCCCAGTGATACTGGCCATTGGCCATAATACCAATGTTATCAGTGATGGCAAAGGCGCCCTGCAGGTTAGTAGGGGTGATGCTACCTTTAAATTCATACTTCTCTTTCAGTAACGGGACATTCACCTGGTTAGGCACGTAGATGCGCTTATTACAGGAGGATACGGCAAATGCAGCAGTACATAGTAATGCTGCATACATGGAAGATTTCATACAGTTCTAGGTTATCGGTTTTTATTATTGAATTATGATCCGCTGGATTCCCGTTTGATCAGCTCTACCGGGAATACGTAATTTTTTGTCACTTTTACTGCTTCTTCATGATTGATCAGCTGAACAATAGTCTCTACCGCTTTCTGCCCCATATTATAACCCGATTGTTCAATAGTAGTTAAAGAAGGCGAAATAATCCTGGAAGAAAGATCGTTGGAATAGCCCACTACTTTGATCTGCTCTGGAACGGCAATATTTCTTTTCCTCGCTTCACGGATAAAAGCAACTGCAGAACTATCATTGGCAGCAAACATAGCATCCGGCATTTTGTGTGCATCAAATAATTGTTGTGCAGCAACAGTAGCAGAGTCCATTGTCAGGTCATGAATATAAACCAGCTGTTCATCGAATGGAATACCGTATTGCGCCAATGCTTCTTTGTAGCCTGAAAGTCTTTGTTGATAAAGGTTACAGGTAAGAACGCCTGAAAAGTGGGCAATACGTTTGCAGCCTTGTTTGATCAGGTGTTCGGTGGCGAGGAAACCGCCCCTGAAATCATCGCCTGTGATGGTATATCCCTGGAAATCGGTTGGCACACGGTCATAAAATACCAGCGGGATATTGTTTTTGATAAACGGACTAAAGTGATCAAAATTGGTGGTAAACATAGAAGCTACTGCCAGTAATCCATCTACGCGGAGTGAGTAGAAAGTATGTACCAGTTCTTTTTCCATGGCCACCGTTTCATCCGATTGCCCAATCACGATACTGAACCCGTACTTATGTGCCTCATGCTGGATACCACTGATAGCGGTACTCTGAAAGTACATAGAAGTGCGGGGAACAATCAGCCCAAGGATATTCGACCTTTTTTTACGCAGGCTCGATGCAATCCAGTTGGGGACATAGCCCATTTCAGTAGCGGCAGCCTGTACTTTTTCGCGTGTTTCCAGGTTGATGAGCGGATTGTTTTGCAATGCACGTGAAACAGTAGATGCCGACAGGTTGAGTTTTTGTGCTATATCGTATATCGTAATTTTGTTTGTCCGATCTTTCACTTTTGAGGCTTCTTGGTTAATAATGCAACGATATTAAGCATTTTCCTCAATAATTACCAGCCTTTTGAACATACATAAAACGAAAGTCCCCTTTCCGATGTTACAGGAAAGGGGACCTATATTTTCGTATATGCCTTGGTGTTACTTAGGATCCAATGCTTTGTTAATACGCGCGATCAGGTCCTGTACGTGGCTGCGGGTGATACTGTCGCCGCTACCGGCGGCTGCACGCAGTTCTGTTCTCAGGGCCACCAGCTGGGCGCGGCCAATGCCTGCCGCATCTGACCGGGCTGCACTTGGAGGTGCAAAACCGCCCATCATCGGATTGGAAGGAGCAGAAGGAGGCGCCACCAGTTCAGTGAGGTTATCCACATAGTTGCGTTGCAGGTTCCTGCGATATACATCTACAGACTGGTGTGTATAAATTTCTGAGAAGACGGACTTTTTCAGGTCGTTCAGCATTTCAACCGGGTCGTAAGCTTTCGCTCCCAGCGCGGCTTCCCCGCTGATCAGTTTATTGATGGTCCTGGTGTTTATCAGCCTGTTCAGTACCGGTGCCTGGACAGCGTTGATCAGGGAAATACCGTCGCTGCCTATGCGGCTCAGCAGGTCCTGGTTGATCAGCCATTTTGGTGTGGTAAACAGCTGTTTGTTCAGGAATGCCACTGCTTCCTTTTGCGTAGCTTTGGGTACGTATTCGTATACGCCGCCTGCCTGTTCTACGGTTTTTGGGGTTTCGTAAATACCGCCCACGTTTTTGACTACATGGCCCATGTAACGGCTAAACTGACCGGCTACTTCTTTATACAATTCAGACAGGTTACCATAGCCTTCGTTCTCTACTTTCGTCCAGCTAAGGAGATTAGGCATAATAAACTGGAGGTTCTTTATACCGTAACCACTGGCAATCATTGCGTTGTCGCCCAGATCTTCGTTCTGGGACCGCGGATCATCAGGATTCATTTCGGTACCAAACCAGAACTTCTTATCCTTCAGTTTTTCTATTGTTATTTTATTGAGAACAGGTACTTCTGCTTCCGGTGATTTGGCCTGTGGCAGCAGTTTATAGCCCCATTCAATGGCCCATTTATCGTAGTAGTTAATACGTGGATAAAGATCAGCTCCGCTGATGCCATCGCCGGGTTGTGCTACGTAGTTAAAACGCGCATAATCCATGATAGAGGCGGCATGACCATTTTTTTTCACCCATTCTTTATCACGGAGTTTTTCAACCGGGTAGGTAGAACTGGATCCGAAGTTATGACGTAAGCCCAGGGTATGGCCTACTTCGTGGGAAGATACAAAGCGGATCAGTTCACCCATCAGTTCATCGCTGAACTGCATATTGCGGGCGCGCGGATCGTTAGGGGACGCCTGTACAAAATACCAGTTACGCAGCAAACGCATTACGTTGTGGTACCAATTGATATGACTTTCAATGATTTCGCCGGAGCGGGGATCGTGTACGTGCGGGCCGCTTGCATTAGGTACGTCAGACGGTTTGTATACGATAGCAGAGAACCGGGCGTCTTCGATAGACCAGGTGGAATCTTCCTGGGGAGTGGGCGCCATTTTAGCGATAATGGCATTTTTAAAGCCCGCCTGTTCAAAAGCCGACTGCCAGTCGTTCACGCCCATAATAAGATATTTACGCCATTTTACCGGGGTGGCAGGATCAATATAAAACACGATGGGTTTCATTGGTTCCACCAGTTCCCCGCGTTTATACTTTTCCATGTCTTCCGGCTTTGGTTCCAGGCGCCAGCGGGTGATCATCTGGATTCTTTTTACGCCCTGCGGATCCGCATCAAAGTCGGTAACGCTGGTGGTGAAATAACCTACGCGGGGATCAAAATAGCGGGGCTGCATGGGTACTGCAGGGAGTAATACCATGGAGCTATTGAGTTCCACGGTAGCATTGCCTCCCGGGGAAGGGGGCATACCCGGGCCTGCGGGGCCGCCGGATTTGCTGTATGTTTTTACGGTTTTTATTTCGGTGTTCATCGGGTAGGACCTTACATCGGAGATGTAGGATTTGTCCGGCTGAACGCCACCGATTTTGAGCATGTTTTTGACCTGTCCGTCGAAGAAAAGGATATCGTTGTCACCACTGATGTATTCAGTCAGGTCAATAACAGTACCTTTCCCGTTTTTAGAGGTAGCTTTTACATCAAATGCTGCCACGATAGGCTGCAGGTTGGAATTGCTCACAGAGGTGAACATCGGCTGGGTAGAATCTTTTGATACATCGGCATAAGAGATATTTTTCAGGAAGATGCGATGGTTAGGGCCTTTTTCGAAGCGGATCACATTTTCGCCGATGATATCGCCGCTGAAACCCATCATCATGGCGCGTAAGCCGGCAGCTGATTTAGAGATCCTGTTCACTACCAGTACATCTCTTCCCAGCAGGGAGTCAGGGATTTCAAAGAAAAAGCGGTCGTCTTGTTTGTAGATATTAAACAGGCCGGAATCCGCTTTGGCTTTATCGGTAATAACTTCAGCGAAGGGTTTGGGTCCTGGTTTTGGTCCTGGTTTGATCATGGGGGGCTTCCCGGTAGTGTCTTTTGCAGGAGCAGGAGTAGTTGGCGCGGCGTTGCGGTTATGTTTTTTCCGCTGGGCACTGGCTGGTTGATAAGCTGTAATACCCAGGCAAAGTGCGCCTGCCACAGCTATTATCAGTTTGCGGTGAAATGGTTTGCTCATTACGATTTAATAATTGGTTCTTGATTAGTTGTTATGTTTTTTTAAAAACCTTTGCAAGTAAGTATATTAAGTATTAACTTATCAGGAAAATCCATAAGCGCAGTAAAGACTGTAAGAATGGAAAAAAAGGAGTAAAATTGAGGGTAGGAGTCAAAACATTAGTTGCGGTGGCAACTTTTTTAATGTAAGTATTTATTGTTATAGCAAATAATAATTTCATATGGCAGAGGCGGATGAGGACAGGTTAATTGCCGCTGCCGTATTGAATTTCAAGTTATGAACCGGGGAAATATTCGATGTTGTGTTGCTAAATGCTATTAGCGTCGCCTGAAACTGTTTACTGGCGCGGGAATAAATAAGTTAGCGGAATTGTAAGATTTCTGTTGGAACATTTGAATTTTTTCTTAAATTGTGCGTCCAACTTTGAAAAAAATCAAACGATTTCAAGTATTGGGACAGTAACAATAAGTTGTGAGAACTGCAATATTGGTTTATTCGCTTATGTAAGTGTTTGCTCTAAAAAAACGAGTGGTCTAAAAGCCCTGTGGTGGGGCTTTTGCGTGTGAAGGTTAATTTTTGTGGGTTTTTTTGGGCTGCACTTGTTTTTTTGGACCAACCGTATAACTTTGCGAATCACTGATTAAAACAGTAAATTGAGTGCTGAAGGGCATTTTAAAGAGAATAGTAACTTCTAACAAACAATAGTTTAATTTTTAACACTAAAATTTCAATCAACATGGCTGAGACTAAAACAACTGTGACTGCAGCTACAGCTAAGGCTTCTTCTCATCAACCTAAAAAGTCATCCAACCTGTTCGCAACGTTGGCTGTGCCTATCTGCTTAGTGATAGGATTCCTGTTTTTCTTTTTTGTATTAGGTAATCCAGCCAACTTCCAGGGTAATAATCCCGATGGACATCCTATAGATTCAGGTATCGGTAAATGGTTTGGTACTGTTTACAAGGGTGGTTATGTAGTACCGGTATTAATTTCCGTATTACTGGTGTGTCTGACTTTCGTGATCGAGCGCTTCCTGTACCTGTCAAAAGCAAAAGGTAAATTCAGTGGTTCTGAGCTGGTACGTAAAGTACAGTATCACCTGGCTAACAAAAATGTAGATGCAGCACTGGCTGAATGCGACAAACAGAAAGGCTCTGTAGGAAACGTACTGAAAGCAGGTCTGAAAAAGTACAAAGAAATGGTTACCAATGCTGATCTGGATACAGAACAGAAGATCCTGACCATTAAGAATGAAATTGAAGAAACTACCGCACTGGAACTGCCAATGATGGAAAAGAACCTGGTGTTCCTGTCTACCATTGCATCAGTAGCAACCCTGTTGGGTCTGTTCGGTACAGTATTGGGTATGATCAAGGCGTTCTCTGCGATGTCTTCTGGTGGTGCTCCGGATTCTGCACAGCTGGCGTTAGGTATCTCTGAAGCGTTGATCAACACTGCACTGGGTATCGGTACATCTGCTATTGCGATCGTAATGTACAACTACTTCACTACCAATATTGACAGCATCACTTACGCTATCGATGAGTCTGGCTTTACTTTAACTCAGAGCTTCGCTGCAAACCACAAATAATCAGGGATTATTTATGGAATTTGAGCGGTTTTGAATCTATTTAAAGTAAATCATAAAACAGAGTAAAGATGCCTAAAGTTAAAATGCCAAGGAAAAGCACCGCCATTGACATGACAGCAATGTGTGATGTGGCTTTCCTGCTGTTAACTTTCTTTATGCTGGCGACTAAGTTCAAACCGGATGAACCGGTAACAGTAGTTACCCCATCCTCTATTAACACCACCCTTTTACCTGATTCTGATGTGTTATTATTCACAGTAGATAAGGACGGCAGAGTGTTTTTCAGCATGGATGGTCAGCCCAAAAGAAAGAAGCTGATAGAAGATCTGAACACGCAGTACAAACTGGGCCTGGGCGATAAAGAAATTAAAAGCTTTGTGACCGGAGCCAGTGTAGGAGCAGCTATTAAAGACCTGAAACAATATCTTTCCCTCTCTGAGGACGAACGTAAAAAATCAGGACTGGATAAAGGGATTCCTACGGATTCTGCAAATAATGAGTTAGGTGCCTGGATCGAATATGGTGTTGCAGCACAAGGCGGAAGCGTTGCAAAGCTGAAATACTGCATTAAGGCAGACAACCAGACTCCTTATCCTAAGATCAAAGAAATCCTGGATACCTTCAAAAAGAAGCATATTCAGAAGCTGAACCTGGTTACTAACCTGGAAGAAGCACCAAAAGGTACAGCTGCCTGGGAAGAGGCAAATGCACCTAAGAAGTAAACGGCAGTAAATACTTCCTGACCTGGAAGACTGCTGATTTAAGAACTAAAAAAATTGGCTACTATGGCAGAAATGGATACCAGCAGTAGTGGCGGTGGAAAGAAACACGGTGGAACGAAATCGAAGAAACAGTCGACCCGTGTGGATATGACACCAATGGTGGATTTAGGTTTTCTCCTGATTACCTTCTTCATGCTGACCACTACCATGTCCAAGCCCAAAACAATGGACTTGATCATGCCAAAGGATACCGAAAATGAAAAGGACCAGAACAAGGTAAAAGAAAGTACGGCCCTGACCATTTTACTCGGAAAAGATAATCGTGTTTACTATTACGAAGGTTTGGCACAAGACCCGAATGCCTCTGCTAATCCTGATTTCTTCAAGGCATCATCTTTTGCCAACACCGGAGGAATCAGAGATGAAATCATCAGGAAAAGGGATGAAGTGTCCAAACTGAGAAATGCAAAAGGTGAACCGGAAGATGTTGTGGTGATTATTAAAGCTGATGATGAAGCTAACTACAAGAATTTCGTAGATATTCTTGATGAAATGGCCATCAACAGGATTCAACGTTACGCAACCGTAGACATCAGTGACCAGGATAAAAAATGGATACAGTCTACAGAAGCAGCTAACGGTGTTCCCAGCACTCCTGCAGCTCCGCCGGCTAAATAACTAATTTATTTTTTTGCATCCATCATAAAACAACAACAATGGATTCTGCTAAAGTCTTAAAGTCCGATTTTCTTGATATCCTGTTTGACGGCAGGAACAAGGAGTATGGGGCGTACGATTTGCGGAGACAGTATAATAAGCGTGTGCGGAATGCCATTTTGGGAACCGCGTCATTGTTTGTAATATTCTTTGCAACGTATATGATATCACAGTGGGTTAAAGCTTCTGAGGGTGAAAACACGAAGAAGCCGGTGATCCAGGAAATTAAGATGGAGGATGTGAAGTTACCGGATGATCCGAAAACGCCACCTCCGCCACCTCCACCGCCTGCACCACCACCACCGGTAAAACCGTCAGTACAGTTCACTCCTCCTGTAATTAAGAAGGATAATGAAGTACCACCGGATGAGGAACCTCCGAAACATGAGGACATTAAAGATAAAGCCATCAGCACCAAAACTGTAGACGGTGATCCAAACGGTATTGATCCGGGATTGCTGGAAGACAGTAAAGGTACCGGTGTGGTAGGCCCGCCTCCTGCTCCTGCAAAAGAGGAAATCTTCACTTTCGTAGAGCAGCCTCCAACCTTCCCGGGTGGTGAGGAAGCACTGGCTAAGTACCTGAGCAAAAATATCCGTTACCCACGCGTTGCGCAGGAAAATGGTATCTCCGGTACAGTATTCGTTCAGTTCGTAGTAGATTCTGAAGGAAACATTAAAGATGTAAAAACAGTAGGTGCCGCAAAAGGTGGTGGCCTGGAAGAAGAAGCTGTGCGCGTGGTGAAAACCATGCCTAAATGGAAAGCTGGTAAGCAAAATGGCCGCCAGGTTTCTGTACAGTTCAACCTCCCTATCCGCTTTACTTTGCAGGAGTAGTACTGTATCAAGCATATTTTTTAAAGGTCCCGTTTCAACATCGTTGGAACGGGACCTTTGATTTTCAGGAATTGGCGATGGCCCCGATTCTGTGTAAATTTGTGCCCTTTAAGAATTGGTAAATTAAAACGGTATGCTGGGGAAATTAACAGGATTTGATGATACAATTGTGGCGGTGGCAACAGCTCCCGGTCTTGGCGCCATTGCGGTAATACGCCTCAGCGGCCCCAACGCCTACACCATCTGCAACGGGCTGTTCCCGGGGAAAGACTTGCTGCAGCAAGCCAGTCATACCCTGCATTTCGGTAACCTCGTTTCCAACGGGCACATCATCGACGAAGTAGTACTCAGCCTCTACAAAGGCCCCCGCTCCTATACCGGGGAAGACGTGATAGAAATATCCTGTCATGGTTCTCCCTATATCCAGCAACAGATCATTGACGCCACTGTGAAAGCAGGCGCACGCCTGGCCAAACCAGGCGAGTTTACCCAGCGGGCATTCCTGAACGGTAAACTGGATCTTACACAGGCAGAATCTGTAGCAGACCTTATAGCCAGCAATTCAGCCGCCTCACACCAAACAGCGATGCAGCAAATGCGTGGTGGGTTCTCCAAAGAATTACACGCCCTGCGGGAGCAATTAATCACCTTTTCCGCCCTGATAGAGCTTGAGCTGGACTTTAGCCAGGAGGATGTGGAGTTTGCCGATCGTACGGGCTTATATACCCTTGTTTCCAATGCAACCGGAGTCGTTAAACATCTCATTGATTCCTTCCGGATGGGAAATGTTATCAAAAATGGCGTAAACACCGCAATAGTAGGGAAACCTAATGCCGGTAAATCCACTCTGCTGAATACACTCCTGAATGAGAACCGCGCCATTGTCAGCGACATTGCCGGTACTACCCGTGACACCATCGAGGAAGTACTGAACATAGACGGCATCCTTTTCCGACTCATAGACACTGCCGGTATCCGCGAAAGCCTGGATACCATTGAAAGCATTGGTGTGCAGAAAACCATGGAGAAAATCCGTGAAGCCGGAGTTGTCGTTTACCTGTTTGATGTGAATGAACTCACGGAAACGGACATACGTAATCAGGTTGCTGCCTTTGACGCACAAAGCGTTAATTATCTTCTGGTAGGAAATAAAACAGATGTTACCGGTGAAACGGCTATCC
>JBCNPS010000257.1:0-9876 GCA_039593235.1 Chitinophaga sp. | reverse complement strand
TTACATGATGAGCAGGGAAGTATTGCAGGTTAGATGGCAGGTTGCCATAATCCGGGAATGGATTGAGGTAGTTGGTGAACTGCGTGGTATAGTCCCAGATAAAAAGGTTGCCCGTAGTGGCTTCCCAGTCTTCCAGGTTTTTGCGGAATCCTGCAGCGGAAGATGCCTGGGACAGGGGCTCCTGGCGGAAGGCGTCGATAGTGCTTAGCATGATATATACATTAGCCGCAGGCTTTGTTTTCAGCGGCGCCCTGGCTGTGTATCCATATGCCAGTGTCGTAAAGCGCTGGTCCGGGAATTGTTTGGCTACCCGGTTCACAAAGCGGATCAGCGATCCCTGGGGGCCACCTTCTTCCGCATCAGCCTTACGGCACAGATCGCAGGTACAGTTGCCGCTGCCATCCTGCGGGGCAATAGACCAGTACATGGCATCCGGGTTAGCTGCCATCGCTTTTTTAAACCATTCTACCGTTAATGTATATACGTTTTCATTGCTTAAACATAGTTGCAGCGGCTGTCTTTTCCCGTTTACCATTGAATAGTATTCCGGATGCTCTTTGAAGTAAGTATCCGGTGGGAGGATCTTGAAAAAAGAATGTCCCCAGATCCCCCAAAGGTCTTCAAACCGGTGCAACCCGTGCCAGGCGAGGTATTCGGCATCCATGGAAGGAGGGTAGTAGCTTTCCCGGTAGAGGAAGGCCGGCTCCTGTAAATCGGAAATAGCCCCGTTTAGGCGTATATCCTTTGCCGTGGGCACAGTAGCCGGCTCACCTGCGTCCTTACGGCAACCCATATACGTTTGCAACGTATGATATACGCCATACACTACTCCCTGGCCACTGCCACCCCTGATAAAGAAATGACCGTTCTTACTGCCGGTAAAGAAGCCCTCTCCATGGATCTCAGCAGGTCCGGCGCTGTGAGTGGTGTTCCCAATGAATACCGCGGGCTGGTTCTTATACTGTGATTCGTTTATCAGGGGTAATGAAGCGCCGGAAATACGCCGGATATAATCCCGGAAAATTCCTGCTGCTTTGCTTTCTGCCCTGGTAGCCTGCGCCGGCAGCACAATCACATATTCACTGTGCCCCTGGCGTACCAGTGTGATCTCATCTGCCGAAGGCCGGCAAGCGCTGTATAACAACGTAGTGATCATTAACAACAAGCTGTTCATAATTCTGCACATTGTAATTCCGTTAAAATTTTCGCTGGAGCGTTACATAAATATCATATTGGTTCTGATATCCACTGTCGCTGATCTTTTGATTAATCCAGGTGCCAAAAAGTCCAAGCGTGGTCCGGTAGCGGATTACTTTCTGATAACCTGCACCAATGCTATGTGTAAGCAATCCTGTAAGATTGGGGAAGTTGATCAGCCGGCTCCTGTCGTCCGGAGAGGTACCTAATCCTGCTACCACCTGCAGGTAATCCTGCCGCCGGTTCATAAAGTACCGGGTGGTAAGATTAAAGGAGGTATTGAAATCGCCGGACTCGCTGATGCCATATCCGCGCAGGTTTACCCAGAAATCGCCGAAAGGTTTGGCTACAGACACCACGCCGGAAAAGCTGGTAGTGCTGTCCAGGTTCAGGTAACGGCCACCCAGTTCTACTTCTATTTCTTTCTTAAAGGTTTTGAATATAGAATAAGCTGCCCGCAACTGTGGAAATACGGTTTTATTGGAATAAGCCAGCATGCCATAGGAATATAGTTTGGGAGAGTGGGTATAATACATTTCCGCCAGTCCCTGCAGGCCATTGCCTGTTTTCCTGCCCGCATAGTTTAACTGCACGGCATAGGAGCCCCTTTTCATAAAGTGCCGGTACTCCACTGTAGCGATGTTATATTTATCAGATATATAGTCATAGCTGGAATTGAGGTAATATAATCCAAACTGGTTCTTCAGTGTTTTACTTTCCAGGTAATCATGGTAATCAGTGTTCACAGCATTAGGTTGCAGCTTTACCACAGAATCTGCCACCAGTGCAGCAGCAGCAAAGTCCTTTTTATTCTCCAGGGTGATGGCCCGTTTCATCAGGAAGGTTTCATTGCCGGGATAATATTTTATTCCCCGGGCAGTATAGGCCAGGGCGCTGTCGTAACGCTGTTGCCCGTTCAGTATATTGATGCTGTACAGCAGCGCCATCGAATCTTTTGGTTGTAATGTCAATACCTGGTTGAACATGGCCAGGGCACTGTCGGGCTGCTGGTTTCGCTGGTAGTCAGTACCGGCAGATATCAGGCTGGTGACATATGCATTCTTATATTTGATCGTGTAAGGGTAGCGCTTAACCAGGTCGGCGGTAATAGCGGCTGACTCGTTATAGGCGTGCATATCCTGTAGCACGGAGGCCTTTTTCAAGAGAAAATCGCGGTTGCCGGGATAATAGCTTAATGCTCTATCTGCAAAGTACAGGGCGCTGTCTGGTTTGCCGGTAGCGCTTTGCATGTTGATCATATAATCCAGCGCTTCCTGGTTGGAAGGCGCCAGGTTCAGCACCTGTTCAAACTGTTGTTTGGCAAGGTCATATTCTTCCGCCCTCATTAAATTACGGCCGGCGGCTAAATGCATATCGGCAAAGTTATTACTGAAGCGCTCATCAGCGGGATAGCGTGCCGCCAGTTCGCCGGCGATGGCGGCTGCTTCTTCATACCTGCCGGCATCTGCCAGTACGCCGGATTTTTTCAGCAGGAAGGATTCATTGGCCGGGTAGTAGGTGAGTGCCTGATCCAGCACTTTTAATGCGGCGGAAGTATTTTTTTGTGAGATATAGGTGTTGGCGAGCAGGTGAAGTACGGAAGAATCACCCGGACTCACCTGCAGGGCAGATTCAAAAGAAGCCAGGGCCAGGTCGTACTGCTGCTGAGCGAGGTATTCGCGGCCGGTAGCAGTTTGCAGTTGTACCAGCCTCTCTTTAAGCGTGGGGTTAGGGGTGCGCTGATACAATATCATTGCTAATGCGGCTGCGCTGGCATACTTACGGTCGCCTTCCAGTACATCCATTTTTAAAGACAGCAGGCGGGTGTCGTTAGGATTGGTTTTCAGACCGCGGTTAATCCATGCAAGGGCTTCCTGGTAGGCGCCCCGGGCCATGCTGTAACCTATCACTTTATCCAGCGCTTCCCGGTTACCAGGATTTTTTTCCAGTACACTGCCATACAGCGTGTAGGGGTCCATGTTAGCATAGTAGGCAGCAGCTTCCATGCGGAGGGAGGTTTCCAGAGTGCGTGCTTTAGCATCACCGGGGAACCGTCGTTGAATTTCCTGTAAGGTACTCAGGGCTTCAACGTATGCGTGCATGTCTTCGAGTATGCCTAGTTTACGCATTAGCAGGTCATAACTACCGGGATGTGCAGTAAGTTCATCATTCACCTGTTCCAGGGCCGATTGATAATTACCTCCCTTCAATGCCACGCCAAGACTGGCTTCCCTGGCTTCCTGGTTACGGGGATCCGCGAGGAGTACCCGGTCGTAGCTTTGCCGGGCCATACCGCTGTTTCCTAACTGTTGATAATATTTGCCGCTTTGCAGGTAGTGTTCTACATAAGCATTCCGTACCGTGGTATCTTCCGGGTATTTACTCATAACGGTTTCGGCCATCTCATTGCCACGGTATACCTTATGCTGCAGGTCCAATATGCCCAGTTTCTTCAGCATAAATTCGCGGCTGCCCGGAAAATATGCCAGGGCTTCGTCTGCGTAGCATTCTGCTTCCGTATATTTCCCCGTAGTCAGCTCTACGTTGATGGCATAGTAATACGCGTCGCGATAGCGCGGATTTTTAACGAGTACTTCTTTTATATACTTTCTTGACAGGTCATATTTTTTGGTGAGCATGTATAACCGCGCGAGCAACAGCTGCTGGTCAATGAAATCCGGCTGTGCTTTTAATGCCTGCTCTGATAAGCTGATGGCCTTATCATAATGTTGCTGTTTTGTTTCCTGAACCGCCTGGTTATACAGGGCTTCTGCATTATTTTTCTGTTTAATGATCTGCGCCTGCATTTGCAATGCCCAGCATAGCAATATTCCGGTTAACAGATGTTTTAATACAGTCATTTAGTTTATCTTTTATAAGTTTATTTTTTCTTGCCAAATCCCTGTCTTTGCATATTTCCCCAGGTACTCTTTTTCCCGGTGAGGAAGAACCAGTAGCCACGTAGTGCAAAAAAAACAATCAGCGGATGATAGATCAGCGGTTCAAAAAAAGCCATGAGCGACAATGAAATTACTTCCCGCCAGGTTTTATAATAACCATAGGTGAGCTGGTCCCAGCAAATGGCCAGTGTGGAGATCATCACGGAAAACAGGTACACAAACAGCAGTAATATAAGTGCATAAGGCCAGTTCACCTGGTGTGTGATGATCAGGTAGATATAATAAAGGATGCCGGTAAATTCAATAACAGGCGCCAGGAATTCAAAGAACAGGTTGTAAGGTAGTACTACCAACCCGAGTTTTTTATAGCGGGGGTTGAAAATGATTTTCCGGTGAATGGTAATAATCTCTGCCAGTCCGCGCCCCCAGCGGGTACGTTGGCGGCTGAACACTTTCATGTTCGGAGGTCCTTCCGTCCAGCATTGGGTGGTAGGAATATAACGGATTGCATATTTGAGCCTGTTATCGATCATGTATGCGCACATACGGGTAACAATGTCCATATCTTCCGCAAAGGAGGCGTGGTCATAACCACCGGCTTTGATGGCCACTTCCTTATCGAACAGGCCCAGCCCACCGGAAACGTTGGGCACACTGTTCATCATGCTCCATCCCATTTTTCCCAATACGTATGCCCTGATATACTCCATTTCCTGGAAGCGGGGCAATACTTTTTCGGGTGGGCGTACCCGTATGATCACCCCTTCATCAATTTCAGTGGAGTTGGCAATACGGAGTGTAGCGCCGGTGGCTATTACCTGGCGGCTGTCTTCTACCACATGTACATAACCGCATTGAGGGCAAGGTTCGCCTACTTCTTTCGTTTTCTTATGTTCTTCATCCATGAATGGTTTGATCATACGCAGCAGCGTATCTTTTTCAATGATACAATCCACATCGGTATTCAGGAAGTAATCGAAAGAGGCGGCGTTGATGCCGGCGTTGGCGGCATCGGCCTTGCTTTTACCATTTACTTTGTCTACTACCAGTAGTTTGTCGTAGGCAGTATTGGTAGATTTAAACAGTTGTCGTACAGGCTGCGTTACAATTCTTTCATTATAGGCAAAATCTACGGGCACCAGTTCAAATTCACGGATTAATTTTTCGAGCGTATCGTCGGTGCTTCCATCATTGACGATAATCACCTCATAGCGTGTATAGTTCAATGTTAGCAGTGACCGTACATTCATGATAATGGTAACGCTTTCATTAAAAGCGGGCGCTATTACGGAAATGCCCGGTGTAAGGGGCGAATCCAGCAGGTGGGTGTAATCGGTGAAGCTGCTTTTTTTACGAAAGCGGATAATACCACGGTAAGACATATACGCCAGTACAGCATACATGCACAACAGTACACAGCCATATATAAATACACCTCCTTCAAAAAATGTTCTGAGCATAGCACACAGTTTTCTTTATTTCTTCTTCTTCCCAAACCCTTGCCGCTGCATATTTCCCCAGGTACTCTTTTTCCCGGTGAGGAAGTAATAATATCCCCGCAGGGAAAAAAAAACGATGAGGGGATGGTATAATAAAAATTCCATAAAGGGTGTCAGGCACAAATACGCAACTTCCCACCATTTCTTATAATAGCCGAAAGAAAGCTGATCCCATAATATGGATATGGTGGTGATCATAACGGCATAAGTATATACGAAAAGCAGGAGCATCAGCGCGTAGGGCCAGTTTACCTGGCCGGTTACCCCCAGGTATATATAAATAAGGATGCCGCTGAATTCTATTAAAGGAGCCAGGAGTTCAAAAAAGAAGTTGAAAGGAAATACGATCAGTCCCATTTTTCCGTAGCGCGGATTCATGAACATGCTGAAGTGCGCATACATAAGTTGGGCAAGGCCCCGCGCCCAACGGGTACGTTGCCGGCTGAATATTTTTATCGATGCAGGGCCTTCTGTCCAACAGAGGGTTCTGGGAATATACCTTATTGCGTAGTTAATCTGATTGTCGTGGGCATAACGGCACATGCGGGTAAGCAGTTCCATATCTTCCCCGAAAGAGCTGTGGTCATAGCCACCGCAGCGGGTAGCTACTTCCTTGTCGAACAAACCCAGCCCGCCGGATACATTCGGTACGCAGTTAATGTAGCTCCATCCCATTTTTCCAAGTACAAAGGAACGGATATATTCCACTTCCTGGAAGCGTGGGAGCAGCTGTTGTGGTGGTCGCATGCGGATAAGCACTCCTTCGTCGAAATCCGAAGAGTTGGCAATACGCAGGGTGGCGCCTACGGCAATCACCCGTTTTTTTTGTTCCTGCATTACAGGTAAGGCAAGTTCCAGCAGGGTATCTTTATGCAGGATGCAATCTACATCAGTACAAACAAAATAGTCGAAGGTGGCTATGTTGATTCCTGCATTTACAGCGTCGGCCTTACTTTTACCGTTCACCTTGTCGATTACCAGCAGTGAAGAATAGGCAGGGTCGGTGGATTTATAGATTTTCCGTACGGGTTGTGTCAGGATCCGGGCATTGTAGGCAAAGTCTACCGCTACCATCCTGAATTCTGCGATCAGTTGTTCCATGGTATTGTCGGTGCTTCCATCGTTGATAATGATGATCTCATACCGTGGGTAGTTGAGGGTAAGCAGCGACCGCACGTTGGAAATAATGGTAAGTCCTTCATTAAAGGCCGGGGCAAGGATGGTAAGTCCAGGCGCCATTGGCGAGCTGGCCAGTATGTCCAGCTGGTGTTGGGTATCCTTCCTGGCATAATAGCGTATAGCCAGCATGGATAGCAAGGCCAACAGGGCGTATACCAGTAATAAAATCAGCCCGTATACGAAAAGAGTGTTTTCGTATATGGTGCCGAGCCATGATAATATACCCTCCATCAGTATTTAATTAAAGGGTTCATACAATGTTTCAGTATCAGGAGGCTTTCCCTGTCGGCAGTTACCAGCAATTCCTGTATCACGGTGCTGGCTACCCAATCGTTTTTCACGAGTGATTTTGCTGCTGCCTTACGGAGGTCGAAGTTGGTAGAGTGCAGAAATTCCTGTTTCAGGAAATCGACCTGCCGTCCACTGCTGATGCGACCTATAGCCTTCAGGATCTCAATCTGGCACTGCAGGGGCTGGCTGCTGTACATGGCAATCAGTCTGTCTTCCACATCGGGTACTTTCAATTTGCCAAGGCAGTTAATGGCATCTGCACGCAGGTAATGGTCTTTTGTGTCCAGCAGCTTTATTACAGCGGGTACCGCAGGCAACTGGTTGTAGTGTACAATCAGTTTAAGGCAGAAAGATACCACGCTTTTATTGGAGGAGTAGGTGATCCACCGGGCAAAGTTGGGAATTGCAATATCTTCGGTAGTGGTGATGATCCGGAATAGTTCCACCTGGTCCCACATCAGCAAGGGGTCTGTTACCACATCAAAAAATTTGAAGGGCTCATTTTTACTGAGTTTTATATAGGCATGACGTGCAGCTGCCCGTAACTCACGGTTACGGCTATTCGTTAATGGCAGAATGGTTACGTCTGCCACCGGGATATCCATATCGATGAATTCTGTTAATGCCCGCACCTTCCTGGCCCATTTAGACGACTTCATCTGCTTCATGGTATCTTTGTTCAGCTCCAGCTGGATATACAGGTTACGTAGCAAATGCCCCGCATTGCCTTTCACATTACGGCGGAAATGGATAATGCGGTTGGTAGTAGCCTGTCTTGCCCATTTTTTATGCAAAGGAAGCTCTCCGAACCCATCCAGGTTCAACTGGATCTGGTTTGCCGGTGTGCCGGCAGCTACTTCCGGGTGGGCCATTATTTCATCAAT
This sequence comes from Chitinophaga sp., assembly GCA_039593235.1. Taxonomy (GTDB): domain Bacteria; phylum Bacteroidota; class Bacteroidia; order Chitinophagales; family Chitinophagaceae; genus Chitinophaga. The sequence continues at coordinate 1,926 of JBCNPS010000257.1, read as the reverse complement.
AATCAGATTATCTATCTTCGGAAGGAGATAGTCCAGTCTTTTCCGGCGCTGATAGCCGAGAAACCGGCTTCTCAGAATAGAAAAATAGGCTACCAGGGTAACCAGCACTGTTATTATAATAAATATCATTGCCAGCCTGATGGCCAGCGGCGCTTCCCTGAATGTACTGAGGGCGGGATCCAGGAACGCAGGAATGGATATCTCTGACATGCAGCTATTTATTCTTCATTAACAATCTTTTGACCCTGATCAGTAATTCTGCCGGTATGATCGGTTTTTTCAGGAAATCGTCGGCGCCCAGCTTAAAACCTTCCATGATCATATCTTCATTACCGGCATTGGAAACAATAATTACCGGGATAGGCGAAGGCTGGCTTTTTACTCGGCTGAGTATTTCAAAGCCGTTGGCATATGGCATCATAATGTCTGTAATGATCAGGTCATAGCCATAATTTGCCGTTTCCAGCTTTTCAAATGCTTCTTTTCCGTTTGATACATGGTCAAGTTCATACTCTGCGGAAGAGAGGATCCTTGCCACTATTTTAGGCATTATCTCATCATCTTCTACTAACAAAATTTTACTCATCGTGGCTGGATTTAATCCGCTAAACAAAACAGGTGCTCAATTGTTCAGCAGTGGTGATATTTTATTATAATTAAAGGAACTTTCATAACGGCGCCGGAAAGCCGGGTTGACTAACCTTATACAGGTATATATACTTTAAAAATAAAGGAACAGTTTTCATAGAAAAAAAACAAATAATTATATTATTGTTTAAACAGGTTTTATTGCTCCTTTACAAAGATATGTATATGAGTGCATTTAGGTAATTTTGCATTAATATTGAGGAATTACTCTTTTATGAAGCTTTCACTAGTTAACAGGCTGTACCTCGGGTTCTCCGTTGTGGTATTACTCGTTCTGCTTGGTGGTTTTCTGACCTGGCAAACGTTTACTGAACAAACAGAAGAGGCGGGCTGGGTACAGCACACCTATCGCGTGCTTAATAATTCAGAAAGGGTGCAGCGTTTATTGTTTGATATGGAAGCTTCCCGCAGAGGGTTTCGCAGCACCTTTAATAAAGAATTCCTGCAGCCTTATGAACTGGCGCTTCCCAAAGTAGCCCCTGCTGTGAACGATCTGCGCACCATGGTGGCAGACAACCCGGTACAGGTAAAAAATGTGGATTCCCTCGAAAATAATATCAACGCTTTGCTCAGCTATTGGAACCGGCTGGATCATATTATCTTGCAACAGCGCTTTAGGCAGAATGTGGATATTACACAACAGGAAACCCACCTGATGGATGAGGTGCGCGTCAAAATCGGGGTGTTGAATACGGAAGAACGCCGGCTGCTGGCGCTGCGTGAAGAGGTGAAAAGAAATACATTTACAAAAGCGGTGAAAACGCTGCTCATCAATAACGCATTTATCCTCCTGGTAGGTTTTATCCTTATGAGGGTTACCTATATTGAATTTAAGCGCCGTCTCCGGGTACAGCACGAGTTAAACGACAAGCTGGACGAAGTAGTAGAGATCAACGCTGCTGCCAGTGAAAAGAACTGGATGCTTACCGGGGTTAATGATATGAATGATAGTCTCCAGGGGGTAAATAACCGGGATGAACTGGTGCGCAAATGTTTGCATACGCTTACCGGTTTCGCGGGCTTTGCGGCAGGCGCTTTTTATTGCTATGATGAGGTGTACCGGGACCTTCGTTTGTACGCCTCCGTTAGTATGCCATCTTCGATCCCCGGGGCTGTTCCGTTGAATGAGGGCTTCCTTGGTACTGCTGTATCGGGGAAGGATATCCTGGTTATCCGGGAAGTACCAGCCAGCTACTGGCAGCTAAGCTCTGCCAGTGGCCAGGCACAGCCCGGCTCCCTGGTAATGGTGCCGATATGGACGGAGAACGAACTACTGGG
>JBCNPS010000256.1:0-9888 GCA_039593235.1 Chitinophaga sp. | reverse complement strand
CCTGGGCGTGTTGCGGAAACAACGCAGGCTGAAACTGCCTTTTGATCTTACCGGTTTTGTGGCGCTTACCATATTCCTGGTTTGCCTGCAATACGGGGTGGCCCGGGCGGAAGTAATAGGTATTACTTCTCCCGAAATACTGGCTACACTGGGTGTGGCGGTAATAGCGCTTGCTTTTTTTATCTGGATAGATAAACATAAAAAAGAACCGATCATTAACCTCGATCTGTTTGCCAATTATTCTTTTGTGAGTTGTATCCTCGTTACTATTTCACGGGCCGCCGCCCTGTATGGCGGGTTATTTCTCATGCCTTTCCTTTTGCAGGAACAGATGGGCTTTTCAGAGGGTATGTCGGGCCTGCTTATATTGCCTAACTCTGTATTTATGGCGGCAATGATGCCTTTCGCAGGCCGCTGGTCAGATAAACATGGTTCCCGGGAAATATCCATGCTTGGAATTGCATTGCTGGCGGTATCTATGTACTTGTTTGCCTTATTGGACAAAGGCAGCAGCCTTTCCGCAGTGATCATTGCTATGACGGTGAGAGGGTTTGGTATGGGGCTTTTACTTGCACCGCTGAATGCCGCCACACTGAGCGCTGTGCGCCCGGGCGAGGTAACCATGGCTTCTTCCGTCAGTACTTTGATGCAGCAGGTTGGCGGCGCCATTGGTATTGCAGTACTGGCCATTGTAACCCAGGCAGCCTATAATAAACATGTGCTGGCGGGTCAGGAAGGCCATTATGCGCATCATCTTGCCCTGAAGGAAGGCTTTCATATTTCCCTCTTTATCCTGCTGATAACGCTGATCCCCGCCTGGTTCCTGCCCCGCCGGAACGTAGTATTGAAGGATACAGACGCCCATATTGATACCTGATTCTTTTAGTGCATGATTATTGGTAAGGATAGGTTAACTTTTCCGGCACTTATGGTAATAAATGGTAAGAAGCACATATTGATGATCGATGATGATGAAGATGACTTTTTCCTTGTAAATTCCTTATTACAGGACATTTCACCCGATCAATACGTATTGCAGTGGGTTTCTTCCTACAAAGAAGCGCTGCTGGCAATTGAAACCCGGGCGCATGATCTTTACCTGGTAGATTATCGTTTGGGCGCCCACACCGGTATTGATGTGTTGCATCATTTCCGCAACCTGGGATATAAAGCCCCCGTTATTTTGTTCACAGGCAAGGGCGATTATCTCATAGATAAAGAAGCCATGCAGGCAGGTGCATCCGATTACCTGGTTAAAAGCGAGATCAATGCCGCCTTGCTGGAAAGAGCCATCCGTTATACGCTCGATAAATTCAGCCACCTCCTTACAATTGAAAAAAGCGAGAAACGTTATTTCAGCATCTTTGAAAAATCCAATGATCTTATCCTGCTGGCCGACTGTGAACACAAAATAGTGGCAGCCAACCCGGCTGCGCTCAATGTGTTGAAATATGAAGAAACGGAGCTGTACAACAGCCATCTCCAGGGCCTGTTTGCGGATCAGGGCGTAATCGATGATTTTCTGGATCAGCTTTGCAGGGAAGAGGGAGTGGTGCAGAAAGAATATGTATTCCGCAGTAAATCCGGGCAACAGCTGGATGTAATGATCAACGCCTCATTGCTGGACGAGAAGAAACAATTATACCTATGCATCATCCAGGATATTACCGCCCGTAAACGGAAAGAAAGGGAAAAGCAGCAACAGGAAAAATTTGCGATTACCGGCCGTATTGCCCGGCTCATAGCACATGAGGTGCGCAATCCGCTGACCAATATCCTGCTGGCGGTTTCCCAGCTGAAAACGGAGCCAGTGGCCGAAACAGAAGATGCCGCACTATACCTGGATATCATGGAGCGCAACTGTCACCGTATTAACCAGCTGGTAACGGAATTGCTCCAGTCCACCCGCATGTCCGAACTGAATATGGTACCTCTCGGTTTAAACATGCTGGTAGAAAAAGCGCTGGAGCTGGCGGCCGACAGGTTGCAGCTGAATGCCATTGCGGTGGATAAGGAAATGTGTGAACCGGATTGTATGATCCTGGCAGATGAAGACAAGATCCTTATCGCCTTCCTGAATATCCTCATTAACGGCATTGAGGCAATGAAAGCGGGCGAGGGAAAACTCGGTATCAAAACATGGCAGGATACAGAAAAGGTGTTTATTCGTATAGCCGATAACGGTAGCGGTATTTCCCCGCAGAACCTGGCGAAACTGTTTGAGCCATTCTTTACCAATAAAACAAAAGGAACAGGGCTTGGGCTAACAGCTACCCAGAATATTATACTCCAGCACAAGGGGACTATTGCCGTAGATAGTGAATTGGGGGAAGGAACCAGTTTCCTGATAAGCTTTCCAATAGCGGGAATGAACGACGACCAGTAATGTTTCAGCTGGCAGATACTGTGAAGTATCTGCCAGTTGTTATTTATATATCCTCTTCTTCTGACTTAATACCTGTTTGTGTAAATACAATTTTTCGCTGTTTGTACAGGTTGCCAATGGTCATTTTGAAGGTTTTCTTGCTCATACCAAAAAAATCCTGGATCTCTTCCGGGGAAGATTTATCATGATAAGGCAGGTAGCCATTGTTTTCCTGCAGCAGGCGCAGTATTTTCCCCGACTCATCTTCCACCTTGTTAAACCCGGGTTTCCCGGCAATCACATCTATTTTGTTGTCTTTGATCTGGCGGATAAAGCCTGTTAATTTTTCGCCGGTTTCTATGGGGCGGAATATATCGCTGTGATGCAGTATACCTGTATGCTGGTTGTTAATGATCACTACATAGCCGATATCCGTGCGGCGGTATACCACCATGTTTACGGGGTCTTTTTCCTGTACGGTAAGGTTTTCATTGCTGAGGTAACGGTCAATTTTTTCTGTGGCGGCAATACGGCCGGTCAGCTCATCGATGTATATTTTTACCAGGTATTCCTGTCCGGGCGCCATGCGGGTAAGCTGTTGCGACGATGCCACAAAAAGATCTTTCATCAGTCCCCAGTCCAGGAAAGCGCCCTGTTTGGTAACACTCACCGCTTTCAGCATTACAATATCTCCTGCAATTCCGTAGGGGCGCTGGGTAGTGGCAATCAGCCGGTTTTCAGAATCGTGGTAAAGAAACACTTCCAGTTCATCCCCTACACGGGTACCATCAGGTACAAACCTTGCAGGCAGCAGTATTTCCTGGTCTATACCTTCGAGGTACACGCCAAAATCAGCTTCTTTTTTCACCCTTAACAGGTTATATTCACCCACCTTTATCATAAAAAACGATTAATTGTCCGGCTGCAAGTTACTTATAGATTGCCGGATTAAGGGAATCATATTCTGCTTACTTTTGTAAACATCAGGTACCAGGCAATGCTTGTAATTCCCGGTATCCGGTCTAAAACCAACCAAACCATCTTATGACGATTTTATCATTCACCCTGATCCTCCTCTGCGGGGCCTTTCTGGCTGGCCTGCTGGGGTCGCTGACCGGCCTGGGCGGCGGCGTTGTGATCATTCCCCTGCTAACCCTTGTGTTCCATGCCGATATCCGGTATGCTATCGGTACTGCTTTGGTGGCTTCCATTGCTACTTCTTCCGGTTCTGCCTCCGCTTATGTAAAAGAAGGGATTACCAATATCCGGCTGGGGATGTTCCTGGAAATTGCTACCACCACTGGGGCCGTAGTGGGCGCATTGATAGCGGTGTACATGCCCACCAATGTAGTGGCCATCATTTTTGGCCTGGTCCTTATTTTTTCTTCCCTGATGTCGTTCCGTAAGAAAATGGAATTTGCCACAGGCAAGGGCAACAGCAAAGCGGCGGAGCAGCTTCGGCTCAACGGCAGCTATCCTTCTGAAAACGGGGTCGTCGATTACAAGGTACATCATGTACCCGGCGGCTATTTCATGATGACCTTCGCCGGCGTGATGTCAGGCCTGCTGGGTATTGGCTCCGGTGCACTGAAAGTACTGGCAATGGATAACATTATGCGTATTCCTTTTAAGGTATCTACCACTACCAGCAATTTTATGATTGGGGTTACGGCTGCCGCCAGTGCGGTGGTATACCTGCAGCGGGGGTACATTTCCCCGGGGCTGTGTATGCCGGTTGTATTGGGCGTACTGGCAGGCGCTTTTGCGGGCTCCCGCCTGCTCACACGCGCCAATGTAAAATGGTTACGTATAGTCTTTAGCGTAGTGATCGGCTCCCTGGCGCTGCAGATGATCTACAATGGTATCACCGGAAAATTATAAACTATGAAACAGGTATTCTCAAAATATTTCCGTGATAAAGATGTTCAGCAGCTTATTGGTAAGCAACTCCGTATAGGCGTTATAGTTTCCAGCATCATCGTGTTTATTGGCGGTGTGATCTATCTTGTTCGCCACGGGCATGAGCAGCCCTCCTATGCTGATTTTACCGGTGTAAGGGAGGGCCTTACCAGCCTGCCTGGCATCTGGCAGGGCGTAATGGAAAACAAAGGCATGAACATTATCCAGCTGGGAATTGTGTTATTGATTGCCACGCCTATTATTCGTATAGCCTTTTCCGTGATCGCTTTTTTAGTAGAGAAGGATTTCCTTTACGTAGGGATTACCCTCCTGGTACTTGGCATCATCCTCTTCAGCATGTTGGGGGGCATAGCGGGCTAAACGCGGATTTTGTCTGACTCAGGATTAAACTGATTACGCTGATTACACTGATTTAATTTTTTAGGATTTTACATGATTTAAAGGATTTTTAGGGAGACTTAAGCGAAGATATCCGCTTAAATCTCCCCAAATCATTTTAAATCTAAAGTAATCAAATCAGTGTAATCAGCGTAATCAGTTTAATCCTGAGTCAGACAATTTCCGCATCGCCGAAGGCGATCGCCGCTAAAGTGTAACAGCTATTACCGTATCAATGCTGTCCAAAGCCGTGGCCGGCACGTTGATCACCAGTTCGTTGCCGCTGGCGGCGGTGCTGAGTTGCTTGTTGATGGCCAGCAGGCGGGCGCCGGTTACTTTTCCTTTTATGCCGGGAACATGCAGCTTCCCATCAGCCGGCCAGTTGAAAACATGCAGGTAGAGGGTAGTGGCGCCGCCTTTTGTTTTTTGCGTGCAGCGTCCCCACGGGAGGGCTGGTAGCGGGCTTCCCTGTGTACCGTATATGGAAGCGCCGTTTATTTTCATCCACTGGCCAATACCTTTTAATGCGGTGATGCTGCCTTCGGGGAATTGCCCCAGGGCATCCGGGCCTACATTCAGGAGGTAGTTGCCGTTTTTGGAAGCGATGTCTGCCAGGTTTCGTATAAGCGTTTCCGTGCTTTTCCATTTATGGTCATAATCTTTGTATCCCCAGGTTCCGTTCATGGTCATACAGGTTTCCCAGTCGCGCCCATCCAGCTCGGAGGGATTGGGGATCTTTTGTTCCGGGGTTTTGTAGTCGCCGGGAAAGTTGGGGCGTTTTAAGCGGTCGTTTGTAATGATATTGGGTTGCAGTTGCAGCACTTCCTGTAGTTTTTGTGCGTATTCATCTGTCATATTGGTAGGGGTATCCCACCAGAGAACGGCTACATCGCCATAGTTGGTGAGGAGTTCCTTTACCTGTGGTACGGCTACTTTATTTATGTAGTCGGACATGGTAGCGGAAGTTTGCAAAGGATCCCAGTGGCCGGTGTGTGCTTGCGTGTAAGCGTCTATTTGAGCAGAGTCCGGGTTGGGCCAGCCTTCTGTGGCCACTTTGCGGGCAGCGGCGCCGCCGGGGTTGTTCCAGTCCTGCGCCTGTGAGTAGTAAAACCCGAGCCTGATGCCGTATTTCTTACAGGCTTTTGCCAGTGGCGCCAGTACGTCTTTCCCGTAGGGAGTGGCATCCACAATATTCCACTTGCTGGCGGCAGATTTGAACATGGCAAAGCCATCATGATGCTTGGCGGTGATCACAATATATTTCATACCGGCGTCGCGGGCTGTTCTCACCCAGGCTTCTGCATCATATTTAACGGGGTTGAATTGTTGGGCGAATTGCTGGTACTCCAGTACCGGTATTTTACCGCGGTTCATGATCCATTCACCGCCGCGGCCTACCTGGTGGCCTTTGTAGTTGCCGGCCAGTACTGCATAGTCGCCCCAGTGAATGAACATGCCAAAGCGGGCTTCCCGCCACCATTGCATGCGCTGATCGCGGGTAAGAGTGTGCTGTGCGTGCAACAGCGCTGTGGATAGCAGCATTGCCAGGAATAGTATCAGTTTTTTCATAAACATATGTGGAAATTTTTATTGATATTGCAAACGATTGCATGACCGTTGTAAAAATAAGCGCTTAGCGCGCCGATCTCTTTCAATTCACATAAATATCTATAAAAAAAATAGCCTGGAATGGACTGATTTTACCGGAAGCTGGTAGTTTTTTAGTTGGATATTTTATCCCCGGGGAAAGGGATAAAATATCCAACCAGGGAATATTATTGGGCCACTTCCATTTCGCGGAGTTCCAGTACCTGGGTGGTCCATACACGCAGCTCATCGCAGAGGGCAGGATTATTCAGGAGTGATTGTCCGTAGGAAGGGATCATTTTCTTCAGTTTGATCTGCCATGCTTCCGTTTCCACGTCTTTATTAAAGCAGCGTTTCAGCAGGTTCAGCATAATGGAAACAGCGGTAGAAGCGCCCGGGGAAGCGCCCAGCAGGGCGGCAATGGAGCCGTCGGCAGCGCTCACCACTTCGGTACCAAATTCGAGGATACCACCGTGCTCAGGGTCTTTCTTGATCACCTGTACACGCTGACCGGCAATTTCCAGTTCCCAGTCTTCCATCCTGGCCTCGGGGAAATATTCCCTCAAAGCCTCCAGCCTGTCTTCCGGCTTCTGTCTTACCTGTGCAATCAGGTACTTGGTGAGCGGAATATTATCAAGGCCGGCAGACACCATCGGAACAATGTTGTTGGCTTTGATAGATAAAGGCAGGTCCATAAAGGAACCGTTTTTCAGGAATTTTGTGGAGAAGCCGGCATAAGGACCGAACAGCAGTGCGCGCTGCCCGTCGATCATACGGGTATCGAGGTGTGGCACCGACATAGGAGGCGCACCCACAGAGGCTTTGCCATATACTTTTGCACGGTGCTGTTCAATTATTTCAGGGTTGTTGCAACGCAGCCATTGTCCGCTTACCGGGAAACCGCCGAACCCTTTCCCTTCAGGGATGTCCGACTTTTCCAGCAATGGCAGCGAACCGCCGCCGGCGCCAATGAATACGAATTTAGTGTTAACGGATTGCTTTTCGCGGGTGCCACGGTCCTTTACCTTGATGGTCCAGCTGCCGTCGTCTTCTTTTTTGAAATCGCGCACATCATGGTTGAAGTGCATGGTTACACCTTCCATTTTTTCGAGATGGCCGAACAAGGCGCGGGTCAGTGCGCCGAAGTTCACGTCTGTACCCATTTCCATGTGGGTAGCCGCTACTTTCTGAGAGGCATCGCGGCCTTTCATCACCAGGGGCATCCAGTTCTTTAGCTTTTCCGGATCTTCAGAGTATTCCATCGTTTTAAACAGATGGCACTGCTGCAGGGCGTTGTAACGTTTTCTGAGGTAATCCACATTTTCTTCTCCCCAAACAAAACTCATATGGGGAACGGACTGTATAAAATCGTGCGGATTGGAAATGATGTTATTTTCTACCAGGTACGACCAGAACTGACGGGACACTTCAAACTGCTCTGCAATGTTCACCGCTTTTTTTATGTCTACTGATCCATCCTGTTTCTGTGGCGTGTAGTTCAACTCGCAGAATGCGGAGTGTCCTGTGCCTGCATTGTTCCATGCATCGGAACTTTCTGCAGCTGCCACGTCCAGTCGTTCAAAAATTGCAATGGTTAACTCAGGTTCCAGCTCTTTCAGGAGCATTCCAAGTGTGGCGCTCATGATCCCGGCGCCGATTAAAACCACATCCGGACCTGTTCCAGCTGTACTCTTGCTTCTAAACATAACCCCATTTTTATTCGAGGTGCAAAGTTACAATCAAAACATTTATGCAGGTAGAATAAATTGGTTGTTTTGACACACTTTAACAATATTATTACAATTCTTTCTGAATGGATTGAAAGTTTTGAATTTCTATATATAATTTTATCTTTCGGTTAAGCATTTGGCAACGGAATAATTGACTACCCGGAAAGTTTATTTTTATTTTATGATGAACAGACGCCTGTTTTTAAAAGGAGTATCCGCAGCAGTAGTTATTTCTGCCTGCGGCAAGATAGTAAAGGCCGTAACTCCCCGGCACTTCGACAGCAAAACCGTTTTCCGCTTTGCCGTAGGGTCCGACCTGCACTACGGAGAACCCAAAACCAATTACGACCAGTATTTCCTGGATCTGCAAACTGCCTTCAGCCAATACCACCGGCAATACCCCTGCGAGTTTTTTACGTTCAACGGAGATGTGTTTCATAATGATCCCGCCCTGTTGCCGCTGGCTGCTGCCAAACTGAAGCAACTGCATCCCAAACTGCTGGTAACTCACGGGAACCATGATATGGTACCGGCCGCTGCCTGGGAACAGGCCTGGGGAATGCCCCTCAACCACGATATGGTAATAGGGAACCAGGTGATCCTGCTCGGCAATACCGCAGATGAGAAAGGAAAGTATATCTGTCCCGATGTTGAATGGTTTGCCGGGAAGCTGGAGGAATACAAAACGGCGCAAAATATATTCATCTTCTTACATATTACACCGGTAAAATGGACGGATAATGGCCTGGACTGTACGGAGTTCCAGGCGCTGATCCGCAAATACCCGAATATCAGGGCCATTTTTAACGGGCATGACCATGACCAGGACAGCGTGAAGCTGCTCGACAACTGCCCCATTCCCTTCCTGTTCGATGGGCATGTTGGCGGCAGCTGGGGCGTAGGCTATCACGGGTTCCGGGTGGTGGAGCTAAAAGAAGACGGCAGCCTGCTCTCTTTCATCATGAACCCGCTGAAGCGACAGAATGAACAGGTTTTTCCGAAAGTTTAGCTATTTTGCCGGGACATTCGGGATGCTAAAAGAAAATCTATGCTGGAGGAAATTGAAAAGGACTACGGATTTACCTATCCAACGCTGTATAAACAATTATATAAGGATGGTATGCTGAACTGGGGTGAGTTTGGGGAAGACTGGCTGGATAAAGTATACCCTGCCATCAAAACTGCACCGCCTTTACTGTTATACGCCAATGATCTTGAAATAATGGCCCTTTCCACGGTAGACGAAGAAATGGAGGAAGGGCTGCTTTTTGCAGACCCGGTACACCGTTTCGTTCCGTTTGCCATGAGTGGCGCCGGCGACTGGTTCGCTTTTTACTATAACCTGCAAAACGGCGATGATGTGCCCATTGTACAGGTGTTTCATGATTCAAATGAAGCCTGTATCCTGGCTAAGAACCTGCAGGACTTTATTTTCCTGCAGATGCTGGAAGCGGTAACAGACCTGGATCCCAGGAACCCCTCCCTGATTGCCCATGGCAATATGAAGGAGAACTGCCTCAACTTCCTGCGTACACACGCACCTTATCTTACCCCGCACCAGGCGCGGATTGTAGAGGCGGTATATGATTTCGGAAGACTGACCAACGTGGCCCTGCACGAAATTGTAGAAAAAGAAATGAATTTTGAATGGCTGGATAGCAGCTTCCCTTACCAAACAAGAGAATAACGTTCTGCTCAGCATGCGCCTGCATGCTGAGCAGAACGTTATTCTTTATAAAAATCTATCAGCGAGCCGAAATACTGTTCATTCCAGCCGGCAATAATATCTTCATAAGCTTCATCCGGGATATTAACATGTTTCAACTCTACATCTGTTCCTTTGGGAGATGAATGCAGTTTGATGGTTACTATCGAAGGGGTTTCTTCTTCCTCTTCCTCATCTTCCAT
>JBCNPS010000255.1:0-9947 GCA_039593235.1 Chitinophaga sp. | reverse complement strand
GCGCCAGCGCCGAATCCTTCGGCACCACCGCCAGAAAGGTCGCTGCCGCCATCTACCTGTTGGGTAATAAAATACCCGCCGGGCTTCAGGATGCGATATACTTCTTTCAGATCATAACTCTCATGACGGTCTATCACCAAATCAAAATAATTATCCTCAAAAGGCAGGTTATCATCTGTATAGTCATGGATAAGCGTTCCTCCGAATGAGCGTAGCTTTTTTTGTGCCAGCTCTACGTTGGGCTTTCCATCATCCTGCCGGTGTTGGTGAGATAGCTGAAATCCCAGCCGGTTGCTTTTTCTTCCTGCACAAATCTTTTTTTAAAGTTACGTAACTCCCTGATGCCTCAAAAAAGATACCTGATCACAATGAAATGGAATGTTCTCCGTTTACTATATTTACCAGGCGGACCCATAAATATCTTCTATAAAAAATATTACTATGACCTATATTCAACGCAGACATTTCCTGAAAGCGGCCTCTCTCAGCGCATTGGCCGGTGCGCTTCCATTGGTATCAAAAGCTGCACCACAGCCCAACAATATTGATCCTGAAAAAGACGGCGAAAGGATTTACTTTATCAATGACGGTATTTTCTACAAGCCTGTGGATTACATTCAACAACTTCAACTTATCCAGCAACAACATCCTATCACGAGGGATTTTTACGGCACCGACGGTACCCTGAAAGAGTTGCTGGATAAATGCTGTGAAATAACAGGTAAAGAAGCCGCGGTATATATGCCATCCGGCACACTGGCCAACCAGCTGGCCTTACAGGTGCTGTCCGGCGATCATCCGAAAGTGATGGTACAGGAAAGCAGCCACGTTTACCGCGATGAAGCGGATGCCGCACAAACAATATTTAACAAACGGCTGATCCCACTGGGAAAAGACAAGGCCGTATTTACATTAGATGAGCTGAAGCAGGCCATCAGCTGGCACAAAACAGAAGAAGCATTTGAAGCCCCTGTTGGCGCATTATCCTTAGAAACGCCGGTAAGAAGGTTTACCAATAGTTTTTTCCCTTTGGAAGATATCATAGCTATTACCGCCTGGTGCCGGGAGCAAGGCATCAAAACACACCTGGATGGAGCAAGGTTACATATTTCAGCAGCGTTTACACGTACTAAAGTGATAGACTATACGAAAAATTTTGACACTGTTTACCTCTGCCTGTATAAGTACCTCGGCGCGCAGGGAGGCGCTGTTCTTTGCGGCGAAAAGAAAGTGATCGATAAAATGCCGCACCTGCTGAAAGTGCATGGCGGCGGTATTTTTACTAACTGGGGAAATGCTGCTATGGCATTATATCACTTACAGGATATCGACAAAGTATTACAGGAATCTATCCGAAAATCCGAAGCGCTTTTCAAAGAACTGAACAACATCGGCGGGATAAAAATAACTGCCCGGGAAAGAGGTACCAATATTTTTGACCTGTATTTCGATAAGCAGATCGATACCGTAAAAACCGCTAAATGGCTGCGGGAAGAGAAAGGCATTATTGTAGGCCAGCCACAACCGTATGGCGCTTCGCGTATGACTGTAAACCCCACTATCCTGAGAAGGGACAATGCCGCCATTACCGACGCGTTTTCAAAGGCGCTGCGCCAGGGCAGGTGACATTGGGTTATTGTGAACCGCAATTTTAGGAAGCCAACAGGTCCAGTTTGTGCCGGATAGTTCGTTTATCCGTTTCCGTTTTAGCGAGTAATAATGCTTTATGAAGATGTGTAACGGCAAGGGAGGCATCAATGCCTGTATACAATTCACCGAGCAGCACAAAATAATAATGGTTATCTGTTAACTGTAACTTCTCTGCTTCCGCTATGGCAATTTCCTTTCCATTGGCCTTCGACAATGCATACGTTCTGTTCAATGCCGCCACCGGCGAATAGCTGATCTGCAGCAAACGGTTATACAGTTGCAGGATACTCTCCCACTTTTCCTGCGTATCCTGCTTCTGTGTATTCCAATATGCAATGGTGGCTTCCAGGTGGTAGCGCGACAGCTTCTTTTCACCGCCGGAGGCTTCATGCAGGAACCACGCGCCTTTTGCGATCAGCGTTTCATTCCATAGCGATTCATCCTGGTCCTGGTAAAGAATAATTTCACCGTTTTCATTCCTGCGGGCCTCAAAACGCGAAGCATGAAAACACATCAGGGCAAACAATGCGTTTGTATCAGGTGTATTGGTGGCTGCATTTTCGAGCAACAGGTAGGTAAGCCGCATAGCCTCCAGGCAAAGATCTTCCCGCAGTACTACATCCTGGCTTTCTGAGTAATACCCTTCATTGAAAAGCAGGTACAGGGTGGTAAGCACCCTATCCAGCCGTTTCCTGATCTCTGATTCCGGTGGTAATGCGATCTCCACTTTTTCTTCCCGCAATTTTTCCTTTGCCCGGAACAGGCGTTTATTGATAATTTCCTTATTGGTTAAAAAAGCATTGGCAATTTCAGTAATCCCGAAACCGCAGAGGATACGGAGCGCAAGCCCTATCTGCGCTTCTTCTGAAATGCAGGGATGGCAAATGGCAAATATCATCTGTAACTGGCTGTCGGTGATATTTTCTTCCGATAAATCTATCTCCGGTACTTCTATGTCAGAGGTTGTATTTCTTAGCTGCACCGCAATTTTTTCTGCAAACAACTGGTTTCGCTGAAAATAATTCTTCGCTTTGTTTTTAGCAACCAGATACAGCCAGGCGGTTGGGTTCTCAGGAACACCTTTATAAGGCCAGGTTTCCATGGCCGACAGGAAGGTTTCCGCTGCAATATCTTCAGCTACTTCCATATGCGCTATGCCAAAAACCTTGCAAAGCACGGCCGTGATTTTCCGGAACTCTGTCCGGAACAAATGCGGTATTAAGCCGGGTTGTTCCATACAAAAAACAGGAGGGGTATCAAAAGTAATGGATGGCGCCGGGAATTGCATAAATGAAAAATCGTTCTCTGAACCCGGATAAATTACTTTTGATACCCTCCGTATAATTTTTAATGACGATCCACCTTCCGTACTTCCACGGTATTGCCATCTCCCTGTAATACAGGGCTTCCTTTTGCAAATTCCACCGCTTCTTCCACAGACGCAGCCTTCACAATAATGTACCCGCCAATGGTTTCTTTAATTTCACCGAAAGGCCCGTTGGTCACTACATTATTATAATGCACCACCTTGCTGTCCGCAAAAGGCAAACCGTTCCCTTCCACAAATTTGTTTTGTGCGGCAATCCCGCCGATCCAGTCCATTGTTTGTTTCATCCAAACCTGGATTTGCTCCGGGGAGGCTACTTTATTGCCATCCTCGTGTCTGAAAATCAACATAAATTCTTCCATCTTTTTAAGTTTTAAGTGTGATAATATACCTTATAACAAATGGAATAACAGCAATTGGACATGCCTGCCAAATATAATTAATAAAAAATCTGCTTTGGAATATTGCTCATGCCGCTTCAACGAGGAATGGCTATAGCCTGCTACTGACCGGGATTTCCTAACCGGTAAACGCGGAAACCATCATCGAAAACGGCGCCGGTTTCCATCTTTATTGCATGGGCAGCCCTGCGGATCCGCTCCTTGCCTATTTCGCAAATATTTTTATATCCTGCATGATAAGCGTCACTGTCTTCATCTGTAGGCTGAGGTTCCTGCACCAGGATAAATTTCCGCTGTTTGCCCGAAAGCGCCGCCACCGAATACACCGCATGTGCGGTAGTGCCGGACCCTGAAAAGAAATCCAGCACGGTATCGCCTTCATCAGTAGCGAGGGCAATTAATTCGCTGATCAGTGATACCGGTTTGGAATATTCAAATATTTTCTCCCCGAACAATTTGCTCATGTCTTTTTTGGCATTGTCGTTTGAGAAACGGTTATCAATAAGATCAAGGCTGGAATAGGCTTTTGTTCTTTCTCTCATTTCCACGGAATAGCTGCCACCTGCCCGTGAAATGGTAGCCTTCTCGTATGTTTTGGTATAGATCCGGTAACCATTCCTGGATTGTTTCAGCACTACAAAACCATGCTTCCATCCAAACTCAAACAGGTCTTTACTCCATCTCCAGCAAAAATCACTTTTGGGGTTACGTTGCTGTCTTTTTAACATTTCCTCGCGGGTAGCATTCCCCGGGCGCAGTACCCGCCCGTCTATTTCAATTTCATAATCCATAGAAGGAGAATACTGGATGGAGCTGTAATCGAGCGTCTGGCTTAATTTGTACCTGCCCCGTTCGTGTACATACTCATCTGAATGAATATATCCCGCGGCATCAAAACGGGAAGTATTAAAACGGGCGGCGGGCGACCGGCGGTAGCACAGCACATAATCATTATTCCTGGCGATCATGTTGGTAGATTTACCGGCTTTTTTTGTGACGCGCGGGAGACAGCTTACAAAGTTCATCTCCCCGAAAATTTCATCACATATTCTCCTGAGATTAGGCAGTTCGTGATCATCAATAGAAATAAAGATGATACCGTCTTCACGCAATAAAGTACTGGCCAGCTTCAGGCGGGGATACATCATTGACAGCCAGCCGGCATGATACCTGCCGCTGGCTTCCAGATCCGGCATTGTTTCATCCTGGTTGCCGAGCATATGATAACTTGCGCTGCTTTGCCTGAAATTATCGCGGTATACAAATTTCCGCCCTGTATTGTAAGGCGGATCAATATAGATCATTTTGATGCCGCCTGTATACTGCTGATGCAGTAGTTTCAGTACTTCAAGATTATCTCCTTCAATATAGATGTTTGCTGTTCGGTCAAAATTCACTGCATCAGTTTGTAAAGGATGCAGGGCATGTGTGGCAGGAAAGCTGGCAGCCGCCATGGCAGCTCGTTTCCCCGGCCATTCAAGCAGGTATCTTTCCTTTGATGCTTCCTGCTTCAGCAGCCAGTCCGCTTTTTGCAACACCATGTTGTGGGTATTCCATACGGTTCCACCTACTTCGGTGCGACCTGCCATTTCAGGATTTATCCGGAATCCCAGCTGTGTGTAACAGGCAACCGCATTGTGGTTCCAGTCGAACACATTCAGATCAACTGCCGTGTGTTCCGTTGTACTAAACAACCGGTTCACCATTTCTTTCACTACCTGCTTACCCAATCCCTTGTTCCGCATGTTCTTTTCCCCGATCAGGATACGGGAGAGACGGGGCATTTCCTTTTCGAAATTCAGTTCACAATGCCCTATCACCTGGCCGGTTTCCTTCAGGCGGATCTTAAAAGGTTGCTTTTTTGTTTGCTGCAGGTAAGCAGTCAGCTGCACATGGGTTAACGGGTAAGTAAACAACGAACCTGCAAACTGAACCAGGGCTTCTTCATTGTCGACCCACGAAATAAAACGATCAAAATCCGCGGCAGTAAATGTTTCCAGCTGTATCATGCCCTTAAAAGTAGGCCATTGCCGTTGAAATTACAAATGCCCTGTTGCGGGTACCATTTTATATAGGATATGCCGGAGCAGGGGGCTATTGTCCGGAACGAGCGGATGATCAAAGTAACCTGTTTTCTGCATGCCTGCTTTGATCATTACCTGTTCCGAACGTTTGTTGATCACTGCGGTGAAGGAATAAATTTCCGGGAAATGAAAGGTAGCAAATCCGTACTCCAGGCAGCGGATAGCCCCTTCCGTCGCAAATCCCTGTCCCCAGGCGTCGTGTTGCAGTCGCCAGCCGATTTCTGTACAGGGCGTAAATGAGGCTTCAAATGAGGGAGTGGAAAACCCGATGAAACCTATAAAGGATTGCGTATCCAACCGGTCTACAGCATATAAACCATATCCCTTTTCCGCAAAATGTTTTTTTATGCGGATGATCATTTCTTCCGATTGCCGGGTTGACAGGGTGCTTGAAAAAAACTCCATTACTTTTGGATCGCGGCACATTTCACAAAAAGGAGGTGTGTCTTCATTTTCCCAGTACCTGAATCCCAGGCGTGCGGAGGTGAATAAATATGCGCTCATGGGCAATGTCTTATTGCGTTATCCGGACAAATGTCCGTATTTCCCTTGAATATGGGGATACCATGATCTTTTCCGGCCCTCTTTCTTCCCGTCTGAAAAAATTCTTCCAAAAAAATCTTCCAAAAAACTTGCAAACTTAAACGTTTAAGCATATTTTTAAAAGATGAAGAAAGTCTCGCTGAAAGATATCGCCCTCGAAGCAGGTGTATCCACTGCGCTGGTATCTTATGTGCTGACCAACAAGGATAAGAAAGCCCGCGTGGGGGAAGGCATGGCGAAGAAGATCCGTGAAATTGCGCGGAAGCTGAATTACCAGCCGAATCATATTGCCCGCAGCCTGAAAAGCGGCAGGTCTTTTACTATTGGCCTGATCGTGGCGGATATTTCCAATCCTTTCTTCGCCAATATTGCACGTACCATTGAAGACGAAGCCAAAAAGCATAATTATAACGTGATCTTTGGCAGCTCCGATGAAAACGTGGATAAGTCGCAGGACCTGATCAATGTGTTGGTAAACCGGCAGGTAGACGGCCTGATCATCACGCCTACCGAGGGATCGGAGCAACAGCTGCAGCAATTGAAGGAACAGAAGATCCCGTTTGTGCTGATCGACCGTTTTTTTCCCGGTATTGCTGCCAGCTATATAGCCGTTAACAACCGGGAATCCGCAGCAGTAGCGGTATCGCATCTTATTAAGGCCGGCAGGAAACGTATTGGTATGGTGGCGTATAAAACTACCCTGCATCATATCAGCGAAAGAATTGGCGGTTACCAGGATGCGTTACAGCAACATCATATAAAGACGCCCAACAGTTTGCTGAAGAAAGCGAGGTACTCGCATCTGAAAGAAGATATACAGCTGGCCATTGACCAGCTGCTGAAAGGAAAGCAGCCGGCAGACGCCATCTTTTTTGCTACGAACAGCCTGGCCATAGAGGGACTTAAATATATTAACACACTTGGCATACGCATACCGGATGAACTGGCAGTGATCACGTTTGATGAGGGGGAAGCGCTGGACCTGTTTTATGCACCCGTAACATTTGTAAGGCAGCCCATCCTTGAAATAGGAAAGGCGGCAGTGCGTGTGTTGCTGGAGCAGATTGCAGATGATACTTCCGCCACTACGGCTATTTGTATCGATACCACGCTGGTAGTGAGGAAATCCTGCGGTAGCAGGTGATATTTAAATCACGTATGAAAATGATCCTTTAAAATATATTATTTTGCTTAAACGATAAAGCAATATTCAGCAACAACCCGTAAACCTAATCTTTTAATATTCACGTATGATGAAAAAACTATTGCGCCTTTCTTTGTTTGCGCTCTTTACCTGGACCACTGCCAGCGCCCAGCAACCCTTTAACGGCCTGGAGATGAACATGGGAAATCTGTACCGTTTATCTGATGCAAAAACCCGTTCCATCAGCCCGGAAAACTTCAGCGGTGAGCCGGGTAAAGGCGGCATGGCTACACTGGAACAGGGTAATGCCCGCGGCGCCGCCAGGGAACTGGGCCAGGGCTGGAAAGTAAATCCCTATATTCATATTGAGGCGGGGAAAACCGTTACACTCGCGGAAATAACCGGCCCCGGCGCCATCCAGCATATATGGATGACACCCACCGGTAACTGGCGCTATTCCATTATCCGTTTTTACTGGGATGATGAAACCACTCCATCCGTGGAAGTGCCGGTGGGCGATTTCTTTGGTATGGGCTGGGGTGAATATGCACCGCTCAACTCACTGGCGGTATGCGTAAATCCGGGTAGCGCCTTTAACTGCTACTGGGCAATGCCTTTCCGTAAGAAATGCCGCATCACCATGGAAAATATCAACACCGAAAAGATGACGCTATACTACCAGGTAGATTATACGCTCACCAATGTGCCTGAAGATGCCGGTTACTTCCATGCGCAGTTCCGCCGCAACAATCCCGTGAAAGACGCCAGTTTTACCATGATAGACGGCGTAAAAGGAAAAGGCCAGTACGTGGGTACCTACATCGCCTGGGGCGTTAACAACAACGGCTGGTGGGGCGAAGGAGAAATAAAATTCTTTATGGACGGCGATAAACAATATCCTACCATTTGCGGTACCGGTACAGAAGATTATTTCTGCGGCTCCTATAACTTCGATAACAAAGGACGCTACCAGGAATTTTGCACGCCATATTCAGGGCTGGCGCAGGTAATACGTCCGGACGGGTTGTACAAATCGCAGCAACGCTTTGGTTTGTACCGTTGGCATATCATGGACCCCATACGTTTTGAAAAAGAACTGAAGATCACCATACAGGACCTCGGATGGCGCAGCGGCGGGCGTTATCTTCCGCAACAGTCTGATATCAGCAGCGTAGTATACTGGTACCAACGCGAGCCACATGCGCCATTCCCGAAACTGCCGGCTATGAACGACCTGGAAGTAAATTAATCATAAAAATATGAGCAGAACATCGTTGACAGGATTACAAATGATAGGCAATAATTTCTCCGGTGAAGGCGATCATACCTTCCGGGCATTCGCTCCCCTGCAGCAACAATGGCTGCCGCAGGAGTTCAGGGAAGCCACTACCGGCGAAATTGATTCGGCTTTGCACTTAGCCGCACAGGCTTTTACCGTTTACAAAAAAACAACGCCGCAGCAAAGAGCGGATTTTCTGCTTGCTATTGCAGAAGAAATAATTTCCCTGGGAGATGAATTGATCAACACAGCCTCCGCAGAAAGCGGGCTCCCATTGCCGAGGCTTCAGGGAGAACGGGACCGCACTACCGGGCAGCTCCGGTTGTTTGCTGCCACCATCGCAGAAGGATCATGGGTAAATGCACGGATCACCACACCCGCTCCTGACCTGCGGCAGATGCAGATACCTATAGGCGTTACCGGTATTTTCGGCGCCAGTAATTTTCCACTGGCATTTTCTGTAGCAGGGGGAGATACCGTTGCCGCACTGGCAGCCGGCTGCACCGTTGTGTTCAAAGCACATCCTGCGCATCCGCATACCTCGCACTTAACTGCTACGGCTATACGTAAATCTGTTTTACGCACCGGTATGCCCAATGGTGTATTTTCCCTGGTACACGGTACTTCCCATGAAACCGGGCAATACCTGGCTGCGCATCCGCTGGTATCGGCCATTGCTTTTACCGGCTCCTTTAAAGGCGGAAAGGCGCTATATGAAACGGCTACACGCAGACCGGTTCCTATTCCCGTATATGCAGAAATGGGCAGTGTAAACCCGGTGTTCTTTCTTCCGGGTATTTTACGGGAGAAGGGGCCCGCGCTGGCTACCCAGTTTCTTCAATCTGTTACCCTGGGCACCGGGCAGTTTTGTACCAACCCGGGGTTATTCATCACCGCAGCAGGCAATCCTACCGATGCTTTTATAGATACGCTCCGCCAGGGTATCAGCACGCTGCCTAACGGCTACATGCTCACGCCCGGTATACTGGAAGCTTATCATAACGGTATTGCAACATTGCGTGCGCAGGGCGTACAAACAATAGGAGAAGCCGGCGCGGCAGCGCAACAGGCCACTCCCAGCCTGCTACAGGTAACCGCCGCACAGGCGCTGGAAAACCCCGCTCTTTGTCATGAGGTATTTGGCCCTTCTTCCCTGCATATCCATGCAGGCAGCATAGAAGAAATATATACCGTGGCGCAGCGCCTGGAAGGACAGCTTACTGCCACTATCCATGGCACGGAAGAAGAATTGAAGGAACACGCCGCTTTGATTGATATACTCCGGGAAAAAGCCGGCAGGATCATTATCAATGGTTTTCCTACAGGCGTAGCCGTTAGTCATGCAATGGTACACGGTGGCCCCTGGCCGGCCACTACCCCTGCTGCCGGCACCTCCGTAGGCACGGCGGCCATTTACCGCTTCTGCCGCCCTGTATGTTATCAAGACATCACCTCCTACCTGTTCCCAAAGGAATTACAGGATGAAAATCCCATGAAGATATGGCGGCAGGCGAATGGC
>JBCNPS010000254.1:0-9953 GCA_039593235.1 Chitinophaga sp. | reverse complement strand
GCAGCAGGGCGAACATCACGGCCACCACCTATCCGTTACCGTCACGATTTTTTCCAGGCGCTATTCTATGAAGGCATTGGCATCCGCACGCCTGCCGTTACGGGGAAACAGTTACTGAACGCCGACCTGCTGCTTAAGCAACAGGCATCCGGCTTCACGTTGCTGTATAACGCCCTGAACGCCGGGAAGCGCACCAGGAGTGACTTGCTGCGTGATAACATAACGCTTGTGTTTGAAGTAGTGCTGAAGGATCCCCTGTTTTATAATTATACGGATATTGATACAGATAATATCACCACGCAGTGTTTTATGTTTGGTAATGATGCGGAAAATGCACCAGGCGTTTTACACCGGTACTCCTGTGCAGATACGGCAGACCTGCGGGGAACAGACGAAGTACAGGAAACATACTTCACAAAACCATTCGGGCTGCTGACCCTTACGCTGGATGAATCACTGCTGGATAATTACCTGATCCGGTTTAAAGCCAGGAGCACTTACTGGTGTTATTACCTGATGAGTGAGCAGTTGGCTGCCTTGGCTCACCCGGTAATATTGAACAGCAGCGGGGCTTCCTGTTTCAGTGAACCGCTGCAGGCAGCGCTTCCGGAAAGGAACCAGGTTCCGGTACTGGTATCCAACGACCCTATCCCGCTTTCAGATAGGAACCCTAACATACTAAAACTAGCGGACAGGATACCGGACGACAACAACAAACATAAGGTCATCATCTCCCCACTCCCATCACCGGAAATCGACAGGATATCCGCAGCAGGAAGATCATGGCATACCAATGGTAAAACGTACTCGGAAATATTTTTATACTAAACAAAAAAACACCTAATATGGCATCAACCTTCATGACCCCAGGGGTTTATATTGAGGAGAAAAATGCGTTCCCCAGTTCCATTACCGCTGTGGAAACTGCAGTGCCTGTATTTATAGGCTATACGCAGAAAGCAGAAAGAAATGGTAAATCCCTTGTGCACAAGCCAACCAGGATCACTTCCTTTGCGGAGTACCTGGAATACTTTGGCAGTGAGTTCAAACCTAAGTTCACACTGGCGGATGCAGATCCCAAGGTGAAGCAGGAAACCTTTAACATCAACGGTAAGCCCACCGTGGTGCAGATCAAGGACAACAACACCGCCTACTTCTACAACAGCATCCGGCTGTTTTTTGGCAACAGCGGTAGTCTTTGCTACATCCTGTCCGTAGGCACCTACGGCGATCAGGCCGATGGCTTTACCATTGCTGCGGACGACTTCATCGGGTCGGACAGTAAGCCGAATGTTTTCACCCTGCTGGAAAAGGAATCAGAACCCACGCTCATTGTTATTCCCGACGTTATTGCATTGGGGGCTGATGCCTATACTTCGGTGTATACACAGGTGCTGCAACACTGCGCAAATATGCAAAGCCGCTTCGGCATCTTTGATCTTGTAAAACAAAAACCATCCGATGTACTGGGAGACGTTGTTGGCGCCTTCCGGGAACAGATTGGCGTAAACTCGCTCAACTACGGTGCAGCCTATCATCCCTGGGTGAAAACCACTATTGTACAACCGGACGAAGTGGATTTCGAAAACCTGGATGCCAGCGTTGACCTGGAGAAACTGTTACCTGAACCTGCAGCAGCACAGATCATCACTAAGTTTAAAGGCAATGCCACGCCGGACAGTAATACCAAAAAGAACTATCACCAGTCGCTCAAAGCCGCCAGTCCCACCTACGTGCATATACTGGAGGAAATACGTTCCCAGCTGAATGAACTACCGCCAAGCGGCGCCATGGCAGGCATTTACACGCTGGTTGATAATTCACGCGGCGTATGGAAAGCACCTGCCAATGTATCGGTAAGCATGGTATCGGCTCCCACCGTTAACATCTCCGGGGAAGAACAACAAAACCTCAACGTAGATATCATGGCGGGAAAATCCATCAACGTGATCAGGCCGTTTGCAGGCATAGGCACGCTGGTATGGGGTGCAAGGACACTGGATGGCAACAGCCTCGACTGGCGTTACATCAATGTAAGGCGCACACTGATCATGATCGAGCAATCGGTAAAACTGGCTACACGCGCCTATGTGTTTGAAGCTAACGACGCCACTACCTGGATCACCGTAAAAAGCATGATCAACAATTTCCTGCAAAACCTCTGGAAACAGGGCGCACTGGCCGGTGCCGCACCGGAACAGGCATTCGATGTACAGGTAGGTATTGGCACCACCATGACGCCACAGGATATCCTGGATGGTAAAATGCTGATCACCGTGAAAGTAGCGCTTACACGCCCTGCAGAATTTATCGTGATCACCTTCCAGCAGCAAATGCAACAATCATAACCGGTACTAAAATCTATTCAATAACTTTTAAAACTTACAATTATGGCAGATGACGGCTCCACCCAATCACAGGCCACCTGGCCTATGGTAAAGTTTTCCTTCAAGGTGATGTGGGACGGCAAAGAGATCATATTCCAGGAAGTAACAGGACTCACTTCTGAAACACAGGTAATAGAATACCGTGGCGGCAGTAATCCTGTATACTCCGTGGTAAAAATGCCCGGTATCGCAAAGTTCAATAACATCACCCTGAAGAAAGGTATCTTCAAAGGAGATACTACCCTGTGGGATAATTACGATCTTATTAAAATGAACACTATCAAGCGTTCCACTATTGTTATCAGTTTGCTCGACGAAACCGGGCAAACCGCCATGAACTGGACGCTCACCAATGCTTTCCCTTGTAAAATGACCGTTACCGATATGAAATCCGACGCCAATGAAGTAGCGGTGGAAACAATGGAAGTAGCACACGAAGGCTTGCATTTAACTAAATAAAAACGGACAACGGGTAGCGGAGCTGGTTGCAGGAACCGGCTTCGTTATCCGTTACTCCGCTTATTCATGACCTCAAATAAATTGTCATGCCAATTCCGCCACCACCGCCATCATCTGCACAAACGCCCTTTTATCCGCCCGTGGGATTTTATTTCAGGGTAAATGTACCGGGCATCACCGGCAGCAACGAAGGCAGCTTCCAGGAAGTAAGCGGACTTACCGCTACCATTACGCCGCTGGAAGCAAAGGAAGGAGGAGAAAACAGGTTTATTCACCGGCTTCCGCAGCCGCCCAAATACGGGAACCTGGTACTTAAAAGAGGGATGCTCACCGGCTCACAGCTGATCACCTGGGCACAGAATGCGATCAACCTCTTTACCTTTTCTCCCGTACCGGTAACAGTGAGCCTGATGAACGCCAACCGGGGGCTGGTAGCTTCCTGGCAGTTTTTAAATGCGTATCCCGTAGCATACAAAGTGTCTGAATTTAAAGCGCAGGAAAATTCTATTGCGCTGGAAACGCTGGAACTATGCTATGATTATTTTCAACAAATCAGTTAATTATGCCTTTGGAAATAAGAGAACTGGTGATCAAGGTCACCATAGAAGAACATCCCCCGCAACAAGCCGCGCATACCGGTATCAAAGACCTTCAGTCCCTGAAAGATAAAATAGTAAGGGAATGCATGGATAAATTAATCAACAGCATAGAGAACTCACCCGCAAGATGAATAACACTACAGGAGGACCCACAAAATTATTACTGGCCGGCTACGCCGATCCGGAAACCACCCAACTGATCGACAGTGTATCAGCAGTGATCAACCCGGATAGCTATACGCTGAATTATACCATCAATTACAAGAATACGGATGAACAGGGCGCTGTTGCGCCTACGCAGATCTTCAGCAGCATGGAGTCGGGAAATTTTGACCTGGAGCTGCTGGTAGACGGAACCGGTGTGGTGCCCATTCCCGGCGGCCTTACCGTTGATGCCTACATTGAAAAGGTGATGAACATCGCTTACAATTACCAGGGAGAAGACCACCGGCCGAACTACCTGCGGATCACCTGGGGGAACACTACTTTCACAGGCGTATGCAAAACCATTAACATTAAATACAGCCTGTTCAGTACTACCGGCACCGCCTTACGCGCAGTGATAAAACTCAATGTAATTGAGTCGGTAGCCTTTGCAACGAAAATAAAAGAATCCGGCGTAGCATCGCCGGACCTTACACATATACGCACCGTACTGGCCGGCGATACCCTGCCATTAATGACCTACCGCATTTACGGGGAACCGGGATATTATATGGAAGTGGCCAGGGTGAATGGTTTGAACAGTATTCATGATATCAAACCGGGCGACGGGCTTTACTTTCCCCCGCTAAAGAAATAAGCGCTCATGGCAACAGTTGTACCTATCAATATAGCAGATCCTACCCTGCACTATACCATCACGGCAAATGGCACCGCCGTGCAGTATACGTACCCTGTTATATCCGTAACCGTACATCATGAACTGAACCGGATCTCGTATGCGGAAATCATGCTTTCTGATGGCACTACCGCCAAAGCATCTACGGGAGTAATAGGCGATTTCCCGGCAAGCGACAGCGACAGTTTTTTACCGGGCAACACCATTGCTATCACCGCAGGATATGGTAATAGCGGTGAGGAGCCGATCTTTACCGGCATAGTGGTAAAGCAAACCATACAGGCCACCGACCAGGGATTTCACCTGATCGTTACCTGTAAACACAGCGCGGTGAAGATGACCATTACGAAAAAAGACGCCGTGTTTATGAACCAGGTCGACAGCGCCATTATGTCGACCGCCATCAGCAATAATGGTTTGAGCGGAGATGTAACAGGCACCAGCGCCATTAATGAACTGGTGTTCCAGAAGTTCAGCACCGACTGGGACTTCCTGTTATCGCGTGCGGAGTTTAACGGCTATGTAGTATCATTGGTAGAAGATAAAATAGTGGCGGCGCCACCGGTAGTAAGCGGAGAGCCCGTAGTATCTGTAGCTTTCGGCGAATCACTGATCAGCTTCAACGCTTCTGTGAACGCCGAGAAACAGGTGCCTTCCCTTTCCGCCGCTGCCTGGGATCCGCAAACACTGGCCATGATCACGGCAAACGCCGAGGAGCCGGGGCTGAATGCACAAGGCAACATTACTGCCAGCACACTGGCTGCTGCACTGAGTCAAACGCCGCTGCAACTGGTATCCAACTCCCCCCTGGCACAGGAAAGCCTGCAGGCCTGGGCCAACAGCACCTTATTACGCATGCGGCTGGAATCCATCAGCGGGCAGGTATCCTTCATGGGTAATGCCACCGTATGGCCCAATACGCTGATCGCCTTATCCGGCGTAGGCGCCCGCTTTAACGGGAACGCCTATGTGTGGGCAGTAACGCATACGCTCAAAGAAGGCGTTTGGAATACCAATGCAAAGTTTGGATTGAACAGTAAACCTATTTACGAAAGGGAAAATTTTTCCTACTCACCGGCCAACGGGCAGCTGCCGGCTATACAAGGGCTTCAGCTGGGCACTGTTGTTGCCATTTCAGAAGATCCCGGTGCTGAGTACCGTGTGCAGGTGATGCTGGCCAGTACGGCTACGGGGCAGCAAGGCACCTGGGCGAGACTGTCCACTTTCTACGCCACCGCCACTGCAGGCGCTATATTTTTTCCTGAAGTGGGCGATGAGGTAGTAGTGGCATTTGTTGAAAATGATCCGCGCTACCCGGTGATCATCGGTTCCTTATACGGCAAAATGAAAACACCGCCGGTAACACCGGCAGACAATAACAATTACATCAAGGCCCTGTATACCAAGAGCCAGCTGCAGATCAGTTTTGATGATGAGAACAAGATCATCACCGTTGTTACACCGGGAGGCAACAGCATTACACTGAACGATACTTCGCAGGAAATAGTGGTACAGGACCAGAGCAGCAACAGCATTACCATGGCGCCAGCGGGCATTACCATCAAGAGTGCCAGCGACCTTACCCTGGAGGCCACCGGGCAGCTCAAACTAAGCGGGCTATCCATTAATGCGGCGGCCACCGCTGCACTGGAAATGAGCGGGGCTACCCTTTCCTTATCGGCCGATACTACGCTCAGCGCTACCGGTAATGCTTCCGCCACCCTTTCCTCTTCTGCATCCACGGTGATACAGGGAGCTGTGGTAATGATTAATTAAACCATAAAAAAACAACACATGGGACAACCCGCCGCAAGGATCACAGATATGCATGTATGCCCGCTTGTAACGCCGGCGCTTCCACCTGTTCCGCATGTAGGTGGCCCTATTGTAGGACCCGGCATGCCCACCGTGCTTATTGGCGGACTACCCGCTTCCGTTGTGGGCGACCTGTGCACCTGTGTAGGGCCGCCGGATTCCACTATTATGGGTTCGTTCACCGTACTGATAGGCGGCAGGCCGGCAGTACGCATGGGCGACAGCACCGCGCATGGTGGTGTGGTGGTATTGGGATGTCCCACTGTATTAATAGGAGGTTAACAATGGCAAAAGAGATCAAATCATTTTTAGGAACAGGCTGGAGCTTTCCTCCTTCCTTCGATAAACCCAATGCGTCCGTACTGATGGTATCCGATGTAGCGGATATTGAAGAAAGTATCCGCATCATTCTCAGCACCATTCCCGGGGAACGTATCATGCTGCCGGATTTTGGCTGTAATATCCGGAAGATGGTGTTTGAAGTGGTAGACTCCCGCTTCGCCGCAGAACTGAATCATATCATTTATCATGCGCTGCTGGAGTATGAACCGCGGATCAAACTGGTTGACTGCCAGATTGCAGACCAGACCATGGAAAGCGGCGTGGTGTATGTACAGATCAACTATACCGTGATTGCCACCAATACCCGGCATAACATGGTGTATCCGTTCTATTTCCTGGAAGGCACCAATATCAGCATACGATGAACAACTACTTTGAAAATATACAGGATGGTGTAAGCCAGTTGGAAAGACAACTGGATGCATTGCAACCTGCGTATGTAAAAGTAGATAACCGGAGTACCTTCGACCTGCTGGCCCAGCTGACGGCGCTCTCCAGCCAGTTCAATTATTATAATTTCCAGGATCAGCCGGATGGCGACTGGCAGGAGTTCTTTCATGCGGACCTGGTGATCATGCTCATTATCTGCTCCAACCTGCAATTCACCGCCTACGAAGAAAAGTATCTTTCTATCCGGGAGGCCATGGGGAAAGCCGGTAATGAAGCCAGCCTGTTTAAACATACCGCCGGCTTCTTTGTGCTCCTCTATGATATTGCCATTGAGCTGATGGATGTATTGCAGAAGCTTGCGCTGGCAGATAAACAACGGGTGATCCAGCATTATGTGGAACAGGTAATTCAGTCGGTAGAAGAAGAAACAGCAAAGCTGCTCCGGTACGAAATACAGGTAAAGCAACTGTTCCCCTATGAAGCGGCAAGGCATCATACCCTGCGTGGCGCCGCCACTACCACCCGGTTGCAGCAATTATTCCCCGGCATCCCCTCAAATACCGCAGATGGGGACGATACTTTCAGCGGGTTCTTTTCACTGAATGAAATTTATGACACCCTGCGCACAAAGTTTTACCAGACTTCCAGCGCGGCTTCCTTTTACCTGAAGAACCAGCTCCGCGAACGGAAACATACGCCGCATATGGGGCTGCTAATGGCGTTTACGGAGCTTTACAAACACCTGCAGGACCAGATCAACGGAATACCTAAAAGACATCTCGATTATTACTACCGTACCATACTGGGCATGGAACCGCTGCACGCAGTACCAGATAAAGTACATATACTGGTAATGCCGGCACCACAGATCAGCCACCTTGCACTGGACAAGGGAGAGATACTGCTTGCTCCCAGCCCCGCTAAAAAAGAACCGCTGAAATACCAGCTGGTGGAACATTTCAAAGCACATGCCACCACCATCACTGCCATACATACCCTGTATGTAAGCAATTATTTACAGATCGCCGCGAAGTCGCTCCAAACCAGTAATATCTGCGAAGCAGCCATATATCATGCTGTTCACCCGGTAATACCGGCGCCGGCTTTTGCCAAATTAACCATCCCTCCGGTTACCTGGCCCCTGCTGGGAGAAGACCAGCACGATCTTTCCCAATCGGTGCGTACTATGGAAGACGCCTCCCTGGGGTTCATGATCGGATCGCCTACACTGTACCTTACAGAAGGCGCACGCTCCGTACAGGTGCGGTTACATTTCAACGCAGCCAGCTACGCCGGCTTAATGAAATACCTGCAAAACTTTTCCGCCGTTACCGGCAGGAGCGCCGCTATCACCAACAGTGAACTGATGTCCGGTGCATTTGTTCTCTACTACACCTCGCCTGGAGGATGGGAACAGATCAGCCATTACAACGTTCGCTGCACCGCTGCAGAACAGGCCGACAATGCCATTGTGATCAACTTCCTGCTGCGCAGCAACGAAGCCGCTTTCTGTGTGTTTGACCCGGAAATACATAGTGGTAACATTCCATCTGCGCTCCCCTTACTGAAAATATTGCTGAATAATAACAGCTTCCATCATCCCTATTCTTTCCTGCGTCACCTGGTGCTGGAAAGGGTAACGGTAACGGCTAGGGTAACCGGCTTCCGTTCGGTAAAGCTGGATAATAATATCGGGGAAGTAAATGCACTTCACTCCTTCCGGATGTTTGGCCCTATGCCCGCCATAGGCTCGTTTCTCGATATCTGCAATACCAATGTGTTTAATAAGTATACGAAAGACTTCAGCATTAAACTGGAATGGCTGGATCTTCCTAAAAATATAAACGGCTTCGACAGCTACTATGCCGCCTATCCCGGCGATATGACCAACAACGCTTACAAGGTAGGTATCAGCAGTATCAACAACGGCGTGTTTTTGCCTGAACGTGGCAACCAGGAACTATTCCAGCTGTTTCATACCTACCGTAACAAAGAAGGCGACCTGTATCTTGCAGATACCTCCATGATCAGCAACGCAGACTTCAATAAGATCAGTTTTACCAACGGGATGAAAATGAGCAAAGAAGCCAAACACAGTACCACCAGTTATAAACAGGGTGCGGTGAGACTGGAACTGGCGGCGCCGGCTGAAGCATTCGGGCACCAGTTATATACGCTTATCTTCCCTGAAATTATTCTATATAACGCCAAACATCCTTCCCGGAAAAAACCGCAGCCCAACCTGCCTTATGCACCCATGATAAAATCCATTGCCATTGGTTATACACTGGAGCATTCCGAATCGTTGAAGCCCGTAAAATCACCGGTACCGGGAGAAACCATGGAGGTGCATCATGTTGGTGTATTCGGAAATGAATCCATTTACCCGGGTAATGGCGCCAGCGATTTTTCACTCCTGCCCGTGTTCAACGAAGCAGGACATTTATACATTGGCTTCAACCAGCTGAAACCCGGGGAAGAACTATCATTACTGTTCCAGCTGGAAGATAAATATTTCACCGATACTACTACCGATCCTCCGCCGCTGCACTGGCATTACCTGGCGGATAACAAATGGCATCCCTTTGATGGCATGTGCCTGTTATCGGATAATACAAACAGTCTTTCGAGAAGCGGCATTGTAAAGATCCGGGTACCGGCCGGCATCAATACCAACAACAGCATTCTCCAGCCAGGCACCTGGTGGATCAGGATCTCCACACCCTCGCATGAATGTATCACACCCCGTGTAACCGGTATTTTTCCCAATGCCGTAACAGCAGAACGGGTACTGCAAGGCATTGGCAATTCTCTCGAAACAGTATTGTCTATTCCGCCGCTGACCATAAAAAACACGAAGCGGGATATCCGCACCATCCAAGCCATATGGCAGTTGTTTCCTTCATTTGGCGGACGCAAAAGAGAATCAGAAAGTAAATTTTATACGCGTGTAAGCGAAAGGCTGCGGCATAAGCAACGGCCGGTTACTGCGCTGGATATTGCACAGGTGTTACTGGAAGCATTCCCTGAAATACTGATCGTAAAATGTATTACCGCCCCACCCGGTTCCAGGGACGAAGATGCCAGTATTGTAGTAGTACCCCGGCAATCGGACAGCGG
>JBCNPS010000253.1:0-9957 GCA_039593235.1 Chitinophaga sp. | reverse complement strand
ACCGGTGGCCTTGTACCGGCAATACTCAGGCAGGGTGGCCAATAATACCTACGCCATTGCCTGTATAAACATTGCCAATACCTACCTGAAATACTTCCCATCCGATGATCCGGGGGCTAAAGCCCAGGCCATCCATTACGCCGGCGAGGCGCGGTCTGTATTGAAAAATGCCGGTAACAGCGAAGATGTATTTGCCAGCAGCCTGGGTATACTGAGCGAATTTGCCAAACGCGAAGGCAACGATGCACAGGCGGAAAGCTACCTGCTGGAAGCATATGAAGTGATAAAAGCCGCCAATACGCCTTATTATTATACAATGATCAATGTGGTGCAATCGCTGTCGGCCTTCTACGAGCAAAAGGGGAACTACCGGAAAGCACTGGAATATCAAAAGGAAGCGACCCTCTATAATAATAAGATCTTCAACCAGCAACAGGCGCTCAATACACAAAAGCTGGAGATACAGTACGAAACGGAAAAGAAAAACAACGAGATGCAACTCCTGAAGGAACAGGAAAAGAGCCGCACCATGCAGAATTATTTATATGCCTGCATTGCACTGGCCTCCTTCCTCGGACTGATATTCATGTTCCGGTCGTACCACTTCAGGTTACGCCTTTCGCTACAGCGGGAAAAACAGCTGGAGCTGGAAAAACACGAATCTGAAATGCAGGTGCGCCTGGAAAAGGAAGAACATGCGAGGCTCAGGGCAGAACAACAGCTGCTGGCCACCCAACAGCAACAGTTAAAAAAAGAAGTAATGGCCAATGTGCTGCAACTGGAGCATAAAAATCAAACCCTGCAAAGCATCAGGAACAAACTCACAGAAGGCGACCCCGTTAATATGCAAAAGATCCTGAAGGAACAGATGGTGATCGACAATGACTTTGAACATGCCAAGCTGCAAATCCAGCAGGTACACCCCGGTTTTTTTAACCTTATCAACGATAAAGCCCAGAGAAAACTCACCTTACTTGATCTGAAGCTCTGCGCCTACCTTTATCTTAAGATGGACACCCGGCAAATTGCCCAGCTGATGAACATTGAAGCAAAAAGTGTGAGAATGAGCCGTTACCGGATCAAACAGAAGCTGGGACTGGATAAAGATGATGACCTCAACGGCTTTTTGCAGGGACTGGGCAGCTAACCTGTAACCCGGAAGACCTCTTTCGTCATTTTGGCTACAAACATCTTCAATATGGCAACTTGCCAAAACTCCCTCCGGTCGATTTTTGTGTTAAAAAATGAACAACATGAAAACGATCTTTATTACCGGCGCTTCTACCGGCTTAGGCAAGGCAACAGCTAAATTATTTCAGCAGAAAGGATGGGCAGTGATAGCCACTATGCGCCAACCGGAAAAAGAAACTGAACTTTCCGGGCTGGAGAATGTAACCCTTTTACCATTGGATGTTACCAACCCCGAACAGGTAAACAGCACCGTTCAAAAAGCCATACAATCAGGTGTAGACGTGGTATTTAACAATGCAGGCTACGGTTTGGTAGGCCCTATGGAGGCTTTCAGCGACGAACAGATGATAAGACAGCTGAACACTAACCTGCTGGGCGTGCTGAGGGTTACCCAGGCGTTCATCCCCTATTTCAGGGAGAAAAAAAGCGGCTTGTTTATTACTACGACCTCTATGGGCGGCCTGTTTGCCTTTCCCCTGGGCTCCGTATATCATGCTACCAAATTTGCCCTGGAAGGCTGGAGTGAAAGCCTCTCATTTGAAATGGGACTGTTCAATGTAGGCGTAAAAACCGTGGCGCCGGGCGGTATCGCCACCGATTTTGCCGGCAGATCTATAGACGCCCCCTCCCATCCCGCTTACGATGAAGCTACCAAAAAACTATGGGCGCTTTTCAACGTGGATAATTTTTCAACGGCAGAACAAATCGCCGGCGTTGTGTATGAAGCCGCCACGGATGGTAAAAACCAGGTACGCTATGTAGCCGGCCAGGATGCACAATCTTTATATGCAAGACGCGTGGAAATTGGCAATGAGGCCTTCAGAATAGAGATGGGCAAAAATGTATTAGGTTTGTAACAGCGTAACTGACCAAGATGAAAAAGCATCCTTCCGTTCCTTTTAAAATTGACTCCATCACCGGGTTGCACCGCATGCTGGGCTTACCCGGCCCCCAGCATCCGCTGATAAGCCTGATCGACAACACCAAAATTGCAGTGGCAATTGATCAGCTGCCGGAAACATTCCTGCTCAGCTTTTACAAAATATCCTATAAAAAACTGCAAAACGGAAGGATAGGATACGGACAGGGATATTATGATTATGATGAGGGCGGACTGGTATTTACCGCTCCTCATCAGATCATTTCTATTATTGGGGACCAGGAATTTTATGGCGCCACACTGCTGATCCATCCCGACTTTATCCGTAATTACCCATTAGGGAAAAACATAAAAAACTATGGCTTCTTTTCCTATGAGGCCAACGAAGCCCTGCATCTTTCCGAAAAGGAAAGGGTAACCATTACGGAAGTGCTGGAACACATTACCAGGGAGTTGAACAACCCCATAGATGATTTCAGCCAGGATGTAATAATGTCCTATATAGAAGTATTACTCAACTTCAGTAACCGTTTTTATAAACGGCAGTTCATCACCAGGAAAGCAGTGAATAACGACCTGCTGTCGAAAATGGAGCAATTGCTGAATGATTATTTTGAAACGGCACATGCGTTGAACAAAGGACTACCTACTGTTGAATACCTTGCTGCACAATTACATCTTTCTCCCCGCTACCTGAGCGATATGCTGCGTTCACTGACAGGACAGAACGCACAACAGCATATCCATGAAAAACTGGTGGAAAAGGCCAAGGAAAAGCTGTCTACCACCGGTTTGTCTGTAAGCGAAATTGCTTACGAACTGGGCTTTGAACATCCCCAGTCTTTCAGTAAATTTTTCAAGATCAAAACCCGTCTGTCACCTTTGGAATTTCGGCAGTCGTTCAACTGATGATCATTCTCCGGAATTTTAACTACCTTACTTTTATGAACCATGTTGTTATGTTGTTTTAAACTCCGTAGATGATCAATCATATTTATCCGCTTCGCATACTGCTCATAACGGCGCTGGCCATGTTCCGCTTTACCGGCATTAAGGCCCAGGCAACTGCTTACAAAACGTATTATGATAACGGCCGCCTGAAACAGGTAACACATCAGGGTAACTATAACGGTTGCGGTGTACCGGTGGGCACAGACAGCCTGTTTGATGCCTCGGGGAAGCTGACGGAAACTATTTCCTACCGGCACGAAGGAAAAAGTAACACAGGCTGCCATGATATAATTACCCGCCGGACAATAACGACCTATCATCAGAACGGCCGGCCTAAAACACTTTCTTACCAGGTGGAATGCTATGAATGCGAACCAAAGCCATATGGAGTATGGAAATGGTATGATAAAAATGGGAAAGTAATTAAAAGCGAAAAAAAAGATAACCTGTAAGATACCCTGTAGAATTTCATCCAGCAAGCTGCCGCTTATCAACAATAAAGAGAGCCTTCTCTTTGTTTTGATTTCCTTAACTTTGTGCCATGAAAAAAATCCAGGCACGTTCCGTTTCGGCATTCAATAACGACCTCCGGCTGAAAGGCTTTAACGCCTTCCAGATCGAAGAGGATAGCAATGTTACACGTTTTTACAGCCGGAAGGATTTTTATAAGATCTGCCTGACCACTGGTAAAAGTATTATCCATTATGCCGACAGGAGCTTCCAGGCGGAAGGTACGGTGTTGTTTTTCGGGAACCCTCATATCCCCTATTCCTGGGAAACCATATCAACTACTTATGTAGGCTATACCTGTCTTTTTTCAGAGGAATTTCTCAACCTTTCAGAACGTACGGACATCCTGCAGCAGTCGCCGTTCTTCAAAATAGGCGGTACCCCCATATTAACCATCACCGAGGAGCAGCGGATCTTTCTGAACACCATTTTTGAGAAAATGATCGAGGAACAGCAAAGCGGTTATACTTTTAAGGATAACCTGATCCGCAATTACATTAACCTGATCATGCACGAGGCCATGAAATTACAGCCTTCAGGGAATTTTGACCAGCATAAAAATGCTGCCAACCGCATCACCGCTGTTTTCCTTGAATTGCTGGAACGGCAGTTCCCCATCGAAAGCCCGGATACACCCCTTCAATTGAAAACCGCGCAGGACTATGCGCAAAACCTGGCCCTGCACGTTAATTACCTCAACCGCATGGTAAAAACCGTGACCGGCAAGTCAACCACCACACATATTACCGAGCGTATCATCAGCGAGGCCAAAGCCCTGTTACAGCATACCGACTGGAATATTGCGGATATCGCTTATGCATTGGGTTTTGAATATCCCAGCTACTTTAATAATTATTTTAAACGGATGACCGGCACCAACCCTTCCTCCCTGCGCTCAGTGGAAGTTTGAATTTCTTAATCATTGGTTTGATAATCATAACCGGTAAAAGAATAGGCCGCCCTACCTTTGCGTTATGAAAAATATTTTCGAAAAGCTGAAAGCCGGAGAACTGGTTACCCTGAACGATCCCGAATTTCCGGAGATAGATGCAGTGGTCAACCGCACACTGGCCTTGTCGCCGGCGCTCAATGCGGCAACCGGTACAGACGAGGTGAATGCCTGGATCGGTGCAGGGGCTACCATACTGCCCGGTGTAACCGTTGGCGAAAATGCAGTGGTGGCCGCAGGTGCAGTTGTCAGCAAAAATGTTCCCGACAATACGGTCGTTGGCGGGATCCCCGCAAAGGTGATCCGGACAATTTCCTGAAAAAAATTTCCTTTTAATAACCAAATTGCTTTCTTAAAAAATTTAAACCAGTCACACTTTCAAGAGAAAAATTATGAATACCACACCAGTAAAAGCATATGGCACACCTGCTGCCGACGCGCCTTTAAATACGCTTAATATCAAACGGAGAAAAACAACTCCGCACGACGTGGAAATTGACATCCTGTATTGCGGGGTTTGCCACTCTGATCTGCATACCGCCCGTAATGAATGGCATTTTACCGTGTACCCCTGTGTACCTGGTCATGAGATCGTGGGCAAGGTGGTAAGCGTAGGCGATCATGTTACCAAATTCAAAGTAGGCGATGTAGTAGGCGTAGGATGCCTGGTAGACTCCTGCCGCGAATGTCAGTACTGCCAGGAAGGCCTGGAGCAATTCTGCGAACCCGGCGCCACCCAAACTTATAACTCACCGGATAAACACCTGGATACACCCACCTATGGCGGCTATTCAGAAAGCGTGGTGGTAGATGAAAACTTCGTACTGCGTATCCCTGAAAACCTCGACCTGGCGGCAACAGCCCCGCTGCTTTGCGCAGGTATCACTACCTATTCCCCCCTTCGCCACTGGAACGTAGGCCCGGGTAAAAAAGTAGGTATTGTAGGCATCGGTGGTTTGGGTCATATGGGCATCAAAATAGCCAAAGCCATGGGTGCACATGTGGTGGCATTTACTACTTCGGAGTCAAAATTCGCGGAAGCCAAACGCTTAGGCGCAGACGAAGTGGTACTTTCCAAAGATGAAAAGCAGATGGAAGCCTTCCGCGGTAAACTGCACTTCATCCTCGACGCCGTTTCTGCAGAGCATGACATCAACGCTTACCTGAACCTCCTCCGGGTAGATGGTTCGCTGGCCCTGGTTGGCGCGCCTGAACATCCCCTGCCGGTGGCCGCATTCAGCGTGATCATGGGACGCAAAAGCTTTGCAGGGTCAATGATTGGCGGTATCGCTGAAACCCAGGAAATGCTGGATTTCTGCGGACAACATAATATCACTGCAGATATTGAAATGATCGATATCCAGCAAATTAATGAAGCCTATGAACGTTTGCTGAAAGGCGATGTGAAATACCGCTTCGTAATAGACATGCATTCTTTAAAAACTTCCTGAGTTATGGAAATAACAAGAACAGGGTACATATTCCAAACGGTGAAGCCAGGCTTCACCGTTTTTTTATTTGCTATGACGCCAGGTTTATTTCATCCGTTGCGTTCCGGTACCCGCCAATATGCGGTGCTTTCCTTAATTGATATAATTTCCTGAACACTGCTGTATGTAAAAATAAAATGGTGGCAGGAGCAAAAGCAGGAAACCAGACAAACGGGAATACCGTCATTTCCCGTAGGTTACCGTTGGCCCCTGTAATCACTGCAATCACAAGCAGGTCAATAATGTCAATGATCCCCAGTATATTCCACGCATAAACAGCCGGTATGCTCCCCGGGCTTTTCTTTGCCACCATCCTGGCAACCGGCAGTGCCAGTATAGCAGTAATAATATCTCCCAGGCCGGCTGCAAAAGCAAATCTTGCAGGAAGAAGCTGATGATAGTAAATGATGATGAAAAACACCCCAACAACCCGGAATATATGCACAGCAACCAGTGATTCCAGCGTAGCCGACCGGAGCAGTGTCTTAAATAATTTCGTATTTCCAATAAATCCAAACAGGATAAGCATAAGCGGCATTCCCGCCCATATCATTACTTTAGGTGGCACGGAATCTACATCGAACACACCTCTTAAAGAAAATACGGAAACATACAGGAGATAAAGCATGTAAAAGACTACAATACCGGTCCGGATATTCCGTGATTGCTGCGGCGTTATACCAGCGGCATCGGCGGCCTGTTTTACCGGTTTTGTAATGAAGAAGATGGAATAAAGAAAGCTTACAATAAATAGCACGATAGCCCAAAGTGGCATACCCGATAAGTGATTTCCCATTTGATCTGTTATTTTGTAATACAAAGGAAAATCAAATGCGCCAGCTTATACTTAGCAAATGGCAAGAAATAGGCAGCAGGCTATTTTTTCGCAAACTCCTTTCTTATCCTGCTTAACGAAGTATCAGTGATACCCAGGTAGGAAGCGATATATTTTAAAGGCACATTTTGAAAGATATCCGGGCTTGAATGTATCAGGTTATTGTATCGTTGTTCCGCCGTTTCCTGCAACATCGACAACATTCTTTCCTTCAACGTGCTATACTGGTTCACTATATTCAGCCGTCCAAATTCACGGAACTCCGGGATGGCGTGAAAGCTTGCCTGCATATCTTCATAAGTGATATACCAGGTGTTACATTCTGTAACTGCCTGGAGATATTCTCTTGCGGGACTTCTCTTGAAAAAAGAAAGCAGGTCGTTCGTAAAACTGTTTTTCGAATAAAATGCAGTGGTTACTTCATTGCCTTCAACATCGTATGTATAGGACCTGATAATGCCATTCTCAATGAAATGAGATTCATTGCAAACTTTGCCGGCTTCCAGCACATACGCGTTCCTTTCAAACCTCACCGGCTCGAACCGCTCCGCTACCTGCATTGCCTTAGCCTGGCTCATTGGTAATACCTGCTGAATAAACTGAACTAAACTTTCTTTATTCATCGTTTGCTTTTATATGGCAAATGTCGGTATTATTTTCAGAGACGGGAGTTTCAAATTTACCGGGCCAGCGCCATAAAAAAAGCCGCATACGTTCGTGTATGCGGCTGCCATTAAAAAATTTATACTCAGGCCCGGGTTTTCTTAAGTTTCACCTCCACTTTCTCGCCGGGTTTATCCACTGTTACTACCTTTTTCACTACAGCGCCGGCGCCGGTACTATAGTTCCGGTTAACCGTGTTGGCGCTGGTACCCTGGAACATGCCGTTAATATAGTGATCGGTATAGCCCACCACTTCTGTTTGCGAGTAGGAATGGTCGTAACTAAACTCGGTATATAACAGGTATTCTCCGGGCATAAGATTTACAAATTCGAAATGGCCGGCATCATCATATACCGTGGTAGTTTTGATACACTGGGCCGCTTCATCGAGCAGTGCAATACCTTCCCTGCCTTTTTTACGCTGGGATTCATTTGTCTTGATCCATTCCTTGAAGTAATCGTTGTAAGGGATAAGTATCACCTGTGTACCACGGGGCGCCACCTGTTTGGCCTGGATATTCATCACCTGCATTTTGGCCCAAACGGTACCATTATCAGTGAAATCGCGGGCAAACACCTGCCCGGAAATGATGGCCTTACCTCCTTTCACCATTTTCATTGTGGCGTCTTTATCGAAAGGAGCTTTGATGGAGTTAAAATCTGTTTCCAAATCTACCATCCTGATCTGCTGTCCGTTGCTCCACATGTCTATCTGCCACAAGCGGCGGGTTTTCTTATCGATGTAGGAAACAGATCTTTCGTTGGTAGAAGGTTCTACCACCGACACTTCCCATACATCGTGCTTGCCAGTGTATTTGCTGATCCAGGTGTTGTTCTTCACTTCCTCCACCACTGCTTTCTTCACGTTTTCGGTATTGGTGGGCTTATATTCATACACTGGCAGATCAGTGCTGTAGCCGGACGACAGCGGCAGCAGCGACAGGATAAACGGATAGGTATAGCTGTCTATGAAATACTGGTTGCCTGCTTCCCGGATCTGTGTCCTTTTACCTGTTTTCTTATCTACATAATAACCGGTAACATTGTTATCAAAGTGCAGCACCATATCTTTCAGTGTGCTGTGCGACGCACGGTAAACAGGTTTAAAGTCGTTGAGTTTGGATATGGACGTATCTTTCCACTCTTCCAGCCCGGTAAGCGCCATAACAGTAGTTAATGCCAGTTGATCGCCGGAGGTGTTGATACCAATAGTAAAAGTGCCGATAGCCGATTCAGTGCCGTTATTTACGCTATAACAG
Source organism: Chitinophaga sp. (assembly GCA_039593235.1). Lineage (GTDB taxonomy): Bacteria > Bacteroidota > Bacteroidia > Chitinophagales > Chitinophagaceae > Chitinophaga. Next base: position 1,229 of record JBCNPS010000253.1, on the reverse strand, counting down.
CCGAGCGTATATTTACCATTCTTCAGCAGCTTACTGTCAAATTTTTCCTGTGCCTGGCTCTTGCCGCCAATGGCGGTAAGAAGCAGCAAGGCAGCAGGGATCAGGGTCGATTTACGAAATTGAGAAAGCATAGTTCTTTTAATTTATCAAACAATACAAAAATAGGTTATTCCGCAAATCCGGCGTATACTGGAATATGGGGAAGAAAATATACCTGCTTTCAGGTAGATGTGATTATTTAACATCCACCATAATGCTCCGCCCTGAGGGCATATGCCTCCCCCGGAACACTTCCCGCCATTACTACGTTTATACCTGCCCGTTGCCGGTGCTGCTTTACGGAACAAATCCGCATAACTGATTACCTTTACATGAATTTTTACACCTGGGAAAATAACAAATGAGCAACTGGAACACGGCGCTGTGCGAAACAAATAATACCAGCATACACTATACAAGAACGGGAGGCAACAAACCGCCTTTGATCTTACTGCATGGGTTAATGACAAACGGCTTGTGCTGGACAGCTTTGGCGCGTGCCCTGGAGAAAGATTATGATGTAATCATGCCGGATGCCAGGGGACATGGCAAATCCGGCGTACCCAGCCACGGATACCGGTATGAAGACCATGCTAATGATATGGCTGGTTTGATCAATGCACTGGAACTTCCTCCGCCGTTCCTGCTCGGGCACTCCATGGGCGGAATGACTGCCGCCGTGGTAGCAAGCCGTAAGCCTAACCTGCTCCGTGGCCTGGTCCTGGCCGATCCCACCTTTCTTAGCCCGGAAGTTCAGCGCGAGGTACGCGACAGCGACGTGGCCGATCAACACCGGAAAATACTTCAGTTGCCGCTGGAAGAAGTAGTAGCCGCAGCGCGGGCCAGGCATCCCAACCGGTCGCCCGAAACGCTTGAACTATTCGCCCGTGCCAGGCTTCAAACCAGCATGAGCGCTTTTGATGTACTCACACCACCCAACCCCGATTATAAGCAGCTGATGAGCAGGATTGATATACCCTGCCTCCTCCTGTTTGGCGATAAAGGCGTGGTTACACCTGTTGTTGCGGAAGCGTTACAACATCTTCATCCCGACTTACAGGTGGAACAGATCCGGGACGCCGGTCACAGTCTTCATATGGACCAGCCGGAACGTTTTGCCGCTGCCGTTAAAACATTCCTAGCCTCCATAAATACCTGTTGAATGCTCGCGGGAAATAAATAACCTGGTG
>JBCNPS010000252.1:0-10006 GCA_039593235.1 Chitinophaga sp. | reverse complement strand
AAAACATTATGAAACCCACATAGCGGTGGATGATGTAAGCTTTGATATACAACAGGGCAACATCTTTGGTTTACTGGGGCCCAATGGCGCCGGTAAAACAACCCTCCTTCGCATGATTACAGGCATCTTCTACCCCGATGAAGGCCAGATCCTTTTCAACGGACAAAAATTTGATCCCGAAAACGACGTACAGCACATCGGGTACATGCCGGAAGAAAGAGGGCTCTATAAAAAAATGATGGTAGGCGAACAAACCCTCTACCTCGCCCAACTAAAAGGACTTAGCCGGAAAGACGCCGTGCAGAAGATAAAATACTGGTTCGACAAATTTGATATCAACTCCTGGTACAACAAACGCGTGGATGAACTCAGTAAAGGCATGCAGCAGAAGGTTCAGTTCATCTCCACCATCCTGCACCAGCCCAAACTGCTCATCCTCGATGAACCCTTCTCCGGATTGGATCCCATCAACTCCAATCTCATCAAACAGGAAATATTCAACCTGAGCCAGCAAGGTACTACCATCATCTTTTCTACCCACCGTATGGAACAGGTGGAAGAGATCTGCGATCATATTATGCTGATCAACAAAGGCCACAAGATACTGGATGGCAGCATAAAACAAATCCAGCAGGACTTTAAACAGGGCCTCTTCAAAATAGGGCTGGGCACTATGCCCAATCCTGCACAAATGGCTACTTATCACTTTAATATTGTGCAAACACATGATAAGGCCTTTACCGTGAAAATGAATGAAGATAGCAGTACTAACGATATCCTGCTGCATTTCATCCGGCAGGACATTCCTGTTACCTATTTTGAAGAAATCCTGCCTTCTATCAACGAAGTATTCATCACCCAGGTACAGCAAACTGAAAACAGCAACGCACCCGTAGCTGCTTTACCGCTAACCTGATTAACCTGCTACTTATGGAGAAAATATGGCTCATTATAAAAAGGGAATTTTTTACCCGCGTACGTAAAAAATCATTCCTCATCACCACCTTGCTGGTGCCGCTGGCCTTTGCCGCTATGATCATCGTACCCATCCTGCTGTCCACATCTTCCAGTGAGCACAAGCTCATTGCAGTGGTGGATAAGAGCGGGCTGTTTGAAAATAAATTCCCCGACTCCAGGGGTGTTTATTTCAAATACGTGCAGGATCAGCCGGTTGACAGTCTCAAGCTGCATTACAGCGAACTGGGATACGAAGGAGTCCTGTATATCCCTGATTTTGATATCAGCAGGCCATCAGGATTTGAGTTTTACAGCAGCGGCCAGGCAAGCATCACTATAGAAAACAGCATCAACAAGGATATCAACAGTATCATTGAAAAGAAACGCATGGAGCTGCGGGGCATCGACCAGTCAAAGATGGATGAGATCAGGTCTGATGTGGAAGTCACTTTTAAAAACGGGAAGGATGAAAAGAAAGGCAGCTCCTGGGTGGCCTATGGTGTAGGTTATGCCAGTGGATTCATCATCTATTTTGTGCTCCTGCTGTTTGGCACTTCCGTAATGAGAGGTGTAATGGAAGAAAAAGTGAGCCGCATTGCAGAAGTAATGATCTCCAGCGTAAAACCTTTCCAGCTGATGATGGGAAAAATTACCGGTATAGCGGCAGTGGGCCTGTTACAGTTCTTTATATGGGGAGTGCTCATTACTGCCATCTATTCCCTGGTACCGCTGTTCTTTTCGCCGGAAAGTATGCAGGCAGCCGCCGCCCAGGGCAACCCGGCCCAAACCGCTGAAATGATCCATAAAATGAGGGATGTGGTAGGCAGCATCAACTGGGGCTTACTGGTGCCTTGTTTTGTATTATACTTCCTGGGAGGTTATCTCTTTTATTCCGCCTTATACGCCGCTATCGGCAGCCTTGTAAATGAGGATGCCTCCGATGTGCAGCAACTCACTATCCCGGTAACAGTTCCTATTATCATTGGGATTATGATCATGATGAAGGCTGTACAGGATCCCGGCAGCCCGCTGGCTGTATGGGGCAGCATTATCCCCTTCACTTCGCCTATGGTAATGATGGCCCGCCTGCCTTATGGCGTTCCGGGCACTGTACCGTACTGGCAACTGGGATTATCTTTTGTTTGTTTGATCGGCGGCTTTTTGTTTACCACCTGGATGGCCGGCCGGATCTATCGTACAGGTATCCTGATGTATGGAAAGAAGATCACGTTGAAAGAAGCCATGAAGTGGGTGGTGAGAAAACCATAATTTCCTGTAGATGGTTACCGGGCGTTTGTTCCGGTAGCCATTCAGCTATCCAGGCTATTTAGCTGGCGGATAGTATTTCTGAACTCTGTCCATATTTCTTCCAGCACCGCCGCTGCAGGTTTAATATCATGTATCAGCGCGCTAACCTGTCCTATTTCCAGTTCTCCTTCTTCAATATTGCCTTCAAACATACCTGATTTGGCGCGGGCCCTTCCCAGCAGGGTTTTCAGCGCATTGGCATCTGCGCCGTTATCTTCCGCCTGTTGTACCGCCTGGTAAAAATTATTTTTGATAAGCCGCACCGGCGCCAGTTTCTTCAGGCTTAGCATGGTATCGCCCTCTTTGGCGTTTACCACTGCCTGTTTAAAATTTATATGGGAAGATGCTTCGGGCGTTGCTACAAAACGGCTGCCTACCTGTACGCCGGATGCTCCCAGGGCAAAAGCCGCTGCCATTGCCTTCCCGGAACCTATGCCCCCGGCGGCAATAACCGGGATCTTTACCTGTTCGCATACAGCGGGGATCAGTACCATAGTAGTGGTTTCTTCGCGGCCGTTATGACCACCGGCTTCAAATCCTTCTGCCACCACCGCATCTACGCCGGCCGCTTCGCTTTTTAGTGCAAAAGCTGTACTGGATACAACATGCACTACTTTGATGCCAGCTGCTTTCAATACCGGTGTCCATGTTTTAGGATTCCCGGCAGAAGTGAATACAATTTGTACTCCTTCTTCCAGGATAATATTTATCAGCTGGTCGATATCAGGATACAACAATGGCACATTCACGCCAAAAGGCTTATCAGTGGCCTGTTTGCATTTCTGAATATGCTCACGCAACACTGCCGGGTACATGCTTCCGGCGCCAATAAGGCCCAATCCACCGGCATTACTAACAGCACTGGCTAAACGCCATCCGCTTGCCCAGATCATACCGGCCTGGATCACAGGATATTGAATATTGAATAAGGAAGTGATACGGTTGTTCATAAGCGAATATACTATAGCTTGATGCGCCGGCATTATCCCAGGTCTATTTCTGTATTGTCGCCTATGTTCAGGCTCTGGCTCAGTCCCCGGATATTGGCGTCGCTGCCTATCAGGGAGGATTTTAATACTACTTCATACAGGTTGCTGAAAGAACCGATGATCGAGTCTTTTACAATAGAGTAGTTGATCACCGTATTATCACCAATGGCCACATTAGGGCCTATAATGGCGTTTTTGATATTACAGCCTTCCCCAATGCTTACCGGTGGGATGATGATCGTATTTTCATATGGTAATACCGGGTTATTGGCAAGTTTATACTTTTTCAGCAGGATGGCGTTTGTTTCCAGCAGGGTATCTTTCCGGCCGCAATCGAACCAATTGGATACTTTAAAGCCGTTAAACTGTACGCCGTGCTCAATCATACATTCCAATGCGTCTGTAAGCTGGAACTCGTCGTGCGATTTTATCCTGTTGTCGATATTGCTTTGCAGGCATTCGTACAGTTGCTGCGTTTCCTTGATCTTGTACAGTCCTACCAACGCGAGGTTCGACTTAGGGATCTGCGGTTTTTCCACTACGCGGGTAATTCTGCCCTGTTCATCCAGCTCCGCTACGCCGAAGTTACGCGGGTCGTCTACTTTCTTCAGGCCCAGCATGGAGTAGGGCGAGGCGATCACTTCTTTAAAATCGCATTCGCAGATGGTATCTCCCAGTACAATCAGCACTTCATCATTTCCCACTACATCGCGGGTAAGTGATAAGGCGTGCCCGGTACCTTCGCGGCTGTTCTGCTGCACAAAGTGGCAGGTAAGCTGCGGGTATTTCTTTTCTACATAATGCTGGATCTTTTCACCAAGATAACCTACCACAAAAACAAATTCTGTGATACCCGCATCCACCAGCTGATCAATAATGATACTGAGAATGGTCCTGCCGGCTAAAGGTATTAATGCTTTAGGCTGTGTATATGTATGTGGACGAAGCTTGGTGCCTGCCCCTGCCACTGGTATTATTGCCTTCATTGAGTGTTGTAGTTAGGATTAGCTATTGCTGCTCGAATGCGGCGAAATTAACATAAAAAGCGGAAAGCATAAAGCGTAAGGCTTTTGGCTTGCAATTGATCTGGCTTTCATTTATTTTTGCACCAAATTTAAGGCAACATGCAAAGAGACCAGCAAATATTTGATTTAATCGGCCAGGAATTGGAGCGTCAGCGCCATGGCATCGAGTTGATCGCGTCTGAAAACTTTACCAGCTTACAGGTAATGCAGGCGATGGGACATGTGATGACGAATAAATATGCCGAAGGCTATCCTGGCAGAAGATATTATGCAGGCTGCGAAATTGTGGACCAGAGCGAACAACTGGCCATCGACAGGGCAAAACAAATATTTGGCGCTGCTTATGTGAACGTACAACCTCACTCCGGCGCACAAGCCAATGCAGCTGTTATGCTGGCTATCCTGCAACCGGGCGATAAAATCCTGGGACTGGATCTGAGCATGGGTGGTCACCTCACCCACGGTTCTTCCGTAAACTATTCAGGAAAGCTCTACCAACCTCATTTCTATGGTGTTAACAAAGAAACAGGCCTGGTAGAATATGATAAAATGGAAGAAATAGCCAATCGCGAAAAACCCAAACTGATTGTTTGCGGTGCTTCCGCTTACAGCCGCGACTGGGACTACAAACGTATCCGCGAAATAGCCGACCAGGTAGGCGCCTTTGTACTGGCTGATATAGCACACCCTGCAGGCCTGATCGCCAAAGGGCTGCTGAACTCTCCGTTTGCTCACTGCCATTTCGTAACCACTACCACCCACAAAACACTCCGTGGTCCACGTGGCGGTATGATCATGATGGGCGCTGATTTTGAGAATCCATTTGGTCTGAAAACACCAAAAGGCGAAACCCGCCTGATGAGCTCTCTCATTGACACCGCTGTATTCCCTGGTATCCAGGGCGGACCGCTGGAACACGTGATTGCCGCTAAAGCCGTGTCTTTCTTCGAGATCCTGTCTGACGACTATACCGTGTATGCCAACCAGATCCTGAAGAATGCACAATCAATGGCTAAAAGCTTTGTAGGCAAAGGATACGAGATCATTTCCGGTGGTACCGATAATCACCTGATGCTGATTGACCTCCGCAATAAAAATATCTCCGGTAAAAAAGCCGAACAAACACTGGTAAAAGCCGATATCACCGTAAACAAAAACATGGTGCCTTTCGACGATAAATCAGCATTTATCACTTCCGGTATCCGTATTGGTGTTCCTGCCATCACTACCCGTGGTTTGAACGAAAGCCATATGGGCCAGATCGTTGACTGGATCGATGCACTCCTCCTGGATGCCGACAATGAAGCGCTGATCTCCAAGGTAAGAGGCGAAGTGAATACGTTTATGCAGCAGTTCCCGCTGTATCCTGAGTTGTAGGATCGCCTGTCGCCTTCGGCGATAAAATTGTCTTGGAGCAGGATTTTGATGATTATACTGATTAGCTTGATTTTATTTTTTTAGTGAGATGATATAAGCGGATTTTGTCTGACTCTGGATTTTGATGATTTCGCTGATTACACTGATTTTTATTTTTGAATTTTTATAATAAGAAGGGAGATAGAAGCGGTATTGCTTTATCTCCCTTCTTCCGTTAAGATCAAAACTAATTGGGATCAGGACAACTTCTATTCCCGAAAACGCTCCCAATAAGTATATCTGCTTATATCTCCCTTACCATCATCCCGCAAAAAAATAAAATCAAACTAATCAGTATAATCAGCGTAATCCTGAGTCAGACAAATCCGCAGTCAGACAAAATCCGCTAAAATTTATTTTGTGCTTCAAAATATATCCCTATCTTTATAGTGTACTAGTTAAGTAGTACACTAAACCACGAAATATGATCAACATCCAATCCCTGACATTCAGTTACCGGAAAAACAAGCCCCTGTTCGAAGACTTACAGCTACGGCTGGAAGCAGGACACATTTATGGTTTGCTTGGAAAAAACGGAGCAGGCAAATCCACACTCCTTAAACAAATAGCCGGCCTGCTGTTCCCCGATGGCGGCACCTGCGAGGTACTGGGCTATTCTGCCGCAAAAAGGCAACCGGCCTTCCTCCGGGAGATATTCCTTGTACCGGAAGAATTTTATCTTCCTAAAGTAAGCGTGAAAAGATATGTAAACACCTATGGCCCCTTTTATCCCAACTTCGATGAAGCAGCGTTCTACAACTACCTGAAAGAGTTTGAAATCCCCAGGGATCAGCAGTTAACAGAAATGTCGTACGGGCAAAAAAAGAAAGTGCTGATCAGCTTTGCGTTGGCTACCAACACCAAAGCACTTATTATGGATGAACCTACCAACGGGCTCGACATTCCCTCCAAAAGCCAGTTCCGTAAAGTGATTGCCGCCGCGGTAAGTGATGAAAAGTGTATTGTGATTTCCACCCACCAGGTACGTGATCTCGATAACCTGATAGACAGTATTGTGATCATCGACGGGCATAAAATTATTTTCCGGGAAGATGTACAAACGGTAACGGATAAACTGAGTTTCAAAACCGTAAGCAGGATAGAAGAAACTACCGGTGTACTCTTCGCCGACAGCAACGTACGCGGACATACCATTATCACCCGCAACGCGGGCCATGAGCAAAGTAAAATAGATATGGAACTGCTCTTTAATGCAGTACTCACCAATCATAAACCTATCCAGGAAATATTCAACTGATCTACCCATGCAACCAAATAACGTATTTAATGTTCGCCGTATGCAGCTGTACCTGCAAAAACACTTTACCGATCATTACCGCTTTTACGGAATGGGCTTGCTTACCATATTCGGGCTGATGACAGGCATCGGGGTTTTAATGGTAACGGTAGGCCGCGATCCCTTCCGTGTGTTCAGTCACATGGTGCCCTTTTATTACATTGGCCTCTTCTTTGGCGGCACACTGTTTACCAGCAGGGCCTTTGGTGAACTGGGCAGCAAAGAAAAAGGGGTAGACTTCTTAATGCTGCCGGCCTCACAGTTTGAGAAATTCATCACCCTGTTCCTTATCAGCAGCCTCGGCTTCTTCCTTGCCTATCATATCAGCTGCTATCTCAGCCTCAAAATTGTTGAAAACGTACAACAGGCAGCGCTCGGTGTCAAAATTGAAAAAGACTACCTTTTGCTGGACCAGCCGAAAGAAAAAATATACATCTATTACGGATACTTCATTTTACAGGCGGCCTTCCTGTTAGGCGCCACCTACTTCCACAAGTACAGCTTTATCAAAACAGTGTTATCCATTTTCGTATTCGCATTCGCGTTATGGCTGATCAACTGTGTGATCGTTACACTTATTTTTGGCTTCGGCAACGAGTTCTGGAAAAGATCAGTACCATTCCTGCTGGTAAGCAAACTGGAAGGCGGCCCCGTGTCCTGGCACACCACTATGTACCTGATCCCCAAATGGCTGCAGGATACCTACCTGTTTATGATAAAGTTTGTGATAGCGCCCGTACTCTGGACCATTGCTTATTTCCGGTTGAAGGACCAAGAAATTTAAAAACTCAGCGAAATGGAATTTAAAGATACACAGGCAATATATATACAGATCGCAGATTACATCTGCGAACAGATATTGCTTACCAAATGGCGGCCGGAAGAGCGCATTCCTTCTGTAAGGGAACTGGCGGTGTCGCTGGAAGTAAATCCCAATACTGTAATGCGTACCTGCGAGCTCCTGCAGCAGCAGGAAATCATCCAGAATAAAAGAGGGATCGGTTATTTCATCAGCGGAGATGCAGTGAAGAAAATAAAGCAGTTTAAAAAGGAAACTTTTATAAGAAATGAATTGCCCAGCTTCTTTCGCAGCATGTACCTGCTGGATCTTGATCTCGATGAACTGAAACCTCATTTTGAGAAATTCAAAAAATCAAACTTTAATTAACATGAAAACCAGCAATAAATTATTCTTAGGCTTTACAGGTGTACTGGTATTACTTATGCTGTTTTCCGCCATTATACTAAAAGCCAATTACAATAAAGGCATTACGAACACCATTACCCACCAGCCGCGGCAGGATCCGGATTACGCGAAAGTTACCATTCCCGCATTTAAAGCGCTGGTACTAAAGAGTACGGTGGCCAAAACAGACAACCAGGAGGCTACCATTTATTTACGTGAGTCGCCGGATTATAACCTTGAATTTTACAAGAATGCCACCTACAATATACAGGGTGATACGCTCTATGTAGAAATCAGCCGGCCGCGCGATGTAGTGGTATACAGTCCTGCTATCAGTTATGTTCACAACAGCACCGGATACGGCCTTACTCTTTCGGACATTAATTCACCCAGCCTGCATGTTAGCTCCGGCGAAAATGCACGTGTATACATGCATAATTCCAAAATCAATACCTTCTCTTTTGCCGGTGGAGAAAACAATACGCTGGAAGTAACTGATGACAATGTACTGGACTCTGTGAAAGTAACAATGGGTAAACGCGGGTCTTTATACTTTTATGCCCCCTACCAGGCGGGCGATTTCAGTGTAGACAGCTTAGACAACCTGAATATAACGGGTAAATCACTGAAAAGTCTGAAACGGTTTAATTAAAATCTTTAGCAATAAATTCTATCAATGCACAAACCTGCTTTCCAGCCGGTTTATAATTTACATAACAAGTTTTTGTGTTAAAAATGAACGTCCCGATTTTCATCGGGACGTTTCTCTTATATCTTTAAAACTGTGTGGCCAGGTAAGCCATTGTTCCCATACCTATCTCTATTGCCTCTTCATCCACATCAAAGGTAGGCGTATGCACACCGGAGGTAATTCCTCTTGCAGCATTGCCGGTACCCAGCCGGAAAAAACACGCCGGCACCACCTGGGAATAAAAAGCGAAATCTTCAGCGCCCATCCTGATTTCCGTATCGCCTACTGCTTCTGAGCCCAAATATTCCGTAGCAAAGCCGCGGGCTTTAGCGGTTACTTCTTCATTATTATATAAAGTAGGGTAGCCCACTAATATCTCGATATCAATTTCAGCGCCCATTGCCTCCGCAATACCTGTTGCCTGTTTGCGTATCAACTCATGCGCATGGAAACGCCAGGTTTCATCCATTGCCCTGAAAGTGCCCATCAGCTTTACTTCACTGGGAATCACATTGGTAGTGAATCCTCCGTTGAAAGCACAGATGGATAATACAGAAGGAGAGAAAGGATTGTTATTGCGGGAGATGATCTGCTGTAAGCTCACTACCAGTTGAGACGCTACCAGGATGGTATCTACCGTAAGATGTGGCTGCGCAGCATGACCGCCTTTGCCTTTAATGGTAATATAGATTTCATCTGCACTGGCCATGTATTTGCCGGCATGAAACCCAAGCTTACCGGCTTCCATGGAAGGATGCACATGCAAGCCCAGGATAGCGTCGGGACGCGGGTTTTCAAGGGCGCCTTCTTCAATCATGATACTGGCGCCGCCGGGATGCTTTTCTTCACCTGGCTGAAACAGCACCTTGATAGTCCCTTCAAAGCTGTCTTTTAATTCATTCAGTATTTTAGTAGCGCCCAATACACAGGAAGTGTGTACATCATGCCCACAGGCATGCATTACGCCAACATTGGTAGATTTATAGGCCACCTCATTGGCCTCAGTAATTTGCAGTGCGTCTATATCTGCACGCAGTGCAATGGTTTTAGAGGAAGGGTTTTTACCTTCTACCAGGGCAATGATCCCCGTGCCGGCAATACCTGCTTTAAAAGGCACACCAAAAGCAGTTAACTGCT
>JBCNPS010000251.1:0-10031 GCA_039593235.1 Chitinophaga sp. | reverse complement strand
TTCGAATGTTGCGTTGTACGTAATATTATTGGCTACATCCTGTTGCAGCTGCCAGATGGCTTCGCGGCTGGTGGTAGAAAATACGTTGTTCAAATTGCTTTCCAGGCCATACAGTGAGGCCTGGCTTATCACCGCACCCGCCTGTGTTGCGGCGTCTTCATAATTGCCTGTATAAAGGAGAGCCCTGGCTAAAAGCAAGGTAGCGGCCCATTTGTTGGGACGTACGCGCAGGCCACCGTTACTAACGGAATAATCTTCCGGCAGCGCCGCTGCCGCCTCCTGCAGGTCCTGGATGATCTGCTTGTATACGTCTGCCTGTGGCGCCCTGGGGAGTTGCTTCGTTTTATTGAAGTCTACTGTAAGTGCAAGCGGTACATCGCCAAAGAGGTTGGTGAGATAGAAATAACTGAATGCTCTTACAAATTTCGCTTCACCTGTAAGCGCTGTCCTTACATCATCATGCAGTGTAGTGGAAGCTGACGCTGCTATGCCTTCCATTACCGCGTTGGCGTCGTAAACAGATTGATATGAGTTGGTCCACTGATCGCCCGGGGCATCCTTCAGCCGTAGCCGGTTGGCGTTAAAGGGATAATAAAGGCTATTCACACCGCCATACGCCACCAATTCATCGGACGACAAGCCGGTGAACATAGTAATTTTGCCGCTGCCCAGTGCGCCATATGCCAGCATGTTGATGTAAACGCCTGCCATGGCGGCAGTGGCCTGGGCATCTGTAGTGAATACCTGGCTGGTTGTAATAGTATTGCGGGGAGGATCTATTTCCACCAGTTTCCTGCAGGAACAGCATAAACAGATGACGGCTGTAAAAAGAAGCACAAAACGTATATACATGACTGTTACCAATTAAAAGTTAAATGAAAGCGCGCATTGAAGCACTTTTGCCGGCGGCATTGTTCCAAACGTCTGCATGTCCGGGTCCATTCCTTTAAACACCGTGATCACAAAAAAATTCTGCATATTCACCTGGATGTTGGCGCCTTTCAGACCCGTTTTCTTAAGCAGTTTTTCAGGCAGGCTATAACCGAAACTGATATTGTTACATCTCAGGAAGGAAGCATCCGAATACTGTGCATCGGAATTATAAAAATTGAAATCGCTTGTGGTACCTACGGTGGAGAGCCGTGCATACCGGGCATTATCACCCGGCTTCGTCCAGCGGTTGTTGTACACTACCGGCGAAATATTGTTCATAGTACCCGGTACCCCGCCATTCACGAGGCTGTTTATTCCCATTTGCTTCTTAAAATCGAAGAAGAAGTAAAGCGACCAGTTTTTATAATTCAGGCTGTTACCTATCCCGCCGGTGAATTTTGGCGCTATATCAATACCAATATACCGGTCGTCGCCGCCCGTTCCTGGCGGCAGGGATGTATTGGGCACAATTGCGCCATCGTGGTTGTAATCGGCATAACTGTATTGTCCTGTTTGCGGATCTACTCCCAGGTAGTGCAGCAGGTATTTCGTGTCAACGGATTGCCCCAGTTTATACTGGCTGTAAAAAGGCGATGCCTCAAAATCCGGGTATTCCAGTAGCTTATTGACGTTACGGCCGATATTAAAACTGAGCGTCCACGAAAACTTCCGTGAATTTGCCAGCTTTGCACTAATTTCCGCTTCCAGGCCAGCATTTTGCACTTTGGCGGGCCAGTTGGTCACTACCTTACCAAACCCGGTGAATAACGGTACATCCACAGACATCAGCTGGTTGTTACGACGGTTCCGGTACCAGGACAGGCCCAGGTTGATCCTGTCTTCCAGGAATCCCAGGGCGATGGCCATCTCCATCTTTTTCTCCAGCTCCCAGTGATACAACTGGTTCTCATGGTGCAAAGGCACCAGCGGCTTTACGCCGTTGTAACTATACAATGGCAGCCCGGTGTTTGGCGAATAATTGCCCCATTGGGAGAGGTATTGATAATCGCCCACGTTATCGCTGCCGGTAATAGCATAGCTACCCCTGAGTTTTACAAAGCTGAACCAATCCGGCAGCATCTTTTTCATCCACTTTTCTTCGGAGGCTATCCATGTGCCGGCAACGGAACCGAAATTGCCGAACTGGCTGCCGGGGGCAAAACGGGAAGAGCCGTCCCTTCTACCTGTAAGCTCCAGCACGTACTTATCTTCCCAGTTAAGATTAATACGACCAAATAATGCGGCATACTTGTATTGCCCATAATTCTGTCCGGCAGTTATAAAGGAAGCAGCATAAATACTGTGGAGCAGGGCATCATCTTTATATCCCATTCCAAACAGGCTGGAGCCCGCGGTAACAGTGGTATTCAAAGAGCCTCCTGCCAGCACAGACAACTTCAGCTTGCCCAGGTAACGGCCATAACTCAACTGCGGCTCAACGATCCAGCCGCTGCTGCTGGTAGCGCCCGACATGTTGGAGCCTGTAATGTTGCTGTTTATTGGGTTCTGACCGGCAATGGTCTGTAATAACTCACTGTTATATTGTGATGCGTTGTATCCGACGGATGTTGCGAACGACAGGTCCTTCAGCAGCTGATAACTAACCCGCAGACTGCTGGTCAGCATAGTGGTTTTGCTGCTGAAAGGACTTAAAATGTTGTTAAAAGGATAACGGTCTCCCATCCCTGCCGCGTTCCATTCGGCATAATTTAGGTTCCCCCTGTTGTCAAATACAGGCGGGGCATTGGGCGCCAGCGTGGTAATCTGCGGCATTAAGATCATGCCAAGGGGTACATACGCATACTCTGCGGATATATTAACAGACAGCTTCTGATCCCTGCTGCGATGATTCACATTCAATGCCGCGGACATCCGCTGGTTGCTCCCGCTGTAGGTCAGTATATCTGTTTCACGGATGTAGTTTGCACCGAGGCGAAAAGAGGTACCACCTGTCCCGCCGGTCAGGTCGGCGCCAACAGATGTAATCTTTCCCCCACCCAGGCCCTCTTTCTGCCAGTTGGTATAACGGCTGGTATCCCACACCATCAGGTCCGGCGCATTGGCAGCTGTGGGTGTAATGCCATCATTGGCGAAAGCTTCTTTCCTCATCTGCACATATTCCTGCGTATTCAACATGGGCCAGAAACGGGTAGCCTGTTTAATTCCCTGGTTGATATTCATGCCAAAATTCGTTTCGCCGGGTTTACCTTTTTTTGTAGTGATCAATATCACCCCGTTGGCGCCACGGGAACCGTAAATAGCGGTGGCGCCGCCATCCTTCAATACTTCAATACTTTCAATGTCGCGTGGGTTCATGGTGAACAGGGGGCTCTGACCCTGGGCAGGGTTAATGGTCTGCGACTGGTCGAGGCCAGGCGACACATCATTATATTGCCCTACTCCTACACCGGAGGTATTTAAAATATTGAGTGGTACACCGTCAATCACATATAGCGGCTCAGAAAGAAAATTCGGATTGATAGAGCTCTTGCCCCTGATCTGTACTTTTACCGGCGAGCTGGCATAACCGGTGGTAGGCGTTATCACCATGCCGGGCACTCTTCCCTGTAACGCCATCAGTGGGTTCATTACCGGCTGCATGGCTATTTCCTCCCCGGTTACCTTGCTGATATTTCCTGTAGACAAGCGTTTGCTGGTAATACCATATGCCTGCACCACTGCCTGGTCCAACACGCTGGTGGCTGCGTTCATTTTTACTGCCATCGTGGTGCCGGGAGGGACCGCCGCCGTTGTCACCTTCTCATAGCCTATGCTGGAAAAAGTGATCGTTTCACCCTGCATTACTTTCTTCAATACAAATTCCCCTTTTTCATTTGACTGCGTACCCGAGCCGGACGCGCTGGCAAAAACACTGACACCGGGAATGCCCTGCGTCGTTTTCCCATCAAACACCACCCCCGAAATATCAGTGGGCGGCGGACTTGTTCCTGGCATATTCTCCGTTTTGGGAAAAACAACAATGGTGGTGCCCACCATGGTGTAAGTGAGTGGCAGCTTAGCCAGTACCGCCCTGATAAACGCCTCCACCGGCTGGTTCTTTGCATTAACTGATACGGTAGTGTTTATGTCAACCTGGTCCGGATTGAATATCACTGCATAACTGACCTGTTTTTTAATCTCTGTAAACACCTGTTGAAGGGATACTTTCCTGTTGCTATAGGTAATGGTCTGGGATATTGCCTTCTGCGGCGCAATAACTGCTATTACCATAAAGAAAAATGCCGCCAACTGCAGGAGCAGTTTTATTTTAATGGCTGGCGGCCTTTGATAACATAATGGCATAAATCCTTTGGTTGATTAATTAACTAACTGGTTGATTAAATAATTGCATCCTGTTGCGGCCGGATCAAAGCTCCGCCTTTCAGCATTACCGCTGTTTACTGTTGAACATCGTGTTTCCTGTTGATTGATTTAATTATGGCATGACAATCAAATGCTTTCCTGCTATTCTAAAATGAACCCTCGTTTCTTCCAATACGATCAGTGCTTGTGATAATTCAGCGCTCTTTTTATTTCCCCGCTAAATATAATACCCTCCTGCCGGATATTGCTATAGCAACGGCGGCATATCGGAGCCACAGGCAACGCAGCAGCGGAATATGGCGGATTTCACCTACTATTGTCCCCTGTGTCTCCGTATTAACGGCTATGGATACCATCAGCCGGCCCGGTATCCGCTTGCCGGTATGGCTCCATAGTAAGTAAGACTAACGAGTAAAGGAAATGGGTGGATGCGGGGAAAAAATATTCGGGATTATTATCCTGCTTTGGTGGTTTTATTCCCTATGTTGTATATTGCGTCCTTATCCCTTATACTGTATGAAGCAAATTATTACTTTTCTTATCCTGTTCACAACAGGAACAGCCACACCAATTTTTTTGAAGGCACAGGAAGTCGTAAAAGGAAAATTAGATTTTCTGAAAGGTACTACTGAAATGAAAGTAGTATTTACTTACAACAAGCTTATTGTTGGCCAGGACGGACGGGAAGCCAGTTATATCAAGCGGAGAAAGGCGGAAAAAGAAGCAAAGGAGCCGGGATCCGGCGCTGCCTGGGAACAGAGTTGGTTTGCCGACCGGGAAAAGCATTATGAACCCAGTTTTACTGAGCTTTTCACCAAGTATGCCGACATTACCTTATCAAAAGACAGCACTCCCAAATATGTAATGGTGGTAAATACCAGGTTTATTGAAGTTGGCTACAATGTTGCTGTCTCCTCCCGTAAAGCAGCAATCAACCTCGATGTTGAAATTTTTGACCAGGCTAATATGAAAAAGTCCGTCTGTAAAGTAATGATGGACGACATGAAGGGAGGAAAAGGCCAATTTGCCACCGGTCTCCGGATAGGAGAAGCTTATGCCAAAGCAGGCAAAGAGCTGGGAAAAATGATCAGTAAGAAAACCGATAATTAGCATCCGCCTTATAGTAAGCACCGGTAAATTTGTATTGGCCTGTATGGCTGTTGCCGCATAACTGTTGAACGTCCTCTTACCGGTGCTTAATTGAATGATGACCTGAATTGCACAGGGGATAAAAGCGTTTTCATTTTAAACAGCCTGCTGAAAGACTGTGGATGCTCAAAACCCAACTGATAAGCCACTTCGCTCACGCTCATCCTGGTATTTGAAAGCAACACTTTTGACCGTTCTATCAATTTCTGATGAATATGCTGCTGGGCATTCAACCCGGTGAGGGAACGCAGCATATCGCTTAAATAATTGGGAGAATAATGCAACTGGTCCGCCACATACTGAACTGTTGGTAAGCCATGCGCGGCAGGCCGATCTTCGTCAAAATAACTATTGAGCACATTTTCCAGTTGCGGGAGCAGATCGCTGCTAACCACCTGCCGCGTACAGAACTGCCGTTTATAAAAACGTTTCGCATAGCTTAACAAAAGCTCGATCTGGGAGATCAGTACCTCATGACTAAAGTCGTCTATCCTGCTGTTCAGTTCATTGCCAATGCTGGTGTAGATTGATAAAATGGTTGTTTTTTCCTGCTCTGAAAGATGCAGGGCCTCGTTGGAATCATAGGAGAAGAACCCGTACTGTTTGATCTTTCCTGCCAACGGATAGCCCTGGAGGAAATCGGGATGGATCAGCAACGAGAATCCCTCATTCTCCTCATAATTTGCCCCACCACCAACAACCTGGTTGGGCGCCGTGAACAAAAGGCTGCCTTCATCGAAATCATAATAGCCCTGCCCGTACCTGAACTTTCCACCCAGCTTCGTGATAAATTTGATCTTATACAGATCCAGAACATAGCTCGCAGGCATATGGGAACGATCTAGCCGTATCAACTTTGTATCCATCAGGCTGATCAACGGGTGAAGAGGGCCCGGAAGCCCTAAAGCACGGTGGATTTCCGAAACTGATCCGAACCTGGCTATTTTTTCATTTTTCATCTCTAAAGATAATAATAAAGACCGTTAGCCTTTCCGGCCAACGGTCACAATTTTTAACCTGAAATTTACCAGGGCAAGGGGCCTTCAGGACCTGTAAAAGCCGCAGTTGGTCCGGTGGTATCCAGGGCCACCCGAACAGGTTCCCGGGAACCCACCTCAAGACTCTCGGTACCCTGGAAATTGTTCAGCGCCGTGGCCGTGTAACCTGGGCTGACGGCATTTACCTTGATATTTTCTTTTTCCAGTTCCAGGGCGAAGGCCAGGGTAACGGCATTAAGCGCCGTTTTTGAAGCGGCATAAACAATCCCGAAATGTTCCCTGGCCCAGCAGGCAGGATCAGAGATCCAGGTGAGAGAACCCAGCGCGCTTGAAACATTTACCACACGTGCCGCGGATGATTTCCTGAGCAGCGGCAGCAGCGCCTGCGTAACGGATATGACCCCAAAAACGTTGGTTTCCCAAACCGTGCGTATCTCATCAAGGGAAGCTGTACTTACACGACTGTCCCTGAGCATCTCGTCCATTGTGCGGCCGGACTTTCCGGCATGTGAGATCCCCGCGTTATTCACCAGGAGATCCAGGCGGCCGTATTCCTTTTCAATAAGTTTTGCTGCTGCAGTAACCGTTGACGGCCTCGTAACATCCAGCTCAACAGGGTGCGCATTGCCGCCGATCTCAGTGGCGGCCTTTTTACCCTTTTCCGGATCGCGTGCCCCGATGTAAACAATATATCCATTGGCGGCGAGTTCTTTGGCAATCTGATTGCCCACGCCCTGGTTAGCGCCGGTAACAAGGGCTACCAGCTGATCACCGGTGTTTGATCCAAATTGATTTTCCATATAAAATACTGATTGATGAATGATGCAAATTTCAACATTCAGCATTTCATCAGACTAACCGAATCAGGGAGAATCATAACCAAAATGAAAAAATTGTTTATACCACCGCTGCTCCTGCTAAAACTCAAATCCTCCCTTATTTCTTTCGCGGATAGCTTCTTCTGTTCGTGGAAGCAGAAATTCCAGCGTTGTTTTGGCTGCTGTCTGTACTTTTTCTATAAAAGGGCGCAGTGCTTTGTTATAATCATCAAACGCTGATTCATAATCATCATCGTGTTTCGCAAAGGCATCTGCCAATGCTGTTGCGCCTATTATTGCCAATGAGCCGCCCATACCTGCTGCCGGCGAAGCACAATAACCGGCGTCGCCAACCAATGCCACCCTGCCTTTTGTCCATGATGGCATTTTTATCTGGCAGAATTTATCGAAGTAAAAAGTTTCCGCGGCCATTACTTCTTTTAACAATTCACTGGCCCGCCAACCAACATCTTCAAACTGCGATAAAATTATTTTCTTTTGTTGCGCTTCATCACGATAATTGTAGGGAATCTCCTCTTCTGAACGGAAAGAAAGCACTATATCCGTTTTATTATTGTAAGCGTTAAGCATTACACCTTTATTGGGCTCACCATACAGCTGCAGCGTATTTTGTTTTATCAGCAGTTTGTTTACGATAGTGATGGAAAAATACTGGCCAAGAAAATGAGAGTAGTTTTCTTCGTGTCCAAACCAGATTTTCCTTATGGCCGAATGTATACCATCACAACCAAACACCAGGTCATACGCACGTTGCGAGCCATCTTTGAAAATAACTTCAATGTTATTCCCTGTTTCAATTAAATCCGTAATGCTGTTGCTGAAAATAAATTCAACATCTTCCTTAACTGCGTTAAATAACATATTCAGCAATGTATCCCGTTCAATTTCAAATTCATCATCCGGCAGTTCTTCACCAGGCTGCCTGAGGATCCTGATACTTTCCGTGACATCGCCGGCATTTTTAAACTCCGTTGATTCCAGGCATAATCTATTGGCTTTTATCTGCTCAAAAAGCCCCATTCGCTTTACAATATCAACCGTACTTTCTTTTATATCTACAGGTGTTCCTCCCTTTTTCAGGTGGGCACCAATTTCAACTACGGTTACATTGTACCCCATTTTATTCATCCACCAGGCGGTTGAAAGTCCAGCAAAACTTGCACCTGATATAAGTACCTTTTGCCCTTTTGATGATCCCATTTTATACAATTTTATTTGGTACAAAGGTGCATTGCCTGATAAAGGTCGGCAATAGCAAAAGAGGGTAAGTATTGGACTATTGGTGGTTTTTGTTCCGGAAAGCTACTGCAGTCATACCTGCCACCTTGGTAAACAGGCGCGAAAAATAGGGATAATCATCATAGCCAAGTTCAATTGCAATTTCTTTTACCGATTTACCGGAATGATACAGCAAACGTTTTGCTTCCAAAACAACACGTTGTTGTATATGATAGGAAACAGAATGCCCGGTTACGCTTTTTACACATTCATTCAGATAGTGAGTGGATATATTGAGATGTTCTGCATATGCTGCCGGGCGTTTGAGGGTGGCATAATGATGCGCTAAGATCTCATTGAAAGACCTGGTTACCGTTTCAAACCGGGAAAGTTTGTCGGGCAATACTGAGTTTTCAAGGTATTGTGATATGATCAATGCCGCCAATGCATTGCAACTGTCTTTTAGTGCGGAACTATACAGCCTGTCATGTTTTCTTTTGTAAAACTTCAGGCAAAGCGACCATGCTTCATAAATAAGGGAAAACGTTGCTTTGCTGAACTGTAATGGCCTGGCAGGGGTTATATCTTCCAGTAATTTCAGATACCCGGGATGCAGGTTTTCATTATTGATAGCGCAGGTGCTGACGGTTACATTTTTATATGCTTTTATAAGATGTACCTGGTTAGGGTGCATATAGATCACGGAAGGCGCCTTAATGTTATGTTCTATAAAATCAATTTCAATGGTAACCGTTCCTTTTTCGAGCAGGAAGAAGGAATGGAAGTCGTGGCGATGCGCTTCTTCTGCTTCCGTGAACATATGTAAGTCGCGGATCAATATTCTTTCTACGGTAATACCCAAACTTTCTCCCTCGTCAAAATAATTTACCGGGATAGATGTTGTTTTTTTTGTCATGGCTTCCATTCATTATGCGGTTGAAATATACATCTTTCCTGTAAAAAAAGCCTGAAGCGCCTTTTCCTGCGTAATAACAGATCCGGCTAAATCAAAAGCAGATTTGGATAAACCGGATTGACCGGTGTAAATGATCTTTGCAGTATCAAAAGAAAAACATTATGCGTGTATTTGTTACAGGAGCCACTGGCTTCGTTGGTACTGCCGTTGTGCAGGAATTAATAAATGCTGGTCACCAGGTGCTTGGCCTGGCCCGGTCGGATGCATCCGCTCAAAGGTTGCAGGAAGCAGGCGCGGAAGTGCTGCGGGGCGACCTGGAAGACCTGGATAGTTTGCGGGCTGGCGCCGGTGAAACCGACGGCGTGATCCATGCCGGTTTTATTCACGACTTTACCCGGTTCGCGGAAGTTTGCGAAGTAGATAAAAAAGCGATAACAACTATTGGCGAAGTATTGGCCGGTTCCAACCGCCCATTGATCGTTACCTCCGGCACCGCACTGGTAAGCCCGGGACAACTTGCTACGGAAGATATCGTTCCCCCTTTTAACCCCGCCTGGCCACGCGCTTCCGAACAGGCCGCAGAAGCAGTATGCGCATTGGGTGTACGCGCTGCGTCTGTCCGTTTATCACCCTCCGTACATGGCGATGGCGATA